>SABY01000012.1 GCA_009928785.1 Clostridia bacterium | reverse complement strand
CATCATTATGAAATCGCCCGATGGTAACTGCTGGCGCGGCACCGTGAACAACCAGGGGCAAATGCAATTTATACAGGTGGACTGCGATAACCTGGCGCTGTCAAGCCCCGGCAATGAAAATAAACCTAACCGACACATTCGTATTTATCCCAATCCCACAGGAAATCAGGTTACCGTGGAAATTGCACCAGAATATGCCGGTGTGCTGCTCAGCATCAAATCTTCCAGTGGCAGTGAACTGGAAACTGCGCAGCTCCGTGATGTCAGAACTATAATCGACCTGTCGCGCTATCCGGCCGGTCTCTATTTTTTCAATGTCACGCAAAATGCCAGACTGATCGAAGTTAAAAAAATCGTGAAGAAGTAAGCACCATCGGAACCTTCGATGTATAGGTGCGGCGTGGCATAATGAAGACGGCGCTAACCGGAATAACCTGCGACATTAGCATAACTGGAAGAATTAACATTGCATTTCAAAAGCAAATTAGAAAACAGAAAGTATGACCAATGTGCTAATAAATTTGACGCCAAGATCAGTAGCTCATGGGTTGTTACAGAGCGACCTGCGACTTACTCATGGCGGAAAATTCGAGCATGGCTTTCTCTCAGGATTTGTATCTTCGCTGGGTGGTTCAGCAATGATAAAATACGGAGCAAACATGGACATTAGTAGCAAAGTAGCGCTAAGCGCTGCCCTGGGCGGTACCGCCGAAGTATTGGGCGGCGGCAAGTTTACCGGCGCTCCTCTCCTGCAGCAGGGGTCAGGGGATGAGGTCTTTGACATTCAAAACCTTATTCTGTTTCCTCAAACCCTACTAAGAAAGTAGTTTGATAATAATTCCCCAACCTTATTACGTTATTTAATAATATCTCACCCCTCAGCTCAGGAGTTTATTTTTTAGAGATTAAAACAGAAAAAGAAATCTATTGGTCAACCGTAATCAAAAACTAAGAAATCATGGATTTAGAGATACTATTCAGACCAGCACTGGAAGAAGAAAAGAAGACGATCATAAAGTTTCAAATGCTGATGGCACAGGAAACGGAACAACTGGTGCTCGATCCTCAAAAGATTGAACAGGGCGTCAGCGCCGTTTTTGACCACCCATCGCGCGGGAAATATTATGTGGCTACCCACGAATCGGAAATCATTGCCTGCCTGCTTACCACCTACGAGTGGAGCGATTGGCGCAATGCCATGGTGTGGTGGCTGCAATCGGTGTATGTGTGGCCCGAATACCGCCGGCATGGAATTTTTAGATTGATGTACGAAAAAATCAGGGAGCAAGTGATGCAGTTACCGGAAGTGTCCGGAATCCGTTTGTACATGCACCATACCAACCGCCGGGCAGCCAATGTTTACAATGCCGTGGGGATGGATGGTGAGAATTACAAAATGTTTGAATGGATAAAGCCCGACCTTCCTTACTGAAGGTTTTCCCAATACCAACGGATGGCTTGCTTCAATCCTGAACGCAGGTCATATTCAGGATTATAATCCAACAACTCTCGCGCTCTGTCGATAGAAGCCAGTGAATGGAGGATGTCGCCAACACGTTTTTCGTCCTTTACCGCCTCTACCTCTGCTATGTGTGGGTCGAATTCTGAAAGATATTTTTTAAGCGTTTCGATGAGTTCGGTTACCGTTGTGGCCTGACCATACGCAATATTATAAACTGTGTTGAGCGCGCGCATTTGTACCGCAGTAGCAGCCAGCTCGTTGGCCTGAATCACATTGTCGATGTAAGTAAAATCGCGCGACTGCATTCCATCGCCATAAATATGAGGCGACTGATAGGTGATCAGCAATTTGATGAACTTTGGTATCGCGGCAGCATAGGCTCCGTTGGGGTCCTGCCGGCGGCCAAAAACATTGAAATACCGCAAACCAATGGTTTCGATACCGTACAAATCAGAATAAACTTTTGCGTAAAGCTCGTTTACATATTTGGTAACAGCATAAGGCGACATCGGGCTACCGATCTGGTCTTCTATTTTTGGTAATATCGGATGGTCGCCGTAGGTGGAGGAGCTGGCCGCATAAACAAACCGTTTCACGTTGGCTTCTTTGGTAGCGGTGAGCATATTCACAAACCCGCCAATATTCACTTCATTGGTCGTTATCGGGTCAGCAATCGAACGGGGCACCGAGCCCATGGCCGCCTGATGCAGCACCACATCCACGCCTTCCACAGCTTTGCGGCAGGTATCGTAATCGCGGATGTCGCCTTCGATAAACGTAAACTTATCATGGTCGAAATAGCGGCGGATGTTTTTCAGCTTTCCGGTGGCCAGGTTATCGAGGCAAATGATTTCGTTGTTTTGACCGATAAAGCGTTCGATGAGGTTGGAACCGATAAAGCCCGCCCCACCAGTGATGAGAAGTTTCTTATTGTTTAGTATCATTAGCGAAAGTTAGTATTTGGATTATGTTTTTAACATAGTCGGCAAAAGTCGGTATTATTTTTTTAAAAAGCACGATACGTCCTAAATTCTGTTTTTCGGTTTAAGATGAGCTTAGGCAAGGGTAGTGTTCAAGATTTAAAATCCAAAATCCATTTTTAGATCAAAATCATTATTTTCCAAAAAAATGCAATGCGCCTCCGCCATTATCTTCTGCCATCTCCTAATCGCATCACCTGCCTCTTTCTCACCACTCATCTCTTCTTTCTAATTTCTAACCTCTAACCTCCACCCTATTTCTCTCTCTTCTTTCTAATTTCTAATTTCTAACCTCTAACCTCCACCCTATTTCTCTCTCTTCTTTCTAATTTCTAACCTCTAATCTCCACCCTATTTCTCTCTCTTCTTTAAAATTTCTATCCTCTAACCTCCACCCTATTTCTCTCTCTTCTTTCTAATTTCTAATTTCTAACCTCTAACCTCCACCCTATTTCTCTCTCTTCTTTCTAATTTCTAATTTCTAACCTCTAACCTCCACCCTCTAACCTCCACCCTCTAACCTCCACCCTCTAACCTCCACCCTCTAACCTCCACCCTCTTATCCCGGCTTACCAATTTTCATACTTTTGCCCAAAATTAATCAAACTATGAACGACAAGGCTTTCCAGGATTATTATCCTGACGATTTCAACCACTGCTATGGATGCGGCGGACTTAACGAAAATGGACATCAGCTCAAGAGCCATTGGGAAGGCGAAAAAGCTGTGGCCAAATTTACACCAAAACCCTATCATACCTCGCTGCCGGGCTACGTTTATGGTGGGTTGATTGCCTCGCTCATCGACTGCCACAGCACCGGTACCGCCAGCGCCGCGCTCTACCGGGATCAAAATCGTCCGTTGGGTTCGGAGCCTCCCATACGCTGCGTCACTGCCTCACTCAATGTGAGCTATCTGCGACCCGCTCCGCTTGACGGCGAAATCATCCTTCACGCCACTGTGGGCAACATAGAAGGGAATAGGGTAACGATACGCACCGATCTTTTTGCCGGCAACGAGCTTTGCGCCAAAGGAGAGGTTGTGGCTGTGGCCGTTGGTGAAAAATGGCTGGCCCGATGGATGAAATAAGAATAAAGATTTGTCTTTTTAATTCTAAAAAAGACACACAGAATCTCCTTTACCCATTTGGCACTGCAACTGTAAGCGATAAAGGTATTATCCTGAAATGCAGCTTCTGCCCCATCTTTACCGTTTCACCGTCGAGGTTTATGCGTCTTTTCTTTTGTTCTACCAATACTTCACTGGCTCTTATCATTTCGACATAATTCGTTCGGTCGATTTTTTTCATAAAAAACAATAGCAACAGAAAAGGAGCTTTCCAGGCGGGCGCTTTGCGCATGATGCTAATGTCGATGAGGCCGTCGTCGATGCGTGCCTGCGGAGCTATGCTGGTGTTGTATCCAAATTGGTCGCTGTTGGCGAAGCTGATAAAAAGCGCCTTCCGGATGATTTGTTCGCCATTGAGATGCAGCACATATTTTTGGGGAAGATATTTGAAATAGGTGAGCAGAATGATGCGTGCATACTGGAAAAACCCGCGCCGACGCTTATTAGCAAATTTTTGCGCCACATAAGCATCGAAGCCAACCCCGGCAATGCTCAGGAAAACACGGTCGTTGACTGTCACCGTGTCGATGCGGCGTTTTTTCTGGTGGTTGAGGAGTGCGATAGCTTTTTCGGTTTCGAGCGGTATTTTAAGATGACGCGCCAGCCCGTTGCCCGACCCGGAGGGCACCATGCCCAGCACCACATCGGTGCCGATAAGCGGAGCCGCCACCTCGTTCACGGTGCCATCGCCACCCACAGCTACAATAAGCTGGTAGCCGTTTTTGGCGGCAGCCTTGCTTAATTTGCTGGCATGACCAACTGCCTCGGTGTAAACCACCTGATAATCGAAAACAGATGCGTCGAGCGATTTACTCACCATCTGTTCTACCAGGTGATGGCGCCCAACTCCCGAAAATGGATTGACGATGAAAAGCGTTTTTATTTTAGCCTGCGTATCGCTCATGGATTTATCGTCAGTTGGTTGTCGATCATGCGGTTGTTGTATTGCTGAATGATGGCCTTGAGGGTTTGCTCCATCCTGTGCGCCTCGCGCAGATTGGTTGTCAGCAAGTTTTGCCGGAGCAGTGGATCCTTTTTATAATTGTAAAGTGAGCGGCTGTTGGTTCCATCAAATTCGAGCACCAACGAATCGGTTATCAATTGGTAAACGCCACTGATGTAATTCACCGCCATTCCTTCTTTGCTGTCGAAGATATTTTGCCCAAAAGCAACAAAAGGATTATCGTAGCCGAGCAGGCCGAGTGCCGAGGGCATGATGTCGATTTGGTCGGCTACAGTAACAGCGGGTGTAGGCAGTCGCGAGCCGGGTGCGTAAAAAATTATCGGGATTTCGTACATTCCCGTTTTGGTTTTGTACTCCGGCAGCCAGGCTTCGGAAGTATGGTCGGCGGTAATTACAAACAATGTATTGCCAAACCACGGCATCCGGGCAGCTTTATCGAAAAATTTGCGCAAAGCGAAATCTGCGTAAGCGATGGTTTTTTGTATTTCAAGATTCCCTTCCGGGAAATGCCCTTTGTATTTTTCGGGGATGGTGTATGGATGATGCGCTGAAAGGGAAAAGATGGTAGCAAAAAATGGCGGCTTCATGGCACTGAGGCCGTCAGCGAAATAACCAAAAAAGGGTTCATCAAAAATTCCCCACTGTCCGTCGAAATCGGCTTCGTTGTTATATTCCGTGCGCCCGTAATAATTATCAAATCCCGCCATTTGCGCAAAGCCATCAAAATCCATGGTGCCATTGGTGCCGCCATGATAAAAAGCAGTTTGGTAACCTTCGGCGCCGAGTAGTTCGGCCAGGCTGTTGAATTTGTTGGCGGCATAGGCCGAATTGATGTAAGGCTTATCCAGCAGTGAAGGCATTGAGGCGAGGATAGCGGGAATGCCTTCGATAGATTGCTTTCCGTTAGCAAATCCGCGCAAAGCGACTGCATGTGGCATCAGCGAGTCGAGAAATGGGGTGAAACCTTTGTAACTCTCCTGGTTTTTGTTGAAAGCGCCCACATGTTCTGCCGAAAGGCTTTCCATGATAATAATGACAAGATTTAATGGCGATCCGTTTCTGGACAAACCTCTTGAATCAGACGGCTGTATGATCGGGGTATAAATTTCATCAAGCGTTGTTTGGTCAAAATACTCGGTTCGCGAAAGGTTTTGCTGATTGAAGGTTTTGATAATGGTAAAAGGCGTGTTAAGCACCATCGCAGCGTTGCGCGCTTCGGAAACTTTGCCGGCAGTAATAATATTGATGGGCTTGAGCTGCAAGCCTCCCCGAATGCCAACGACCGTGATGGCCATTGCAGCCACGAAACCAAAAACCTGAAGTGTGTGCCACAGCCAGGGATAGACTTTTCGCTTTATTGGAAGAATATTAATACGGGAAACGGCTACCACCAGCAGTACCACAAAAAGCCCAAAAAGTAAAAAGTAGCCCCAGAAGTCGTTCAGAAACTGTGGCAGTAGCGTCGCTAAAGAGATGTCGTTGGCGGCATAGCTAAAAATGTCGGCGGTCATCCTTTTAAAGGTAAACCGATAATAAACGATGTCGGCAATGTTGGTCATTAGCCCGATGCTGTTGGCCAGAAGATATAAAAACATTGCGCTAAAGCGCCACAGCCTATATTTGCGCACAGCCAGCGGCAGGGTCATCAATATTATAAAAGGGGCATTGAGCATGAAAAGTGTGGCCACATCGAAACGTAGCCCAAACACCAGGATGCGCAGCACCTCGCCGGCTCCGAGATGCGAAAAGTATTGCAGATTGAAAAGGTAAAACAATAGCCGGCTGAGCCAGAGTAACAACAGCGCGAGCGCCAGCAGCTTGAGCAGCGGACTATAATAATTGTGAAATGACGCAGCGGAAGCGTGTTTTGGATTTTTCTTTGCGGGCATCGCTAAAAGATAAAAATAATGCGGACAAAAGTAGTTCTTTAATCAGTTGTCTTCTTTATCCATCGGAAGCATGACGGTGTATAAAGTTTTTCAAAAAGCATGGTCATCTTACTTTCTACTTCTTACTTCCTACTTTTTACTTTTTACTTCTTACTTCTTACTTCTTCCTTTTTACTCCCTACTACTTACTACCTACTTTTTTCTCTTCCCCGTCCACCACCACTTTGGTAATGTAATTAGAGTTCATAATAGCCAGGATTCCCATATAGGTAAGGCCGAACGAAACGATGTCGCCCACTTTGTAGCCTTTTTCGTTTTTACCCAGGTCAACAACAATCATATCGGAGCTGGCGCCCGAAAATTCCAGTTCATGGTCGTCGGGCACCAGGTGGTTCAGGTCGATGTTGAGCAGGCCAATGTCGAGGATGGCGCGAAAAGACGACTTTCCGTAGTCAGCTTCGTCGATTTCGGGTTTCTCACCTGCCACGTTATATCCCAGCTCACCAGAGGGGACTTTAGGTTTTTTGTACAGCTCGATGATTTCGGCGTGTAGTTTGAAAACGTTTTTGTGCATGCCGGCAATGGTAGTTTCCTCAAATAAATCCACACCCCGGAAAAGCGTTTCGCCAATACGCATGTGGTTGACGCCTTTGGGGATGAGCTTTTTAAATACCAATGGTATGGTAACCGATGAGCCACCCGAAACCCAGGCGATTTTTTTATCAAATTTAGCTTCTATGAGTTGTTCGTAGAGGCTGAGCTGTATCAGTTTGTCGTGAGTAGGCATCACGCCGTTGAGGCAGTTGAGGTTGGCGCCAATGCCAATGATCTCGATATTGGGCAGCTCAAATACGCGCGAATAAAAGTTCATCAGGTTGTCGCCCAACACGCCCTCACGTAAATCGCCCATCTCTACCATGATGATGATTTTGTGTAGCTTATTCTGCTTCACCGCCTCGTCCGAAATCAATTTAATGGTGGAGTAAGCCGTGTTGAAACTCACATCGGCATACTTAACCAGCGACGGGATGGCACGCTTGGCGGGTGGCTTGATATACACCGTTTGCACACCCGGGTCTATCGACTTTATCATCTTCAGGTTGCTGATGCGCGAATCGTGGGCTTCGCGTACACCCAGGTCGAGTACCTCCTTGATAAAGAGTTTGTTGCCACACAAAACCTTGGTCACCACCCCCCACTCTATCTTATTTTTTTTGAATAACTTGTTGAGAAAAGAGTAGTTCACTTTTAGTTTTTCGCGATTTAATTCGATGTAAGCCATTTTTTTATAATCCTATTGATTGATGTTCTTGTAAACATTTAAAAGCACAAAAAACATTCTAATCCACCACTATGCGTGGGATGTTTTGTGGCAGTCGCGCCAACACTTCATAATTGAGCTGATCGCTAAATTCGACAAAGGAGGCCACAGTAATTTCCTGGTCGCCCTGGCAGCCAATAAAGACCACTTCGTCGCCCAATTGCACTTCTTCTATTCCGGTAATGTCGATTACGAGCATGTTCATATTTACCATTCCCACCACGCCAACGCGGTGACCGCGGATAAGCACCCGGCCCTGATTGCTCAGCGAACGGCTGTAGCCTGTAGAATATCCTGCAGGAACTATGGCGATGCGCATATCCTCCTTGGCCAGATAGGTGGTGCCATAACTCACAAATTCGCCCGACTTCACTCTCTTGATGCTCATCACACTGCTTTTCCAACTGATGACGTGGCTCAGTGGATTGTGATTGGTGTGGTTGCCGTGGGTGTAATAGATAAATGTTTCGGGGCTGGGCCAGAAACCATACTGCAGAATGCCCACACGCACCATGTCCATGCGCGTTTTGGGATAAGCCACCGACGCTGCCGAGCAGGCAGTGTGCATTATGTCGGGAACAATGCCCTGACGCGCCAGCCATTTGTAGGTTCGGTTGTAGTTTTTTACCTGCTTCTGAATTCTGAAATAGTTGGAGATACTTTCGGCACCGGCATAATGGGTACATAAGCCGCGGATAATAAAATGTTCGGGATTTTGTTTCAGGATTTTTACACTCTGCTTAAGTTCCACAGGCGTCAGTCCGGTGCGATTCATGCCGGTTTCGATCTCCAGATGAATCTTGGCTTTCTTGCCGATTTTTTTGCTGGCTTCAACCGCCAACGGCAGCACATCGGGTTCGAATACAAAAAACTCAAATTCTTCAGCAATGGCAATTTCTAAATCGGCCGGATCAACCCAACCCATCACCATCACATCGGCGTGATTTTTCAAAGCGCTGCGCACCTGCATGGCTTCATCCAAACTAAAAACAGAAAAATGATCGATGCCGCAACTTTCGGCAATGGGCACAAATTCGCGAATGCCGTGCCCATAAGCATTGGCTTTTACCACCGACGAAATGCGCACATCTTCCCCATAATAATCGTGGAGGAAACGAAAATTATTTTCTAACGCCGATTTGCTGAGTTCAATTACAGACGGATAATGCATCAATTTGTTTTGAATTTTGGTTCTTTTAGTCATTGGCACGGGTGGGTTTTCCTTCTCTGTAAAAACGCATTTCGAGGTAAGGATTTACAAATCCCATATTTTTATAAAGAAAATTGGCCGGATTGTTTTGCTCCACGTGCAAAGCCACGTCGCCTTTGGCCAGTTGCATGCTGCGCTCCATAATCTTACGTCCGACGCCCTTGCCACGGTAATCTGAATTTACAGCGATGTACACCAAAATGTTTTCGGGAATGTAGCCCGACATGCCGGTTTTGTTCATCACCAGTGCACCTACTATTTTTTCGTTGTCGAGCATTTCTACTATAAATCCCCCCGCCATTGGGTTGGTATTCATGGCGTAATCGATGCAACTTGCTATGTGCTCTTTTTTGTCGCCATACTCATCGAGGTGCTCATAGAGAAAATCGACAAGCTCTTGTTTTTCTTTGGTAGCAATAGGATCGGCTTGGTTGAATACTTTTTCGGTCATTTCCATAATAATGTTGTTTTTAAAATTTGATTAAAAATTTTTGATGTACAGCATGATCC
The DNA here is from genome assembly GCA_009928785.1 of Clostridia bacterium. Taxonomy (GTDB): domain Bacteria; phylum Bacteroidota; class Bacteroidia; order Bacteroidales; family 4484-276; genus SABY01. Next base: position 46,001 of record SABY01000012.1, on the reverse strand, counting down.
ATCCAGAGCTTCAGGATTGCGACAAGCAAAATACAAATCTTTTGGTTGAAAACTTCGCTGTCAGCGAAAAGGCTTTTAAAAAACGAGTTGATGTGATGAGCTGCAATCAAATAAAATCTACTTTTTTGTTTTGTAGATGGCCAAAAATAGTGCAAAAATCCCGAAAAGGACATATTTTTCAATTTTTTAGGATTCAGCGATCACTGGTTTAACACATATTTTTAGCTCCGAAAGCTGTCATCTCTTACATTTCATAATAGCATTCATTTGGATTTTGAACAAAACAGCTTTGTTTAAGTTTAATAGGCCATTATTTAATCAAAATTGAATTAATCACTTAATAAATAAAGATGTTATGACAACAAAAATGATTTTTTTTAGCATGATTCTCGCAGTTGGAATCCTCACGGCCTGCACTTCAGGCGGGCAAAAAACTGAAAGCAGCACAGCACAGGAAGTAAAAGAAGGTGGCTTTGATAAAGTATATGGCGTGGATAACGCGCTAAGCACCGTCGAATGGCAGGGCTACAAACCCACCGGAACACACCACGGAACGGTGGATATTATTGATGGAATGATTAAAACAGAAAACAACAACATCACCGGCGGACAATTTACGATTGACCTCAATTCCATCAAAGTTCTCGACATTGATGATGCTGACGACAATGCCAAGCTAACCGGACATCTCAAATCTGCCGACTTTTTCCACTCCGAAAAGCATCCCACGGCTACCTTTGTAATCACTTCGGTTTCGGAATATGATTCCACAGCAGCAAACAGCGAAAAGGAAATTGGCGACATTGTGCCAACTCACGCCATTACTGGCAACCTAACTATGAAAGACACCACCCGCAGCATTACATTTAATGCACGCGTGGCAATGGCCGACAATATGATTACCGCACAAACTAATCAGTTTTTTCTTGACAGGGTGCAATGGAACGTGCAGTATGGCTCCAAGACATTGTTTAACAATCTGAAAGATAATTTCATCAACGATGAGATGGGCATCGCCATCAAGTTGACTGCCCGCACAGACGACGACGCTATGGTAAGCGAATAAGCCGGATAAGAAATTTCGATAACAAAAAACCTCCTGTAGTGATACAGGAGGTTTTTTTTTACAGGCGTCCGATACAAATCCTTGCGATAAAACCGGGAAATACTCCGCGATTCGGGAGACGAACAATCCCGTCTTAGCGCATAGCCGTCAGGTTAAGGAATAATTCATGGATTTTTATCAGTATAAAAAAATATTTGTAGTTTGATAAAGTAGAGATAATTGTGAACTCCAGAGGAGCGAAATATTATAATGAGGTTAAAGTAAAAAACCATTAGCTTCACGGCTATGCGCACGTGCGGGAACCAACAAACAACAAACAACAAACTTGAGCGCAGCAGCCTGCCCTGACCCATCGGGGAAATCCCGAGAGCGCAGCGATTCGGGAAACAAACAACAAACAATTAGCCTTAATCGTACGGGATGAAATCCTCTTTGGTCACGCCGCATATTGGGCATGTCCAGTCGTCGGGAATATCCTCGAAGGCGGTGCCTGGAGGAATGCCGGCAGGAGGATCGCCCTCGGCAGGGTCGTAAATATGGCCGCAGATGGTACAGCGGTATTTTTTCATCTCCTTTGCTGGCGCCGCTTTGGCATGTCGTTCGTCCTGTTCTGATGGTTTTTCGCGTAGTGTTTCCGGCGCAAGCTTTTCTTCGCGCAGATAAGTTGGCGACTTTTCGGGTGAAACACCTTTTATCACGTCGCGGTAATAGGCATAGGTGAGCGGCAGCTCCTCGCCTGCAAGCATATCCAGATCAACAACCCGCCCAACAAAAAGAACATGGGTTCCTATCTGTATCTCCTGCTCCACCTCGCACTCGTAGTAGGCAATACATTTCTCGGTAACGATAGGCGCTCCGGTTTTCCCAATCTTATGACCGATCTTTTCGAACTTGTTGATGTCGCGTCCGCTTTTGAATCCCCAGTTTCCCAAAAATTCAAGCGTGACTTCCTGCTGCAATGCGGAAACGGCAAATACTCTGCTTTTGCGTATAAATTCGGTAGTGAGATTGTCGGCATGGGTGGCAACGGCCATGCGCGCCGGTTCGGCAGTAATCTGAAAAACAGTGTTGGAAATGTGGCCATTGAGCCGGCCATCGCTTTTTGAAGTGAGCAAATATAGTCCGTAGGTGAGTTTAAAGAAGGCTTCGTAATTCATTCGGAAACGTTTTTGAGAGTTTTTTCTGGCGGTAAAAGTAGTAAAGAAAAACAAGGAGCCGGATGTGGTTTCTAAATTCATCACCCAAAGTTACCTGCCATAGCGATGTCTGGCAAAACATTCTGAAGAATTGTGCGTTAAAATTCACATCAAAAGCAACAATATGCACCGGCACACAAGACGAAGGTTACCCAAAAAAGTAGTTGGTCTGCTAATGTTTGTACTATTGTTGTCTGGCTGCCGCAATTACGAATACTTCTCCATCACCGTGCTGGAACCCGGCGAGCTTTTTCTTCCCGATCAATACCAAACACTTTTACTGTTGCATAGCACACCTGCTGATTCGGTTGCAGGACGCGGAACCTTGTATAATATTTTCGATCAGGTGTATTACGATTCTACCGACCGCAGTGGAGCGCTGGCGGCTGCCGCCAAAAACACACTCGATGAAATGGTGGAAATGGTAGGGAGTTTCGATATTGAAAATCCTGATTCGATAATATTACACCTGCCTGCCGATGCCGCCGATTTCACAGAATCACACCTGCGGCAGTTGCGCAAGCTCTGCAACGATGCCGGAGCCGAAGCCATCGTGCTATTGCTTTCCATCGACAAAATCGTGAGTTATAACATCTATTTTGGCGACTTTGGCGGCGAGGTCGGCGAATTTTCGGTGGTGATGGTGAGCAAATGGCTGCTTATCGATCCGTTTATTTCCAAACTCATCGACAGCAAAACTATTCGTGATACGCTCTACATGACCGTAAAAAATCCATACAACATGAGCGATAGCGAAAACCTGGCGGTAAGTCGGCAACTGCTTACTGAAATTGCTGAGCAAAGTGCCATAAAATACGGCATTTACCTTTCGCCGCATTATGCTCAAACCGAGCGCATGGTTTTTCGGCGCGGCCATCGCTATATACGGCGCGGCTACAAAGAAGCCATCGACAATAACTGGACAGGCGCTGCCGTATGGTGGCGCAAGGCGCTGCCCGTGCAGGACAACAGTCTGCGTGCGATGGCATCGTTTAATCTGGCTATTGCCAACGAAATGGAAGGATTGCTGGAGCCTGCACTCGAATGGGCACAAACATCTTACGCGTATTTCCCTGACACCCTCAACGGCACTTATCTGAGGATTTTGCGCCAGCGCATCAGTCAGCAGAAAGATATCATCCTGCAAATGGAAAAGCAGGAATAGATACCTGGTGGCGGTAAAAAATAAAAAAATTTAAGCCATGGCGCCGAAAGCGAACTTCGATACCATGGCTGGTGAAACAAATTGTAGCGTAAATTCTGAGCGCTTTTACTGATAATCGTCCGAGGTGTCTTCCTGGTAATAGCGATCCACAACCATGCGTGCCTCGGCCAGGTCGTCTTTGGCCACATACACACTTACGCCGCCCGCTATTCCGCTCGATTCTTCGATGGGTGCATCCATTCCCCATATCTCATCGCCCAGAAAAGCCTCTATCTCATTGTCCATGAGCGTGTTTCTGATTTGATCGGCCTGCCACGCCGTGCCCGAATAAACCTCGGTAGGCTTTAATTCTTTAATGTCCATATCTGATGAGTTTTGTGAATGATTTGAATGCTAAAAGTAACACATTTGTTTTGAATACAGCCAAAGTAGTTTCGACTTTAATTTTTAACAAAGTTATTAACAAAAAACCGACGCTAATAGTCAATTATTAGTCCGAAAGCTTAAACTGACAAGCTCCTGACACAGCGCGCAAAATTTAATTTCTTACTTTTGCCGCCCTTTACACGCATGATGACGGAAAAGAAAACTATTATTCTGGGCGCGATCGCCGTAAGCATATCGGCCATTTTGTGGGGTTTCGACGGAGTGGTGCTTACCCCACGCCTCTACAACCTCGATGTAACCTACGTGGTTCTGATCCTTCACCTGATACCTTTCCTTATCATGAACTTGTTTCTGCACCGACAATACCGCGTGCTGAAACTTTTTACACAGAGCGATCTCATTTTCATGTTTCTTGTCGCTTTATTTGGCGGCGCCATCGGCACTATGGCCATCGTTAAGGCTTTGTTTCTTGTCAACTTCCAGCACCTTACCATCGTGGTGCTTTTGCAAAAGCTTCAGCCCATTTTTGGGATTGCGCTTGCCGCAATACTTTTGCAGGAAAGGCTCGGAAAAAACTACATTATCTGGGCTACAGTTGCCATCACTGGCGGATATTTCCTCACCTTTGGGTTGCATGCACCCAACATCGAAACCGATATCAATACCATTTATGCGGCTGCTTTTGCATTGCTGGCCTCTTTTTCCTTCGGAAGCTCAACCGTTTTCAGTAAGCGCATCCTCAACCGTTATAGTTTTACCACTGCCACCTTTTTCCGCTACGGCTTTACCAGCGTTATCATGCTCGTGGTGGTAATAGTGATGGGAACCTATGGTGATATTTATAACACTACTCCGTTCAACTGGCTTATCTTTTTTATCATCGCGGTTACAACAGGATCGGGAGCTATTTTTCTGTATTATTTCGGGCTTACCCGCATCAAAGCCATTATCGCCACCATCTGCGAGTTGCTGTTTCCTATTTCGGCTATCATTTTCGATTATATTTTTAATGACGCCAAACTTTCGGTAGTACAGTGGATCAGTGCCGGTGTTATGATTTTTGCCATCATCAATCTCAATCGTGAAAGGGCAAAACGTATTAAAAGCCGGAAGAAAGCTGTTTAAAATCCTCATTCCCCCTATTTTTATTTCAAAAAAAAAGCCCCGGCTTTTACACCAGGGCTTCGACATGAAACAACGAAATCTTTTTAGACTTATCGCACCAACGTTATCCTTCGCGTGAAGCAGCCGCCGGCGGTATGAATTTTTAAAATGTAAATTCCTTTTTGTAACAACCCCATCTGCAACTGAGCATGATTGGCAGATACAGTCTGAAATAACACGCTTCGGCCTGACAAATCGGTGAGTTCTAATAGCTCGATAGGTACAGCAGCCCGAATGTTTATCAGGTTTGTGGTCGGATTAGGAAAAATCACAATACCATCCTTATTATTTTCGGCAAAGCCAATACTGGTATCTACAAAGATGTAATCTTCGATGGTTTTGGTGTCGGTGCCGTTGGCATTTTCCACTACCAGCGTCACATCATAATATCCCGACTCAAAATAGGTAATGAGGGGATTTTGCAGCGTAGAGGTTTCGGGTGTGCCGCCTTCAAAAGTCCAGCTCCAGGCAATGGGATCGTTGATGGTCAAATCAGTGAACTGAACAGTGTGACCCTCCCAGGTGTGCGTGCTGTCGGCCGTAAAATCAGCCACCGGTAACAGCAACTCCTCCACAACAATATAATCCTGAATGGTTTTGGTGTCGGTGCCCATTTCATTTTGTACCACCAGAGTTACATCATAAATTCCCGGCGAATTATAGCTTATCAATGGGTTTTGCAAGTATGAGGTGGCAGGAGTACCTCCTTCAAAAGTCCAGTTCCAGATGATGGGCACGTTGATAGACAAATCTGAAAATTGCACGGTATGACCAACGAAAGTATACGTGCTATCAGCGGTAAAATCGGCAACGGGTGGCATCAATTGCTCAACACAACTTATCTCAGCTTTCCAGCCCGGCTTATTCACACTATAATCGCTGTGAAAAACAAAAGTGAGCGCACCTTCGGCATTGCTGGCTTCGATGGTTCCCGGCGAAGTAGTTCCGCAATAAGTACCAATAAGCGGTGCCGAGGCGGAAGTACCGTTGTAAATCTTCAGCCAGTCGTAATCGCAGTAAGCATTTGCTTCCACATCAAACTGCAAAAAATCGACAATGGTGCTGCTGCCAGTTGTTTCCGGTTTAAAAGTCATCGTAAAGTCTTCGTTGTTCTGATAATTTGCACCATCGCCACCCGTATCAAAAAACAATCCGGTGCAGGTGGTAATGGTTTGGTTGCCCATCAGAAATTCGGCATTTACGGAGATATAATTTTCTTTGGTGATGGTTTCGATGTTGCCGCCGGCATCGGTAATGGTGAGGGAAACGTCAAAACTTCCGGTTTGGCTATAGAGAATGTTTTGTGGGTTTTGTATTGTTGAGGTAGCTGGTTGTCCGCCTTCAAAAACCCAGCTCCAACTCACCGGATTACCATACGACAAATCCGTAAAATTAACTGTGCTGCCCATGGCTATCGAAGTAGCCGAAACCGAAAAGTCGGGGATCAGATCGCCGGCATCCAACTGAACATTGAGGTTGACGGTTGCATAACGCGAAACCTGCACGTTGCTAATGGTCTGCGGAAAACGTCCCGGCGCCGAAAAGGTGATATCATAGCTCCCGGCTTCAATCGGGCGCTGATAAAAACCTGTGGATGGCGCAGTAAACACCATCGAGCTGTCCATGTCATGGCCTTCGATGCTGATCATGGCATCGAGCGGATCGCCGGTTTCCAGATCGGTAACCAGGCCATTCACTCCATAGGTTGCCTGGCGTATGTAGTTGAGCAGTGAGCGATAGTTATAATTCCAGTGCGCAGGAAGCTGGGCTGGCGAAAGCAACTTGGTGCCCGATAGCTCCATGGTTACTTCGCGGCACTGCTGAAAATAGTTCATATAATCCTGACGGCAGCCGTTGGTGGTGTACCATTGGTAGCCGTTGGTGATGCCATTATTAAGGTCGGTAAGATAGCCGGTGGGTGCATAAACGTGGGTAGTGTCGGCATATTCGCGGCAAATAAAATAATACCAATCATTGTCGGGGTGTAAAGTGGGCCAAGTATCCCATGGATAGTTGATCACCTCGGCGCCGCCATGGGTATTTGCCGACATCACAAAATTATTTTCTTCGGCCACTTGCATAAAAGCAATCGTTTCGGGCTGCCAGGCGTTGCCGTCGGGATGTGGGCCGTCCTGCGGGTCGGGATAGTTGCGGTTGAGGTCCACATTGTTGGCGTTGTATCGCGTGGCGCCGTTTACGGTGTTGTTACCGCCAGCATAAGTGCCATCGGGGTTGGCAGCGGGATTTATCCATATTTCCGAATTGTTTACCAAAGCAGCAATCTCCGGATTGGTGGCGTAGTTTTCGAGCAGATAATCTATCAGGCGCAGTAAAATGATGTACCCGGCAGTTTCGTCGCCGTGCATGGTGCCGGTGTAAAGAAATTGCGGCTCGGCTTCACGTGTAGCCACATTATCCGAAATTTTGGCCACCATCAACTGACGCCCTTCAACGGTTTGCCCGATGCTAAAAACCTGACATAAATCCGGGTATTCGGTGGCAAATTGGTTCATCATAGAAACATAGGCGTCGTAGGTAGGATAGAAATCCCATTCGTTGATGGCTTTGATGTTGACGTCGGAGCGCATGCGCGGATTTTTGAGCAATTCACCCGGCTTGGGCAATAGCTCAAAAGGCAGGTCATTTCTGAGAAAATCAGCAAACTCATTTTTATTTGCGTAAGCGAAAACAACATCGCCCTGCACAGCATCGATAGATATCTGATGCGACAGGCGCTGTAGGTCGGCATCAGCTTTATTGAACCTGAAATAGATTTCGCCGCGTTTGCCAAAGAGGCTATCCACGTTCACCGGCTGCGCCCATAGCGAACTCAGGGTTACAAAAAGTGAAAAAATTAGTATTGGTAAGCGTTTAATTGTCATTCTTTTTTTGATTTTGGTTTTTATGAAACATATTCGTTGATTAAATTCGTGAGCTGCAAGTAGGTGGACTTGTTGATTTTGACTACTGGCAAGCGCAGATTGTTTGGCGCCAGGTTGAGGATTTGCAGCGCTGCTTTTATTCCGCCGGGGCTGCCATCTTCAAACAATGTTTTGATAATATCCGACAACTGATAATGGATTTTACGGGCAGCCACAAAGTCGCCTTTCAAACATAGATTAACCATCGACGAGAATTGCGCCGGAAAAGCGTTGGCCACCACCGAAATAACACCTTCGGCGCCAAGCGCTATCAGCGGAAGCGTGAGCGCATCGTCGCCCGATATTACCGTAAAGTCTTTGGGTTTATTTTTGATAATATGTGTGATCTGATCAAAATTACCGGAGGCCTCCTTGATGGCTACAATATTTTTGAAATCTTTGGCAAGTTGCAGCGTGGTTTCCGGCTGCAGGTTACAACCGGTTCGTCCGGGCACGTTGTACAAAATCACCGGTACCGGCGATACGCTGGCGATGGTTTTGAAATGGTAATAAAGCCCCTTTTGCTGTGGTTTGTTGTAATACGGGCACACCGAAAGTATCGCATCAATGCCCTCGAAGCTGCCCGACTTGATGGTTTCGACGATGTCCTGGGTGTTGTTGCCCCCTACCCCTTTCACTATTGGCACGCGCTGGTTGTTGGTTTCGATTACGAAATCGACCACAGCATTTTTCTCGTCCGCCGACAGCGTTACCGACTCGCCGGTAGTTCCCAGCACCACCAAATAATCCACACCATTGCTGATGGTATGCTCCACAACTTGCTTTAACGACCCGAAATCCACGGTGCCGTATTTATGAAATGGCGTCACCAGGGCGACGCCGGTACCCGTAAAAATTTTTTTCATGTCTTGGATGTGTTGAGTAATGCGAGGTATTCCATCATCGCTGCTATAAAATCGTCAAAGCTCATTTGGTCGCTGGCTTTGATCATAAAATCGTAAACTGAAAGCATGTGCGGCCTGTACTTCCCGGCGCGTAAAATGGCATTGCCAAAACCAGCCACATAATACAGCGGCAGATGCTCCGAGAGTGAGAGGTCGATGAGCAGATCGAATTGTTGTTTTACAAAATCACGTGCAAATTCGTTGGTGGGAATGCCCAAAAAATTGACGGCTTTTTTCGAAAAAATGTCCATCTGCAACTGCGCCATGTAATAATCCGGAACTTCACGCGTGGGCACATACGCAATCACTTTTACACGCTTGCCCTGGCTTTCGAGTTGTTTTTTGAGGCGTAAAACACTACGGTACTTTTCTTCATCGTCGAGTACAAAGATAAGCCCGATGAATTTACTGGCAGACAGGGAGATGTTTTTGGGCGTCGGCTTGCGGCTGCGCTGCTCGCGACCAATCCGCATGAGCATAAATCGTTGTTTGAATTTTAAAAACATTTCCTTTATGAAAAATAAAAATAGGACGTCAAAAGTAAAAAACTATGGCGGGCAAAGATACTTTTAACAATGATATTTTTTGGGCATTCTCAAATTTAATGAGGCGGCAAACCGAAAACTATCCTGGCTTTTTTTATTTTTACAAAATATTATTTTTTAATAAAATGAAAATATTTCCTGTCGAAAAAATCCGTGAGGCCGATGCCTACACCATTGCCCATGAGCCTGTAGCCTCCGTCGATCTGATGGAGAGAGCAGCCCACCAGTGTTACCGGTGGGTGAAAAAACATGCCGGACGCTACCGTACCATCCGTATCTTTTGCGCGCCGGGCAACAATGGCGGCGATGGCCTGGTGGTGGCACGGCTGCTTGCACGAAAAAAATATCAGGTGCTGGTGCATCTGGTGCGCCTTACCGAAAAAAGTACCGACGACTTTACCACCAATCTGGAGCGCCTTCAGCAGAATGAAGAGGTAGTGATTGACGAGATTAAAGATGCAACCACTTTTCCGGAAATTGCCTCCGACGAAGTAGTAATTGATGCCATTTTTGGCTCTGGTCTCTCGCGTCCTGCCGAAGGTTTCACCGCCCGGCTCATCCGCCACATCAACCAGAGTGGCGCCATTGTAGTTGCCATCGACATGCCGTCGGGACTTTTTGCTGATAAACCCTCTGCCGACAAAGCCGCAGCCATCATCCGCGCCGACTACACGCTATCTTTTCAGTTTCCAAAGCAGGCATTTTTCTTTCCTGAAAACGAAAGCTATGTCGGCAACTGGGAAATTTTAGATATTGGCCTTTCGGCAAATTTTATAGCAGACGCGCCCACCAACAACTTTTACGTTCTAAAGCCAGACGTTCAGCCTTTGCTGATACCGCGACACAAGTTCGATCACAAAGGTACCTTTGGCCACGGATTACTCATTGCCGGCAGTTACGGGAAAATGGGCGCCGCAGTGATGGCAGCCGAATCTGCGCTGCGCGCAGGAGCGGGACTTGTTACCGCACACATCCCTAAAATTGGCTACCCAATCATGCAAACGGCGCTTCCGGAATGTATGACCAGCATCGACCCCTATGAACTCAGTTTTTCAAAGATGCCCGACCATCTCGAAAACTATCAGGCGATTGCTGCAGGTCCGGGACTGGGAACAAATCTGGAAACACAAAAAGCGCTCAAGCATTTGATCCAAAACACGCCGGTGCCACTCATCCTCGATGCTGATGCTTTAAACATACTTTCAGAAAATAAAACCTGGCTCGCCTTTTTACCACCAAATAGTATCCTTACGCCACATCCCAAAGAGTTTGAGCGGCTGGCGGGTAAAACCAAAAACAGTTTTGAGCGCCATGAGTTACAACGGGAATTTTCAATTAAGAACAAGGTTTTTGTAGTTTTAAAAGGCGGCTACACCTGCGCCTCCACGCCCGACGGACGTTGCTATTTCAACAGCACCGGCAACGCAGGCATGGGTACCGGCGGCACCGGCGATGTACTAACTGGCGTTTTGCTGGGACTAATGGCGCAGGGTTACCCGGCGCTGCATGCCTGTTTATTGGGCGTGTATCTGCATGGCCTGGCCGGCGACTTTGCCGCACGTAAGTTATCGATGCAAGCCATGATAGCCAGCGACGTTACCAAACAATTGGGCAACGCCTATAAAAACATACAGGACGTTTGATGAAAAATGTTGTAACAACAACAATTCACCAAACGCCCTGTACCTATCGGCTGCGAATTTATCTGATGCTTAAATGTCTTTAATACCCCTTCCGCCTATTTGCGGTGAAGTCAGCCACACACTACCGATAGCGCGCTGGCAACTCCTCCGCTAACCGGAGATCGTGGGGGTGCGACAGAAAGTATCAGTAAGAAACCTTTCAAATACCTCTTACAATCCTGTTGCGATAAGGAATGTAGCTGCAAATGCTACGATGGCATACAATTCGGGGAATACAGCCAAAATCATCGTTTTACCAAAAACATCGTAACCCGATCCTATGCCGGCGATGCCATTGGCACAGATACTTCCTTGCTTAATAGCCGACAGAAGCGCAACAAGACCCAATGCGATACCAGCACCAAAGATGGCTGCCCCTTGCAGTATTGTCATGTTTTCGTTGATAATACCGAGGTTGTTGATCACAAAAAATCCTGCAAATCCGTAAAGCCCCTGTGTTCCCGGCAGCGCGCTAAGCAGCATATAATTACCGAAAGCTTCATCATTTTTCTTCAAAGCGCCAATGGCTGCATTGCCTCCCATCGAAACACCATATGCACTGCCTATTCCCGAAAGGGCAATCATGAGTGCCAACCCCACATACGTTAAAATTAATGGTAATGCCATAATCAATTATCTCCTTTTGTTTTGTTGTTTGATTAGTTTATTAAAATCTTTGTTTGTTAATTTTTATCAATCATTAAAAGATGGTTTCCTTAGCAGCTTCTTCTTTTTTCGTGAAAGGACTATACGCTTTTCCGCCGCCCTGGAAGCCGGCATTTTTATAAAATTCGACGAACGTCAAACGTAGCGGGTGTACAAAAGCACCCAGCGAAGCCATGAAAATATTGAGGCCATGGCCGATAAGCAATATCAGCACAAAAATGATCTGGCTAAGCACGGGTATGCTGCCGCTCATTTGCATGGCCAGGTCGTTGAAAACGTATCCCAAAATAGCACTCGAAACGCCCAGCGCAAAAAGGCGGATGTACGACAGCAAGTCGCCCAAAACGCCCGTTACTACCGAATAAACATCCCACAATCCGCCGCCAAAGTTGATAAAAATGTTTTTGTCAGGATTGTTCATAAAAAGGATGAGGATGCCGGTGATGCCCAGCAGTACATATAATAATATGGTGATCAACTGCTGATTGGCTTCGCTGCGCAGCAACAAGAGCACGGCGCTGCCTATTATTAGCAACATCCAGCCAAGCGTAGAAAGTGCGTGGCGGAAACCATACTGCCGCGAAAGATTTACAGCTTTGATGCCCATGCCATAAAGTATCTGGATGGCGCCCAGGATAAGGGCAAGATAAAACATCTTCTCGGAGTCGAGCATGTATTGTCGAAAGCTTGCAAGCCAGTTGAGGTTTCCATTGTCAACCATTTCTATCAGGTTCATTCCAAAGAATGTTCCCGTAAGGGCACCAAAAATGATGGTAGCTCCGCCGAGCCATTGCGCCAGCGTAACAATTTTTTTCATCATGCCATCCACGCGCGGTTTGGCAATGGTAGCTCCAATGAGGAAAAGCAACCCGTAGCCGGCGTCGCCCAGGCAGAAGCCAAAAAACATCATAAAGAAAGGCGCAAAAAACGGCACCAGGTCCAACTCGCCATATTTGGGCAACGAGTAAAGTTTTCCGATAGGTTCGAATAGGTTGCTGAAGTTGCCATTTTTGAGCAGGATAGGAACCTTTTCGCCCTTTACGGGATTTTCGGTAAGGGAAAAGATGCCTTGTTCTTTAAGGAATGCATCCACTGCCACCGACTTTTGTGCCGGCACCCAACCCTGAACGATGCGTATCTGGTCGTCGGCTTCGGTGGCGCTGTTTTGCACTACACTGTTAAAGTTTATATGATCGAGCAGCCCATTGCGCGCGACAAACAATTTAGGAATAAAAGCCCGCGCCTGATCTTTGAAATAGTTACTGATTTCGGTAGCACGTTCTTCCAACTTTTCGCGTTCAGCAATTACCCCGGAGGCCGCCCGCTCGGGTGCGCGCACCTCCTCAGCATCGATGTCGATTGTTTCCTGGCCGGTATCGACAATTACAAAAAACACCTGGCCATCGGTTTCACTGATTACTTCAAGATTAAATTGCCCGGCCCATTCGGGGTTGTATTTTCGCTGGCCGGCCATAAAAAAGCGGAGTTTGTAGCCATGAGCTTCGAGCTTGTCGAACATCGCCCGGTCGAAATCGCCCCAGGGTCGCAGTATGCGGAATTGCTTGTCGAGCGACGCACCCTTTTGCCGGATGTCGTCGAGTTCGGCCTGCATGGCGGCGATTTTGCCGACAATTTCCTGCGCCGATAGGTCGGTACTGTCGGCAGATTCTTTTTGAATTTTTGCGGATAGAAATTTTATGGTGCGATCGTATTGCTGCAGTTGCTCAATCTTTTGCTGTGTGGCAGCATCGGGCGCTACACCGCGATCAGCAACATCCACCACGCCGAGGTTTTGCAGATTCACCAGGAATTGCTCAAAGTCGGCATGATGCACCAGCATCGAATATTTTTTCATGGGAAGAATCATGCTAAGGCCTCCTCAAGTTTTTCTTCCATGCGCGTCTTCACAATCTTTTGTGCCGCTTTGGAGAGGTTTTCTTCGTCTTCCATAAATCGTTTTATCTTCATGATGGCTTCTTCGTAGCCAGGAATCTGCACCTTTTCGTAAAGGTTTACTTTCTGCGTAGTTTTTTTGCGGGCAAAGTCGAGCAGCTCGGTTTTGCGGGCAAACACATCGCGCTCCAGCGCCAGCCGTGCCATCGCTTTTAGTATAGTAATACCTTCAAGAAACCACGATGGACTGCTGAAGATGCTGAAAGGCCTAAGCTCGAATTCGATATTGTCGAGCACCGGCGTTTTAACGCCTGCAATTTTTTTCACCGAAAGCGAAACATCTTTGATGGCCAGCAGGTCGGGTTCAAACTCACTCCACATCCGCAGCAGCGCTGAGCCTTCCTGTTTCCGTTTTTCCAGCTCTTCGTTTAGTCGGTCGGCTTCCGCGCGGGCTTTTTTTACCTCAATACGCAGTGCCGACTCCTTGTTTTTGAGGGTGGGCAGTGCATTGAGTCTTACCTTCAACTGCTTGTTGAGCGCCTGTAATGATGTTTTGTTATAATTAAATTTTATAGCCATAACTTACAAACTGTTATCCGGCAGGCCAAAATTCGTCCACCAAGTCTTGCTTGATACCCACCTCGGCCTGTTCAAAAAATTCGGCAAACAACCCCCAGGTTCTGTCGAGCATCTCTTCGGCGCCGATATTCACGTCGATGGCCAGCAGGTCGTTGGCGTATCTTGTGGCGAAAGCCAATGCCCGCTCATCGAAGTCGGTGAGGTCGAAACCATTTTCGAGTTTTGTGCGCGCATTTGCTGCCTCGGCGTAGAGCATAATGGCAGCATTCATCACCTTGCCGTGGTCGCGGCGGGTATCTTTGCCAATCACATTTTGCTTGAGTCGCGACAAGCTGCGGAACGGGTCGATGATCACTTTGGCAATATCGCTGTCGCGGCGCAAATAAAGCTGCCCTTCGGTAATGTAGCCGGTGTTGTCGGGGATGGCATGGGTGATGTCGCCCCCCGAAAGTGTTGTAACGGCAATGATGGTGATGGAGCCGCCGGTGGGCAGTTGCACTGCTTTTTCGTAAATCTTCGCCAGGTCGCTGTAGAGCGAACCGGGCATGCTGTCCTTGCTTGGAATCTGGTCCATCCTGTTGGAAACGATGGCCAGTGCGTCGGCAAAGAGCGTCATGTCGGTGAGCAGCACCAGCACGGTTTCATTTTTTTCGACAGCAAAATATTCTGCTGCCGTGAGTGCCATGTCAGGGATGAGCAGACGCTCTACGGGCGGATCATCAGTGGTATTTACAAAGCTGATGATGTGATCCAGTACGCCTGCATTATCGAATATATTTTTATAAAACAAATAGTCGTCGTTGGTAAGTCCCATGCCGCCCAGGATAATCTTGTCGGCTTTGGCGCGCAATGCCACCATGGCCATCACCATGTTGTAAGGTTGATCGGAATCAGCAAAGAATGGAATCTTTTGCCCCGACACCAGGGAGTTGTTCAGGTCGATGCCAGCGATACCGGTAAAGATCATGTTGCTTGGCTTATCACGTCGGACAGGATTTACCGACGGGCCGCCGATTTCTACTTCGCGACCTTCCACGCGCGGGCCGCCATCGATGGGATCGCCATAGGCATTAAAAAAACGTCCGGCCAGTGCTTCACTTACTCTAAGGGTGGGCGCCTTGCCCAAAAAGGTTACCTCGGCGTTGGTGGGAATTCCCTCGGTGCCACCAAATACTTGCAGCGTAACGTTATCGTCGATTATCTTCACTACCTGTGCCAGCCGTTCACCGATCATGGCCAACTCCTCGTTGCCCACACCGGTGGCATGCAACATGCAGGTTGCCTTTGTGATCTGATCGATTTTGGTGTAAATTTTCTGAAAAGCCTGTGTTTGCATAATAATATGTTAGATGAGCTTTGTAAAATAGTTGGGTTATACTGCCGCAGCGACAGGGTGGTATTTCTTGAGTTCTTCAGTGAGTTGCCCGTGGAACTTCTCAAACTCCTCCGATTGAAACTCTGCATAATTCATTTGCTTCAGGATGTTGATAATGCCGCGGAAGTAGCTATTAACCTCTTCGAACTGCTCGAACTCATACTCATCTTTTACTATGTCGAGTACCAGATCCATCATGTATTTCTGACGTTTGATGGGTGTTTGTGCATCCACTTCGTCAAAGGCATCCTGCTGTAAAATTACAAAATCGAAAACTTCGGATTTCCAGAAGCGGATATGATATTCGATGGGCACGCCATCGTCGCCCAGGATGTTAATTTGCTCGTAAGCTTCTTTGCCACGAACCAAAAGATTTCGTGCATATTGAAGCTGGTCAGACCATTGCTCGCTCACATTTTCGCGCAGATATTCGATCACCTCGTCGTATTCGAGATACTTGGAGTAGCTCTCGATGGGATCGACAGCCGGATAGCGTTTGCTGTCGGCACGTGATTGCGACAAAGCATAAAAACAACGCGCCACTTTTTTGGTGGATTCGGTTACGGGTTCTTTCAGGTTGCCACCAGCCGGCGACACTGTGCCGATAAATGTGATGCTACCGGTTTTTCCGTTGGGCAGAAAAACATATCCTGCGCGCGAGTAAAAGTTGGAGATGATGGCCGGCAAGTCCATCGGATAGGCATCCTGGCCGGGCAATTCTTCCATGCGGTTCGACATTTCGCGCAGAGCCTGTGCCCAGCGGGAAGTGGAGTCGGCGAGCATCAGCACCTTCAAACCCATCGAACGGTAATATTCGGCAATGGTCATGGCGGTGTAAACGGATGCTTCGCGGGCAGCCACAGGCATGTTGGAGGTGTTGGCGATAATGGTGGTACGCTCCATGAGGGTACGTCCGGTGCGCGGGTCGATGAGTTCGGGAAATTCTTTAAAAATCTCCACCACCTCATTGGCACGTTCGCCACACGCGGCAAGAACAATAAGATCGGCTTCGGCGTATTTGCTCAAAGCATGTTGTAGCACCGTTTTGCCGGTACCAAAAGGACCAGGCGTAAAACCCGTTCCACCTTCTACAATGGGATTTAATGAGTCGATGCAACGAATCCCTGTTTCGAGCATGCGGAAGGGACGCGGCTTTTCTTTGTAAGCTCTGATGGGGACTTTTACCGGCCACTTCTGCGCCATGCGCACTTCATGGGTTTTGCCCTGACTGTCGGCAAGGGTTGCTATCATGTCCAGGATGGTATAACTACCTGCGGCGGCAACGCTTTTTACAGTGTATTTTGCTCCTAATTTAAAAGGCACCATTATTTTGTGCGCCATCCAGTTTTCTTTAACCTCTCCCAACCAGGAGCCAGCTTCTACCAAATCGCCTATGCTGGCCAGAGGTTTAAATTCCCACTTTTTGTCGTTTTCGAGCGGGTTGGTGTATTCGCCACGATTCAGAAAAACACCTTCCATCTTGTCGAGGTCGTTTTGCAGGCCATCGAAGTTTTTGGAGAGGATGCCGGGACCCAGAGTAACTTCAAGCAAATTGCCTGTAAACTCTACTCCCGTTCCCACCTTCAGATTGCGTGTGCTTTCAAAAACCTGCACATAGGCCTTTTCGCCCATCACTTTGATAACCTCGGCCATGAGGCGAACCTCGCCCAGGATGATGTAGCAAATTTCATTTTGAGCCACAGGGCCATCAACGGTAACAATTACAAGATTAGCGATGATTCCGGATACTGATCCTTTTGTCATTTAAAATACTTTTGAAAATAATAAGAAAATTACTGCTGTAGCACAAAGCGTTGACCATTGGATTGAAAAACCCAGTTTTGGCCTTGTTCGTTCCATACAAATTCACCTGTTTCGCCCGTGTTGTCGCCACTGAGCTTCTGTACCTGAATAATATTTTTTTCGGCCGTGAGCTTATAGCTGTCGTCCCCATTTTTAACAATGCGTGTTTGCTTTTCTGCGTCATTCATCGCCAGCGGATTATTGCCTGTCCAGAATTCGATGCTATTGAGCACCACACCATCAGCAAGTATTGTAACTGCATAAACCGGGATGATATTCATGGCAAGAAAAACCATTTCGGAACCCCAACGTCCGTCGATGTCCATATTCCAGTTGTAGAGATTCTTGGTAAGCTGAAACGATCCGATACAGCTTTGTTGGGTAAGCGTGGTTCCAAGCAAAATTACTGCGATTAAAAGTGCTTTAGCTTTTTTCATGACTTTAAGATTTAGAAATTATTGGTAATTAATAATACTGTGAATGATCAAGAACGTTTTATCTGTCGTAAATTAAATTCTTCGGGCAATTTGTAATCGCGTGTTAGGCTGTCGAGCAACTGATCGAACATGCTGCGACCGGTTTCCGGATCCAGGAGCATCCACCGCTCGGCTATCTCCAATTGAAGCATAAAAGCCAGCAGGCGTTCGATGGTAAAATACTCGAAGAAGGTATGCTCGTCGATCCATTGCCATTTTATCAGGTCAAGATTTTTTTCGCGTTCGGTAATGGTGGCGCTTTGCCAGGCAGCAATTATTTTTTCTACTTCCGCAAAATCCTGTGTCACCCCAAAGTCGCGCGCGCTGCTGCGCAGGATACTTTGCGTAATTACGTTATCGCCAATAAGCTGATTGGCCGGCGGCATCTCATGCTCACGCAGTGCCAGCGCAGTGGCCACATTTGTAAAATCAAGCAAAAAGCTATAATAGTTTCGCAGGAAATCGTTGTCGAGTGAAAGCAAATATTCGTAAAAATAGCTGTCGAGCACCGTTTCCCAGAGTATATTGTTGTCGTCGCGCTCACCAGATTTAAACTTTTCGATAAACTGCCGCATGTAATCTGGTATGCGTTGGTCGCTTTCGCGAATTTCTTCTTCGAGTAGCTCGCGGCTAAAGTTGGCCAATTCCTGCCAGGGCTTATCTTTTTTAAGCAGCAGATTGAGCAGGTTTTTGTTGTCGTATTTCAAAAACAGCACCTCTACGAGCGCATAGTCGTCGGGGTGAAGCTTCTGTCGGAACTCTTCCCTGAAACCAGCCACCGACACCTTAGCTCGGTTTTCGTCGAGAAAAAGATCGGGAAGACCGGCAACCTCGTAATAATAATGGCGTTTGAAAAGCATGTTATTGGTTATCGGCAAAAAATTTACGGGTTCGCGGGCGGAGATATTGATTGAAAAATAGTTTAAAATCTTCGTCGGTGAAGCTAATCTTGTAGCTGCCGTCTTTGGGGCCAAGCTTAAATCCGCTTTTGATGCCTTCCTCGAAGTCGATGTCCACGCCGCCTTTCACCTTTTCAGCCAATTGTTTGCTCAGGACGCTTTCGAGTTTTTTGTGGTCATCTTCCGACATAAAAACGGTTACATCCTTACCGTGCTTCTCAATCAATTCCCAATTGTCGGCCATTTTGAGCACCAGTTTTTTTATAAAATCCTTGTCGTCAAAAGCCTGATCTACGGCCTGGTTTACGGCTTTATCTACCAGCAAGTCAGTGATGCGTTGCTTGATGCCGGTAACTGCCTGCCGGGTGGTCATCTGCAATTCGGAGTCGGTATTTTTTTTCAGCTCTTCGGCTGATTGGCGGGCGTCGGCCACAATTTTTTCAGCATCAGCGCGCGCAGCTTTCAAAAGCTCTTCCGATTCTTTTTTGGCTTTAGCCACAATTTCAGCAGCTTCTTTTTTTCCTTTTTCAACCCCATCGTCGTAAATCCGGGTAGTTAGTTCCTGCAGTTTTTCGTTCATAGTTTTTATACTAATATTTGCTTTGCTCCATTCCTGTAAAAGTCGGCAAAGATAAATGTTTTGAAACGATAAAAAACGCTTAAAGCATCCAAAAAAACAGGAATTTACCAACTGAAACAGTGATTCAATTAATCCGGAAACACCTTACACAAACTCATTAGCAAAATAAAATTATCAACGGCTGTAAGCAATTGAAAGAGCTATCAACAAGCGGCTTGGCTTAAAATCCCGTTAGCAATGCCAATTGGGGTTTGATAACTTACCTCCCCGGTCCACCCAAACCAGCAGGCTATTGGTTTACTTTTGCCTCCTACAGAAACAATAATGAAACAATGATGACAGTAGAATATAGTGATGACCTGGTACGGTCGCTCGAATGGAACGAGCACATACAAACGCGCCCCGGCATGTACATTGGCAAGCTGGGCGATGGCTCCTCGCAGGACGACGGCATCTATGTATTGATAAAAGAAATCCTCGACAACTCCATTGATGAGTTTGTGATGGGCAACGGGCGGCGCATCGACGTTACCATCGAAGAGCGCAAAGTGAGCATCCGCGACTATGGGCGTGGCATTCCGCTGGGAAAAGTGGTGGATTGTGTGGCCAAGATAAACACAGGCGCCAAATACGACAGCAAGGTTTTTAAAAAATCTGTTGGTTTAAATGGCGTGGGCGCCAAGGCCGTCAACGCTTTATCGTCGTGCTTTGTGGCGCAATCAGTGCGTGATGGCAAGACCAAAGTAGTGGAATTCAGCGGCGGCATTATCACCCGCGAAGACAAGCTGGCCGATACCACCGAACGCGACGGAACCCTCATCTCCTTCGTGCCCGACACCAAGTTTTTTGGCAACTTTCACTTCATCCCCGAATATGTGGAGAAACTGCTGTGGAACTATGTTTTTCTCAACAACGGGTTGAGCATCTATTACAACGGCGAACGTTTTTTTGCTAAAAACGGCCTGCACGATCTTTTGGAGCGTAACATCAACGGCGGAGCGCTCTATCCCATCATCCACCTCAAAGAAGGCGATCTGGAATTTGCCTTTACGCACATGAGCAATCAGTATGGTGAGGAATATCATTCGTTTGTAAATGGACAAAACACCACGCAGGGCGGCACCCATCAGGCTGCTTTCCGCGAGGCCATCGTTAAGACCATACGTGAGTTTTATAAAAAAGACTTCGACCCTGGCGATGTGCGGGCTTCCATCGTGGTGGCGCTAAGCATAAAGGTGCAGGAGCCTATATTTGAGTCGCAGACCAAGACCAAGCTCGGCTCACAATATCTGGAGCCTGACGGGCAAACCATCCGCAACTATGTGACGGACATTGTTAAGCGCAACCTGGACAATTACCTGCACATGAATTCCGCTACCGCCGATACTATTTATCAGAAAATCCTTAGCAGCGAAAAAGAGCGCAAAGACATTGCAGGCATCAAAAAGCTGGCACGAGAGAGTGTGAAAAAGGCCAGCCTGCACAACAAAAAACTGCGCGACTGCAGGGTGCATTACAACACCAGCGGCGACCGACGGCTGGAGACAACGCTCTTTATCACCGAGGGCGATTCGGCCAGCGGCTCCATTACCAAAAGTCGCGATGTGAACACCCAGGCGGTGTTTTCGCTCAAAGGTAAGCCGCTCAACTCCTATGGCATGACCAAGAAAATCGTTTACCAAAACGAAGAGTTTAACTTGCTGCAGGCGGCGCTCAACATCGACGAAGACCTCGAAAACCTGCGCTACAACAATATCGTGGTAGCCACCGATGCCGACGTGGATGGGATGCACATCCGCCTGCTGTTGCTCACATTTTTCTTGCAATTTTATCCCGACCTGGTGAAAGCCGGCCATCTTTACATTTTGCAAACACCGCTTTTTAGGGTACGCAACAAAAAGGATACGATCTACTGCTATTCGGAAGAAGAACGCATTGGCGCACTCAAAAAGCTCGGAGTGAATCCCGAGATTACACGCTTCAAAGGGCTGGGAGAAATTTCGCCTGATGAGTTCAAACATTTTATCGGCAGCTCTATGCGCCTCGACCCGGTGATATTAAAAAAAGGACAGGCGCTCGGCGACATGCTTTCATTTTATATGGGCAAAAACACCCCCGATCGGCAGACTTTTATTATAGATAATCTGAAGTATGAAGAGGTGATGTAGGGAGCAGTCCTCAGTCAGCAGCCAGCAGTTCTCAGTCAGCAGCCATCAGTCATCAGCCATCAGTCCTCAGTCAGCAGCCATCAGTCCTCAGTCGGCAGCCAGCAGTTCTCAGTCATCAGTTCTCAGCCTTCAGCCTTTAGTGGGCAGTCTTCAGTCCTCAGTCTTCAGTCCTCAGTCCTCAGTCCACAGTGGCAACAGGAGCAAACCGGTATTAGGCTTACGCCAGCCCTATAATTATAGCGGTGGTTGATCTTGTCGAAACCAGCTTTATGAATGGAATGACAATTTACGAAGATGATTTTGGATTGAAGAATGATTTTTTCCAGAAATGGATTTAACAGGATTAAAAAGCCGAAAACACCCGAATCGGGCCTCTTTACAATATTAGAATGGCTTTGGCTGAAATCAATCGCGGATTACTTCAAAATCGCCTTTGTCCTTGATGCGAATGATGCGCGACGGCTTTAGCTCGGTAATTTTGTCGTGATACAAATCCACCACATAATCCACAGCATTTTTTACCTCCTCCGAAACCTGCTGAAACCGAAAGGGAGTGGCAGCACCCGAAATGTTGGCAGAAGTAGAAACGATAGCTTTGTCGAGTTTGCTGATTACCAACCTGCAAAATTCATCACGCGCCACGCGGATCCCAATCGACTTATCGGCGGCGGCCACGCCTTTGGCCAGGTTTTTTGCCCCCGGATAAATAACTGTCAGCGGGCGGTTGAAACTGCGCACCAGTTCCTCGATGAGCGGATCAACTTCATTAACATAATTATAAATCCTTTCGATGGTATCGGTGAGGATGAGTAAACTCTTGTCGGGGATACGCTGCTTGATTTTGTAAATTTTCTCAACAGCCCGCTGGTTAGTAGCGTCGCAGCCAATGCCCCAGATGGTATCGGTGGGATATAATATGGTGCCGCCCTGTCGTAAAATTTTGACGGTTTTTTCGACTTCACTCTGGATATGTTTTTGCGTGGTGTCCATGATAGCTGTTGTGCGACTGCAAATCTAAAGGTAAATTACGGAACGCGCTGCAATAATTTTTCGATGGGGATGGTAAGGGCGCATTTAAAATGACCTTCAGGACATTGCCTGAAGCCATGCAAACCGCATGGCCGGCAGCTTAGCGCAAGGTCTGTTTCTACGATTGCGGAATCATCGCTTAACGGACCAAAACCAAAAGCGGGCACAGTGGAGCAAAAGATGGCTGTAACGGGTGCATTCATTGCGGAAGCAAAATGCATAGGTGCTGAGTCGTTCACGAAGTTCATTGCGGCATCCCTCATCAGAGCAGCCGTTTGCAATATGGTAAGCTTTCCCGCAAGGTTAAGGCTTTGCGAATATCCTGATTCCTCAATTATACGTCCGCACAAAAGCGCATCATTTGGTGCTCCGAGCATGTAAACTGCTAATGGTTCTGGCAATGCACGCAAAAACTCAATCCACTTTCGCTCCGGATACTGTTTGGTAAACCACAAAGAAGCCGGTGCTATGCAAATGTATTTTTGGGTTTTGTATTGTGATACTTTGGCAAAATCGACTTGCGAAGGATACAACTTAGGCCGGTAGTGCATATCGTCGTCGGTGATGCTACTGATTAACGACAGATTGCGATGTGTTTCATGACGGCTTTTAGCGGGGTCGGCTGAAATGTGGTGCGGGAGGCGCAGTGAGTAAAAAAGCGAGAAAGGATTTTTGCGAAAACCCAGCCTTATTGCTGCACCCGAAAAAGCCGTGAGAAATCCACTTGCCGCAAAGCGCTGCACATTAACAACCACATCATATCGCCGCGACCGGATGGATTTCAGCAGTTGATACAAATGCTTGTATTTATCGAAAGATTTATCCCAAACCAACACCTCGTGCAGCAGCGGATGATCTGTAAGCACCTGCTGTATGCCTTGCTTCACCAAAAAATCTATTTCGCCTTGCGGATAAAAATCCGATAACTTCTCGATCAATGGCGTAGCCAGAACCACATCACCAATAGAAGCGGTTTGTATGATAAGAATTCGTTTGAAAGATGATTTTTTCATAAAAAAGTGATTGGAATTTGCCTTGCTAAACCGCTACTTCATATTCGCGCAGCGCCTGGTTTAAAGACGTTTTCAAATCGGTGGAAGGCTTGCGTTGTCCGATGATTAGCGCACATGGCACCTGATAGTCGCCGGCGGGGAATGTTTTTGTCGTCGTTCCCGGAATCACCACTGCTCTGCGAGGCACCACGCCTATAGTTTCGATGGGTGTATGTCCGGTGACATCAATAATTTTGGTGGAAGCAGTAAGCACCACATTTGCGCCAAGCACCGCTTCCTGTTCCACGCGCACTCCTTCCACAATAATGCAGCGCGACCCGATAAAGCAGCCGTCCTCGATAATCACCGGGCTGGCCTGCACCGGTTCCAATACGCCGCCAATCCCTACTCCACCGCTAAGATGAACGTTCTGGCCTATCTGTGCACATGAGCCTACGGTTGCCCAGGTGTCGATCATTGTTCCGCTGTCGATGTAGGCGCCAATGTTGACGTAGCTTGGCATAAGCACCACACCGCGGGCAATGTAGGCGCCATAGCGTGCCACGGCATGTGGCACCACCCGAATGCCCAAAGCGCTATAATCCCGTTTGAGCAGCATCTTATCATGAAACTCAAGCGGGCCTGCCAGGGTGGTTTCCATTTTGCGAATCGGGAAATAAAGAATCACTGCTTTTTTAATCCATTCATTTACCCTCCATTCGGCACCGATTCGTCCAGCAGCGCGTATTTCGCCGCGGTCGAGCATAGCTATGATGCTTTCGATGGTCTCGATGGTCTTGGGTTCGTTAAGTTTTTCCCGGTGCTCCCAGGCTTCTTCGACGATCATTCGTGCAGCCTTCATCGTTTCGTTTGTTTTGGTTACGGCCAAAAATAGACAAAAATTATCCACTCCGCTTTTTCTTTATAATTTTGCTGCCAGGTACGCCTCATGGTTGGGGTGTAGTTATTAATAAAGAAAAACAATAACAGTGGGAAGAATCATGGCCATCGACTACGGACAAAAGCGCACAGGCATTGCTGTGACCGATGAGCTGCGTCTTTTTGCTACCGGACTTACTACAGTTCCATCAGCATCTGTCATTGCCTTTCTTAAAAAATATTTCGACGAGCAATCGGTTGATGTTGTTGTGGTGGGCTTACCGCGGCAGCTCAACAATACGCCTTCTGACGCACAACGCTTTACGGAGCCGTTTGTAAAACAGCTTCGCAAACATTTTCCCCACGTCGCTGTTGAGAGATTCGACGAGCGCTTTACCTCACGGATGGCACAGGATGCAATACTGCAAGCCGGACTGAAAAAGAAAGACCGTCAAAACAAACAACTTGTTGACACGGTGAGCGCTACGCTGATTCTGCAATCGTACATGCACATGCTCGCATCACAAAACGAACATTATTTATCTTAATATTTTCTTGATATGCTTTTGCCAATTACCGCCTACGGACATCCCATACTCAAAAAAGTTGCCGAAGAAATCGACAAGGATTACCCAGGCCTCGACCAACTCATCGCCGACATGTTTGAAACCATGTATGCCTCCGACGGCATCGGTTTGGCGGCGCCGCAGATAAACCGATCTATCCGGCTTTTCATCGTGGATGGAACCCCATACGCCGACAAGGTTCCCGAAACTGCTGATTTTAAAAAAATATTTATCAATCCATACATCCTCAGCGAAAAGGGGAGCGACGTAACCCTCGACGAAGGCTGCCTGAGCATTCCCAATATCCGTGAAGATGTGACGCGTAAAGACGAAATCATCATAGAATACTTCGACGAAAATTGGGAGCTGAAAGAAGAAACCTACACCGGCTTTCCGGCACGCGTCATTCAGCACGAATACGACCACCTGGAGGGTGTTCTTTTTGTAGAACGCATCAGCAGCTTGCGCAAAACACTGCTACGCCGTAAGCTTCACGACATAAGCCGTGGCGAGGTGGATGTGGACTACCGCATGATTTTTCCTACTTTAAAAAAATCCAAACTCGTTAAGCAATAAGTGTTATGAAAAAGTATCTTTCTCCCATCACGCTCATTTTATTTATGGTGGTAATAATGACCGGTTGCAACGATTCGCGCCGCGAATCCATCAATCAGATCAAAAAAACCGAAGCAGCCGTTTTTGATGAAAATGGTATGATCGATCACGCCCGCATTGATGAACTCATCGATGTTTATACCGGTTACGCCGACAGCTACCCGCAGGACAGCGCGGCTGCCGACTACCTGTTTAAAGCTGCCGATGTGGCCATGACCACCAACCGCTCCAATCAGGCAATTACCCTTTACCAGCGCATTCGCGAGGAGTATCCCGATTACCGCAAAGTACCCGAAGCACTTTTTCTTGAAGGTTACGTTTACGAAAACTACCTGGGGCGTCTCGACAAGGCCAAAGCCATTTACGAAGAGTTTTTGGAGAAATATCCCGACAACGACTTTGCCGACGATGCAGAAATCTCTCTGAAGTATCTGGGCAAAAGCCCGGAGGAACTTATCGAATTATTCCAGCAGGCGCAGCAGGATACGCTGGTTCAAAGCCAGTAGCAGTTGAACACTGGTAATTAGTTGCAAAAAAATCATAAATAGTGGCTGTGATTACAGGATTTGGTATTTTTGTTTTTCATCAAAACCTGCATTATTATGAAAAAAATACTTGTCCCGGTCGATTTTTCTGACCACATGCGCACAGTTTGCAAGTTCGCGCTGGAGATTATCAAAACCACGGGCGGCGAACTGCGGCTTTTCCATGCCTACTTCGACTTTATAATTGTACACAACAGCGGCTTCCCCTACAGCATCGATGCCAGCGAAATGTTCAACCAGGAGATGCTTATCAAAATTCGTGAGGAATCCAAAGCAGATATGGAGAAGCTTGCCGAAAGCCTTAAGGAGGAGCTGCGCAGCCAAAACATCACCAACGTACATATTCTTCATACCCTCACCGGTGGTATGCCTGAGGAGGAAATTCTCAACATCTCCGAAACCTACAATCCCGACCTGATCATTATGGGAACCCGTGGCAAAGGTGAAAAGGATTTCCTTACAGGAAAAGTATCGTCCAAAGTGGTGCAAAATGCCACCTGCCGTATCCTGACAGTGCCGCGCGATACGGAATATCACGGCTTCCAAAACATTCTTTACACCACCGATTTCAACGATGAAGACGACAGCGACCTGCGCCGGCTTATCGGATTACTCAAATATTATCATCCCAAAATCCATTGCATCCACATCGACCTTGATGGCAACGCCCCTGTAGATGCCGCCAGAATGCAAAAATTGCAGCAGCAGTTTTCAGATGCGACGGAAAAAAACTCTTCAATTGTTTTCGAGGTGATCCGCCATGATGATTTTTTGGAAGGCATCAATGAGTACGCTAAAGATCACAATATCGATCTTATTGCTGTGGTTAATCACCGCAAGAGTTTTCTCAAAAGACTTTTTACCACCGACCATACCCGTCAATTACTTTTTGCCAGCGATGTGCCGCTTTTTATTTTCCCCGGAAAGACCGAATAAGAAAGCCCGAAATGCACAATAGGCAGGCAACAGGCAGTTGGTAATGTGAAAAATCGACTGTTTTTTAGATTTCTTTCTGCAAATTTGTTCCGCAAATTTTTCGTTAGAAATGACACGAAGTTGTGCGAAATAATTACCAGGTCTGGAACCTCAAACTACCGGTTATTTTCCCTTTACAAAAAACCTGTACATATTGGCGAACGTGCTTTTTCCGTTCATCTGGCTCATCATTACGCCGGTAATCACCACTACCATTCCCAGCACTTTTTGCATCTCGAAAGCTTCACCCAAAATCATAAACGAAAATATAGCTGTAAAAACAGGGATAAGATTAGTAAAAAGGTTGGTACGGCTGATGCCGATTTCGCGCGATGAAATGGTGAAAAACACAAATGCCAGGGAGGAGGCAAATACTGCAAGCAACAGCAAGGAGGTAATAAGCTCGGTGGTGGGTTTTACGGTGATAAATTGTGCAAAGTCGAAGATAAAAAACAACGGCAAAAAGTAGAAGGTGCCAATGAGATTTTGTACGGCGATGATAAGAAAAGCGTCGTAACGCACGGCGAGTTTTTTGAGAAGTACTGAGTAAAAAACTGCTGTAACCACAGCCAATGCAAGCCAGGCCACACCTACCGGCGACACCGACAAAGAGTAATCTTGTTCGAGAAGCATAAATAAGACGCCCAAAAAAGAAACGACAAGCCCAAAAATATTGAGTAGCGAAAGCTTTTCGCGGTATATCAGATAAGCCACCACAGGAGTAAATACCGGTATGGTAGCAATGATTACAGCCGTAACGGTAGGTGACGAATATTTCAGGCCATAGTTTTCGCCCAGAAAATACAGAAAGGGATTAAAAGCAGCGGAGAGCATAAAAAGCTTTAGATCGGCACGCCGGAGTCTGCGCAATTTGCCAAAAGCAGCAAGACCTGCAAACAGCAGCGCCGACGATAAGATGAGCCGCAACAGCACCGTAGTGATGGGTTCGTAATATCCCAGAACAATCTTGCTCCATACAAAGCTCATCCCCCAGAACACCATTGCCAGCGTAACGAGAATGTAGGTGTAGGCAGGTTTTAATTTCATCGGCTTATAAAATCATCTACCTGCGCTGTCCGTCAGTTTTTGGGTCAGGCTTGCGCTCGCAAAACGTGCCCTGTGCTATCCACAAAATACTCGCTACCGGCCTATACAACCCCGATTTCACAAAGGGATCGTATTTCAGAAAGCGGTCAAATTCCTCAGCATCCCCATTAAATGCTATCAACACACCCCCTTTCCCGGCGCCAAAATCGGCGTCGGCTATGAGCAGATGCTCGTAAAAATTGGCTTTTAAATAAGTGCCATGGCGTCGGCTTAGTTTTTCAAGTTTTTTTTCGGTCAACTCAACCATTGCTTCCTTCACCGGAACATAGCGGATAAACTGATATTCGGCCATTTCATATTTTTCCGGAGGCTGACAAATCCCGCCGATGGTCATGCTGAGAGGAAATACTTCTACCACGAATCTCCCGGCGGCTACTGCCGGGTCGCTGTCGATAAGTGACTGTGCCTCCTGTAGCGAAGTTGCCGCAAGCACAAACATACCACCACCACCATGAAATGGCCCGGCTGCCAACATGCGACGAGCTTGGGTTAAACTATCGATATTGGCCATGTGAGCAGCCTGCAATGCGTCAACCTCAGCTTTTGGAAGTTCGGCACGATTAGGATTGGTATTAAGAAAAACAAAATATTTCCCCGATGGACTTTGTGCAGCGGCGTTCATAAACAAGGTCATCAGCACCATCAGCAAAAGCTGTATGCGAAAAAGACGTAGTAAACTCATTACTATAAATAATCTTTTGTAGCATTAATAACCACGCTCAGTCTATCATCAACAGACAGGCTACCATCGATCCAGATAATGGTGATACCCTTTTTCTCCATTCTTCTAAACCAGGTAATTTGTCGTTTGGCATACTGGTGAATGGCGGCGTTGAGTTGCTTAAACATCTCGTTGTAGCTGGTTTCGCCAGTGATGTAATCGGTGATGTGGCGGTATTCGAGGCCGTAATAGGATAGTTGGTCTGCGGTTAGGCCTTTTCCCAATAGCTCTTTCACTTCGTCTATCATGCCATGGTTGAGGCGATGGCTCAGGCGCTCGGTAATGCGCTGGCGCAGCTCGTTGCGTTCCATGTTAATACCAAACACCGAATGACGGATGGGTGGAAAAACAACGTCTTCGCTGTTGTTGTCCTGGCGGTATTTGGCTATTTCGATGGCCCGTATTGCACGGTCGCGATCGTTGCTGTCAGTGGTGTTGTGGACTTCGCGGTATGTTTCGAGCAGCACCACAAGTTCCTGCAGCGATTTTTTGTCAAGCTCGTTGCGCAGCTTTTGGTTGCGTGGCACGTCGTCGAGCAAATAACCCTGAAGTACGGCTTCAAGGTACATACCTGAGCCACCGCACATCACCGGAAGTTTTTTGCGCTGAACAATGTCTTCAAAAACGCGCAAAAAATCGCACTGAAATTCAAAAACATTGTACTCGGTGCCTGCCTCGGCAATGTCGATAAGATGAAAAGGGATTTGTTTTCCGTCCACGGAATAATCTTCATAATCTTTGCCAGTGCCCAGGTTCATGCCCCGATATACCTGTCTGGAATCGGCGCTGATTATTTCGCCCTGCAATTCGGCAGCTACACGGGTAGCAAGTTTAGTTTTTCCGGTGGCAGTAGCTCCCAGAACGGTAATCATCAACGGAGGAGTTTGGTTTTCTGTCGCCATAGTTTTTCATTTGTAGTTAGGAAATCTCTTATCTGGTTAAGTTGTTCAACGGAAGCGGTGCTAAAGTTGAATTTTTTTGAATGAATATCTTTAAGAATGGCATCGCCGGGATAAAAAGCGAGCAGGAAATCGAATAGATTTTGCTCGTTGGAGCTATGCCGTTGTGTGTGCCTCCAGCGCATAAACTGCAGGATGCGCAGTGCGTCCACTTTTTGTAAAGCTGCACGTGCAAAGCCTTTGGCATCGCGGTTGTTTTGCCGCAGCGAATGCCAGAGGTTGTCACCAAATTTCTCAACAAGAAAATTGGTCATGGGCAGCTCCACATCGCCGGCGAAAAGCTCAGAAAAACGATCGAAAGTAGCTTTCACCTCATCAAAGAGATGGTGGCTGTATATGGGATAGGAATTCCAGTCGCCGGCATCGCCGCGAATCATTGCCGGGCCGGTGCCAAAAAGCACGCGGTCGCTAAAACGTGCTGCAGGCATCGCAGCCGCAGTGGTATGGATGAGCACCGGAGTATATTTGCGCAATTTTTGAATAAAATAAAAATCCTCACCGCTGCGATGAGGCGTTATCCCTCCCACCGCCCGATAGGCAGCGCTGGTGCACGCCATGGCCGATCCAATTGCCGTAAAGGCATACGGATTTTGGATGCGCAACATGTTGAGGGCGTAATAGCGCATATAAATTTCGTAACGCAGCACCGCACGGTCGGCAGCTTGCTGGCCGGTGAGCGGGTGGTAATACCATTGCGCGGCAGCGCCTGCCTGGGTGTTTTCAGAAAAATCGTCGGCAACATCCTGAAGAAAATCGGGATGATAAAGTGTATCGCCATCCATAGTTTGCAGCAAGTCGGCGGTGCCAGCTTGTTGCGCTGCCTCGTCCATGGCAGTTTTGCGTGCCCATCCCACGCCCTGATGGCGGGCATCCCAACCATTGCCGGGTGAGCAACGATCGATCACCTGCACCTGATCATCCGCCTCTTGGTGCAGCATTTTGAGCGTAAGCATATTGCTTTCGCAAATGGGGCGGCGCTTCGCATCAGACCACCACTGGTCGGGCTGATTAACACAAAAAATGGCTTTGTAATTTGTATAGGATTGCTGGCGGATGCTGCGGAGCAAAGCAGGAATTTGTTCTGACTCATCCATGAGCGGTATGGCTAACAATATTTTAGGCGCAGCTTTCACAAGTTTTTTTATCAGATTTCATTACGGCGGCAAAGGTAATGGATAATGATGATTCATAATGATATCCATAAACAAATTCTTGTACACTTTACTATTGATTTCGCCCCGTTGGGGCTTGAATTCATTTCGTGGATTTTGTATCATAGGATCATAGCGCTTCACGCTATGCTAATGATGACACCTCGTTGGGGCTTATTTGCAAACTACTCCTGAGAAGTGCCGACTGTTTTCCCGTTAATATTTCCAAAAATGGCTATTGTAGCAATGTGAGGGTGGACAAAACCATTAATTTTGGCGATCTGCTATTTTTATCAAATCAAAATAAAAAGGTGCTTCTTATGGAAATGAATCATGTGCTCGATAAACTCCCCCGCCATCTGTTGAATTTGGTCATCGACCAGCCCTACAACAGCTATACGCCCCAGGATCATGCGGTGTGGCGCTATGTGATGCGTCAAAATGTGAAATACTTGAGCCGCATGGCGCATGGCAGCTATCTGGAAGGCCTTCGCAAAACAGGTATCAGCACCAACGAGATACCGCACATGTACGGGATGAACCGCATCCTGAAAGAAATAGGCTGGGCAGCGGTGGCAGTGGATGGTTTTATTCCGCCGGCAGCATTCATGGAATTTCAGGCTTACAATGTGCTTGTAATAGCTGCCGACATCCGCCCCATCGACCAGATAGAATATACTCCGGCACCCGACATCATCCACGAAGCTGCCGGCCATGCACCCATCATTGCCGATGCCGACTATGCCGAATACCTGCGTTTGTTTGGCGAAATTGGCGCTAAAGCCATTTCCTCGGCCAACGATTACAAGCAATACGAAGCCATCCGGCATCTTTCTATTTTAAAAGCTGACCCCTATACCCGCCGTGACGAAATAATGCAGGCCGAGAAAAAGCTGGAGGCTATCAATGCCAATATGGGCGCGCCTTCGGAGATGTCGCTGATTCGTAATCTCCACTGGTGGACGGTAGAATATGGCCTGATCGGCAATATAGAAAATCCGAAAATTTATGGCGCCGGACTCCTCTCCTCCATTGGCGAAAGCTTTAGTTGTCTGCGTCCGGAAGTGAAAAAACTTCCCTACACCATCGAAGCCGTAAAAACAGATTTTGATATTACCACCCGACAGCCACAGCTCTTTGTTACGCCCGACTTCACGCACCTCACAAATGTGCTCAACGAATTTGCCGATTCGATGGCACAACGACGCGGCGGCACCGACGGATTGCAGAAAGTGATAAACTCGGCACATTTGGCCACAGCCACTTATTCATCAGGATTGCAGGTGTCGGGGATTTTTTCAAAAATGATAACACATGAGCAACAAGCTGTTTATTTGCAAACCTCCTCTCCTACTCAGCTCTGCTACGCTAATGCGCAATTAGAAGAGCATGGCAAAACGTGGCATCAGGATGGATTTGGCGCACCCATCGGAAATTTTAAAGATGTTAATACGCCGCCTGAACACCTTGATGCTGCTCAAATCGCTGAACTGGGCATACATGAGGGCGAACCATGCCACCTTGAGTTTGCGTCGGGCGTAGAGGTACATGGGCGGCTCCGGCAAATTTTTCGTCGGGAAGGCAAAAACCTTCTTTTTTCATTTGATGAATGCACTGTTCGCTTTCGCGATGAGGTGCTTTTTGAGCCACAATGGGGAAATTACGACATGGCAGTAGGCAGCAAAATCGTTTCGGTGTATTCGGGTGCCGCCGATCCTGAAGCATACCAAATGGAGTTTCCTGCTCCCAACGAAAAAACGCACAAGATCATTCATTCTGATGCTGCCCGCCAGTTGCATTTGCTTTATCAAAAGGTGCGCGACGTGCGGGAAGAAAAACAGCCTGCCACTGTTCTGCCTGACATCTGGAGGACATTGCAGCAGGACTTTCGAAGCGAGTGGTTGTTGCCGCTCGAAATATTGGAGATCGTAGAAAACGCCAATACATCTAATCATTTGCGCAAAGCTATTAACACCTTTTTGCTTGATTTGCAGCAGCAAAAACCAGATTTGGCCGACCTTATCAGCAACGGGCTGGCGCTGATTTATGGAAAGTCGCATGCGCATTAATAGCGTTTTGTTTTTCTGCGCTTTCGCTAAATAATTGTATCTTTCGTCAATAATTTTAAAAACTGCCTGCGATGAACAACTTCCTTGAACATTACCTAAAAGAAAAATACCGGCAGGACGATTTTGCGCCAACTGTCCCCGGACCGGTGGTAACCCTTTCGCGCGAATATGGCTGCGATGCGCGCATTATCTCACAAAAACTCGCCGAGAAGCTCAACACGTATTATCGTGCTATTGGTCAGAAACGCGACTGGGAGATCATTAGCAAAGAAATATTGGAAGCATCGGCGCAAGAGCTGCAAACCGACAGCAAAAAACTCCAATACATTTTCGCGTTCGAGAACCGAAGCACCATCGACGAGTTTCTGATGTCGCTTACCGCCCGGCAGTATTACAGCGACTGGAAGATAAAAGAAACCATAAAAAATGTGGTGCGCTCGTTTGCCATCGACGGCTATGCCATCATCATCGGACGTGCCGGCGCGCAAATTACCCGCGATATTCAGCAAGCACTGCATGTGCGGCTGATTGCTCCTTTTGATTGGCGGGTGGATAACATCGCTAAGAAACACAACCTCACTTCCAAAGAAGCCTACCGGAAAGTAAATGAAATGGACAAAAACCGCCATCGGCTTATCGAAACTTTTACCAGGGCTGCCGGCTGCCACCAATGCTACGATGTGCATTACAATCTTAAATATCTCAATACAGATCAAATCGTTTCGGACATCGTCCACATGATGCAGCTCAAAAAATTGATTTAATAAGAAGGGTCGTGATGGCAGAATTTCCGGATGATAGCTTTGATGGAATATCTTTTACTTTTTGCCAGACTTTCAAAAAAGATGAATTTTAACGTTTACACAAAAAAATAAAAATCCGATGAAAATAATCTGTATTGGCCGCAACTATGTGGAGCACGCACGTGAGCTGAACAACCCGCTACCTGCGGAGCCGGTTTTTTTTATGAAGCCCGACACCGCGCTCATTATCCGCAACCGGCCTTTTTTCTATCCCGGCTTTACCAGCGATCTGCACTACGAAGGAGAGCTGGTGCTAAAGATTTCCAAAAACGGGCGTCATATCGCTGAGAAATTTGCCCATACCTATTACGATAAAATTGGTTTTGGCATCGACTTTACTGCCCGCGACCTGCAACAGCAACAAAAACAAAAAGGACTACCGTGGGAAATTGCCAAGGCTTTTGATGGCGCCGCACCCATCGGGACTTTTTTGCCTGTGGATACTTTTGAAGATATCAACAATATTCCCTTCCGCCTCACGCTGAACGACGCCACGGTACAGGATGGAAACTCCTCCCTGATGATTTTTAGTTTCGACCGAATCATCTCCTATGTTTCGCAGTTTATTTCGCTCAAGATGGGCGACCTGATCTATACCGGAACGCCTGCTGGCGTGGGGCCTGTAAAAATTGGCGACACACTCGAAGGATACATTGGCGAGCAGCGGCTGCTGCGTTGCGTGATAAAATGAAAGGCAGAAAGCATCAGCATTCTGATCTAAAAAAAATATGCGGCGATTGATGTATTGATAAAAATAAGTTACTTTTGCAGCCGTTTCAAAACGAATCGTTCTTTTCAAACGAAACAAAAATTAGTTGGCTCCGTAGCATAATTGGATAGTGCACCTGACTACGGATCAGGAGGTTCGGGGTTCGAATCCCTGCGGAGTCACCAACAGTAAAGACAGCCATAACTTAAACTTGTGGCTGTCTTTTTTGTTTGCTACCCTTGAAGGCGCAAAAATCTTCAGTTTTTTTTTAATACCACGCTAAATTCCGTAGCCTCCTCGCTGATGAAATCAGAATCTTTAAGTGAAGTACATTCCACAGTACGCACCGACAAAAAGGGCTGGCGCAAAATCATGGCATTTCTTGGGCCGGCTTATCTGGTGAGTGTGGGCTACATGGATCCGGGCAACTGGGCCACCGACATTGCCGGCGGCTCCGCATTTGGATATAAACTTATTTGGGTGCTGCTCATGTCCAACCTCATGGCGCTACTTCTGCAGTCGCTAAGCGCCAGACTGGGTATTGTGAGAGGGCTTGATCTGGCGCAGGCTTCAAAAAATGCCTATCCCAAATGGGCCAATATTCCGCTGTACGTCTTAGCCGAAATAGCCATTGCCGCCTGCGATCTGGCCGAGATTGTAGGCATGGCCATCGGGCTTAATTTGTTGTTTGGCCTTCCGCTGATTTGGGGCGTTAGCATCACCGCTTTGGACACCATCCTTTTGTTGTTTCTGATGAAAAAGGGAATGCGTACCATGGAGCTTTTTATTGTTTCGCTGGTGTCGATAATCGGCATTTCTTTTCTGGCCGAAATGCTGATCGTTAGTCCGGTTTACGGCGATGTGATGAAGGGTTTCATTCCTTCCGAATTGAACGGAGCGTCACTTTATATTGCCATCGGCATTATCGGTGCCACGGTGATGCCGCATAATCTGTATCTGCACTCTTCGTTGGTGCAAACCAGAAAAATTGAGCGAACCTATAGAGGATTACGGGCGGCCATCAAATTCAATTTTATCGACACCACTATTGCGCTCAATCTTGCCTTTTTTGTTAATGCAGCTATTCTGGTTTTGGCGGCAGCAGCTTTTTATGTTAATGGGTTTTTTAATGTAGCCGAAATTCAGGATGCTTCGGCATTGCTGGAAAATCTATTTGGCAATGCAGCGCCAGCTTTCTTTGCTGTGGCGCTTATCGCAGCCGGCCAAAGCTCAACCATCACCGGCACTTTGGCCGGGCAGATTGTGATGGAAGGTCATTTGAATTTAAGAATCCAACCCTGGCTCCGGCGATTGATAACGCGTCTGTTGGCCATCATACCGGCTCTGTTTACACTTCTTTATTTTGGAAATGAAGCACTCGGGCGGTTGTTGGTGCTAAGTCAGGTGGTGTTGAGTCTTCAACTGGGCTTTGCCGTAATTCCGCTCATCCATTTCACCTC
This sequence comes from Clostridia bacterium, assembly GCA_009928785.1. Lineage (GTDB taxonomy): Bacteria > Bacteroidota > Bacteroidia > Bacteroidales > 4484-276 > SABY01. The sequence continues at coordinate 9,951 of SABY01000012.1, read as the reverse complement.
CGACAAAATAACGATGAAGGGTTTTGCCATCAAGCCGTGGCTAAAAGTTCTTGCGTGGTTGAGTGCAGCCATCATTGTTTATCTCAACATACAATTGGTTTTTGGTGAGATTAACACCTGGATAAAACAATCTGCCAATCACGGTTTGCTAATCTATATCATTGTAGTTCCTGTGGCTGTGGCCTCTCTGGCGCTTTTGGGGTATATTTTTATTCAGCCGTTTCTGTCAAAAACGACAAAGAGCGTGCGTGATATGCCACATGGTGTGGCTGAGGTTTTTACAGAAGGCCTGATGTTGGAAAACTTTTCAAACATTGGCATAGCCATCGATTTCAGTGGCAACGATCAGAAGATAATCCGTAATGCGCTGAAGCAGGGCGGCACCGCGGCCAGCTACACATTGATACACATAGTCGAAAGTGCTGCAGCACGGTATTTGGGTACAAATAGTCAGGACTACGAAACCCAGCAGGATGAAGCAAGCCTGAAACTTTACCAGGACAAACTTATCGAAATGGGATACGAGGCAAATAGAGAGATTGGATTCGGGAGTCCACCGCTTCAGATTGCCAGAATTGTGGCAGCCAAAGGCATCGACCTGTTGGTGATGGGTGCGCACGGCCACAAAGGAATGAAAGACCTGATCTTTGGCACCACCGTAGAATCGGTACGACACAAGATAAAGGTACCGGTTCTTATTGTCAATTGATAAAACTTCCATAATCCGCCGGAAAGATCACATGGAACAATATTGGAAGCCGCCGAAACAATAATACGTTGTGATCTGTTAAAACACAATTGGAAATCTAAACAGGATTTGGCTCATCCCTCATTAATTTACATCCTAATATAAAATGAAATATCTTTCCCTTACTCTGGCTTTTATGCTGTTTGTTACCATCTCTTTTGCGCAAGCACAGGCTTATCAGTTGTCCAGCCACATCCTCGATGTTTCCACAGGAATGCCCGCAAGGGAGGTTACCATCAGGCTGGAAAAACTAAACGAGCACACCAACACCTGGTCGTTTGTTGATGAAAAGGAAACGGATGAAAATGGAAGGATCAACGACTTCCTTAGCACCAAAAACGAAAACATGGGTATTTACAAATTGACCTTTCTCACCAGCCCCTATTTTAGAAAAAATGATATCAAAACTTTATATCCTTTCATCGAGGTAGCTTTTGAAATTTCCGACACCAACCACTACCACGTCCCCATCACTCTTTCCGCCTATGGATATTCCACCTATAGAGGAAATTGATCGAAATCATAAACACACCTATGGATACAGAAATAATTTGCAAATTCCAATAGCAGAAAATGGCCCACAAGAACATCCCGATTTATGGTGCCCTTTCGGCAAATATAGCCATTGCAGTGATGAAGTTTGTGGCAGCTACCTTTACTGGTAGCTCCGCTATGCTTTCCGAAGGTATTCACAGCACAGTGGATTCGACCAATCAGTTGCTTTTGCTATTGGGCTTACGCCGTAGCCAAAAGCCACCTGATTATGCTCATCCTTTCGGGCATGGCAAAGAGATATATTTCTGGTCGCTCATCGTGTCAATTCTCATTTTTGGCCTGGGCGGTGGCATGTCTATTTACGAAGGCATAAAGCACATACAGCACCCCGAGCCTATCACCAATCTAATATGGAACTATGCGGTGCTGGGTGGAGCATTCTTGTTCGAAGGCACTTCGCTTGTAATAGCTGTTCGGAGTTTTAATAAAAACAGCAGTATCAAAGGCAGCCTCATGAAAAGGCTACACGTCAGTAAAGACCCAAGCCATTTTGTTGTTATTTATGAAGATGCCGCCGCACTGGGCGGATTGATCATCGCTGCAGCAGGAGTGTTTATTGGCAGTCATTACAATCTACCCATTGCCGACGGGCTGGCTTCTATAGTCATTGGTTTATTATTAGCTTTTGTAGCTGTACAGCTAACCATCGAAAGCCGCAATTTGCTGATAGGTGAAAGCATGCAGCCACATATCATCGATGACATTGTGAAAATTATAAAACAGGATAAAAATGTTGTCGCGCTTCGCCGCCCACTGACCATGCACATGGCGCCCAACGACGTTTTGCTTGCGCTGGACGTCCAATTTGCGCACAAACTGAACAGCAGTGAGCTTATCGATACCATTCAACGGCTCGAAGTCGATATCCGCCAAAGCTATCCCGAAATCAAGCGCATTTACATCGAATCAGGCAATTTGTCGCCAGAAGTGGATGCACAAAAGGCCACCAGGAAGTAGTTCGTTTTTAATACAAAAGATAGTCAACAGCTTTGCGGGACTTTTTCAAATAGTGCTACTTTAGCTGCCCCAAAAGGGATGCGTTATAAGTACGAACAAACTAATACAACTATAATGATAAACAATACCTGGCAACTGCTTTCCGAAAAACTCATTGGCTGGGGCAAAGACCTGGTGCTGTTTTTACCCAATTTCGTAGCTGCGCTCTTATTGCTGGTGATTGTGATTATTATTGCGCGTTTCGTACGCAATGTTATCCGGCGCATTCTTACACAATTTATCAGCAACATTCCTATCATCAACTATATCACCGGGGTAGTGCACTACGCGCTGCTGTTGATTGGATTTATATTAATCCTGAGCGTGCTGCAGTTGGATAAAGCGGCAACTTCGCTGCTTGCCGGCGCCGGAGTGGTTGGTCTGGCCATTGGTTTGGCATTTCAAAATCCAATCAAAAACACCGTTTCGGGATTCATTATGTCCTATCGGGATTTTTACCGCAACGGCGACTGGGTAGAAACCAATGGCTATTATGGCTTTATCGAAAAAATTGGCATCCGCGTAACCCACCTGCATCTCACTTCCGGCGAGTTGGTGGTGCTGCCCAACGATGCCATTGTGACCAATAGTTTTAAAAATATTTCGATAAATGGAAAAAGGGCAGTGGTAATAAAAATAGGTATTTCTTACGGCGACGACCTGGAAAAGGTGGAAGAAGTGGTGCGTGCTACCATTGAGGAAAATATTGAACACATCGAAAGCGAAACGCCCGAAATATATTTTCAGGAGTATGGCGACAGCTCCATCAATTTTATGGTGCGCTTCTGGATAGATAAGGTGGCCGAGAAGCATTATCTCAAAGTGAAGAGCGATGCCATAAAAGCCATCAAAAAAGCCTTCGACCAAAACGACATTACCATCCCCTTCCCCATCCGCACGTTGGATTTTGGTATAAAAGGCGGACAAAAACTCGACGAGATGCTGCCTGGCGATAAGAGCTAAAAGCAGGTCGTTTCCCGAATCGCGGAGTAAATCCCGATTTTTTCGCGGATCTCGGGATTTTCTAGGAAATCACACATCACCACATCACCACATCACCACATCACCACATCACCACATCACCACATCACCACATCACCAAATCAATACGCCGAACAATATTCCACCCGCTATGTTTGTTTTGCATCCATTCATTTTATTAAAAAGATAAAGAACCCTCATGCTGAGTAAAGAACTGATTATTGAAGCCCGCCATTTGAAGCTCGAAGATTACTACGATTTGCGTAATGCCATGGAAAAAGCCTACCACGGCTCTTCGGAAGATTACTGGGAGCGCCGCGACATCAGCCGGCTACTCGACGTTTTTCCGGAAGGGCAATTGTGTATTGCTGTCAACAACAAAGTGGTAGCACTCGCCCTTTCCATCATCATCGATTATTCCAAATTTGGCGATAACCATACTTATCACCAGATTACTGCCAACGATACCTTTGCCACACACGACCCGGAGGGTGATGTGCTTTATGGCATTGAGTTGTTTGTTCATCCCGACTACCGCGGTATGCGTTTAGGTCGTCGGCTATACGACGTGCGCAAGGAGCTATGCGAAAACCTTAATCTGCGCGCCATCATGGCCGGCGGGCGCATCCCCACCTATAGCAAGTACGCCGATGAGCTGACACCCAGACAGTATATAAATAAGGTGAGCAACAAAGAAATCTACGATACGGCGCTGACCTTTCAGCTTTCCAACAATTTCCATGTAAAAAAAATCCTTAAGAACTATCTGGCCGACGATGAGCAGTCGATGGAATTTGCCACCCTGCTTGAGTGGAACAACATTTATTATCAGGAAAAGGAAACGCTGATAAATAAATTGCAGCCCGTGGTGCGGCTGGGATTGGTTCAGTGGCAGATGCGTCATTTTGCTACCTTCGACCACCTGATAGAGCAAAGCGAATTTTTTATCGATGCCGTGAGTGGATACCATGCCGACTTCATTCTTTTTCCGGAGTTTTTCAATGCGCCGCTTATGTCGGGCTTCAACCACCTGGGCGAAGCCGAGGCCATCCGCAAGTTGGCCGAATATACCGAGCCGCTGCGCCAGAAGTTTGTCGATTTTTCGATTAGCTACAACGTCAACATCATCACCGGCAGCATGCCTGTGATGGAACGCGGCAAACTTTATAACATCTCCTACCTCTGCCGGCGCGATGGTTCATGGGAATCGTTTAAAAAAGTACATATCACCCCTAACGAAACCGAGGCCTGGGGCATGTCGGGTGGCAGCGACATCCGGGTATTCGATACCGATAGTGGCAAGATAGGCATCGCCATCTGCTACGACGTGGAGTTTCCGGAGCTTATCCGCATATATGCCGACCAGGGCATGCAGTTGCTTTTTGTGCCTTTCCTCACCGACACACAAAACGGCTATAGTCGCGTGCGCCGTTGCGCACAGGCGCGTGCTATCGAAAACGAATGCTATGTAGCCATAGCCGGATGCGTGGGCAACCTGCCACGCGTCAACAACATGGACATCCAGTACGCGCAGTCGGCAGTGTTTACACCTTCCGATTTTGCCTTCCCTACCAACGCCATCAAAAGCGAAGCTACGCCCAACACCGAAATGACACTAATTGTAGATGTGGACCTGAATCTGCTCAAAGACCTGCACCACAACGGAACCGTGCATACGCTCAAAGACCGCCGCAACGACCTCTATGAAGTGGTATGGAAGAAAAAATAAGGAGTTCTTAAATGTTTTTATACGCCCAATATGTTTTTATTTAATTTTGCTGCCGCAGAAAAAAATGCAAAGCTGGTTCCGGCCATAGTTGTAGCCAAACACCTGTGATTGAGGCACCTCTTTCGTCTTCTGTAAGATGTCAACTTTATTATTTATTTTACCTACAGTTATTATGAACATTTTTGTTGCTAACCTGAGTTACAGGTACCACGAAGAGAGTCTTCGTGAGCTTTTTGAAGCTTATGGCGAGGTGGAATCCTCCCGCATCATTACCGACAAAGCCACCGGGCGGTCCAAAGGTTTTGGTTTTGTGGAAATGAAAAACGACCATGATGCCGAGGAAGCTATCCGTCAGCTCAACGACCAGGAAGTTGAAGGCCGTAAATTGGTGGTGAAAGCCTCAGAAGAAAAACCACAAAAGCCGCGTTTTACCAATCGTCGCCCGAACGAAAACAGGTACTAACACTGGTTCTGAAAAATCTCAAAAAGCGAACTTTCCCAAATGGAAGGTTCGCTTTTTTATTAATACAAAAAACCGAACAACCACAATGGGATGTTGTTGCCGTACCCTGCCTCAATATCATCCAGTGCCAGGTATGCATTCTCAATATTTTTGAGCTGAGTTTTGTCTTTGTTCTTCCCTCCTACTTCAAAAAGTAGCGAGTCGTCCACTTTGAAATCACCCGTTTCAGGAAATGTCAAAAGGTGTCTATTTCTGATTTGGTTAGCGAAGAAGGTTTCGCGCTGGGTACCGACATTTGGGGTGCTATAAAAACAATAATGCAAATTGGTGTTGTTTAAAAATAATTTATCGGGCTTTCGCAAAATCCGGTTTCCTGTGGCTTCCCTGTTCAGTGACAGGATGAGTTCAGCATTTTCGAGGAAACTGAAATATTTCAACAGCGTGCGTTGGTCCTTAATAAAAAGTTCTTTACTGATCAACGATAAATTTGGTGTGTAAGGGGCGCTCTCCGAAATTAAACTCAGCAGCTTTTTCAGCTTTATCGATGTTTCAAAAGGAATATCGGTTACCGCCGGAATATCGTTTTCAAGAATCACTGTTATCACATCTTTCAATCGCTCAAAATAATGATCGGGCGCTTCATTATAAAATGGATAATAACCTGTTCGGATGTAAGCCTTGAAATGAGGGATAATTTTAATTTTTGAAATGATTTGATTTGAAATTTCAACATGTCGTGTCAAAAGATCGTCCAAATTCGTTGGTTCGAATTTTTCAACACCATTAAAGTCCAAATATTCCCTGAACGAAAACCCCGGCAGATTATAGGAAATCTTACGGCGGCTCAAATCACCCTTCGCCTTCTGTAATTTTAAAATAGAAGAACCCGAATAAACAACAGTGAGATCGGGATACCGGTCGTAAATTGTTTTCAGTTCAGACGACCAGTCGTGGTCCGGATATTTCGATGGATAGCGGTGCACTTCATCAAAAAAGAGGTGTTTGCCGCCATTTTTATAAAATTCATCGGCAACTTCAATCAAATTTCTTTTATAAAAATATGGATCATCCAATGAAGCATACAGCGCCGCATTATTAACTCCGGCATTCAGCAGTTTTGCCTTTTGCAACAGCATAGTGGTTTTTCCTACACCTCTTGCGCCATTAATTTCGACCAGCCGGGCATCCCAATCTATGGTGTCAAACCTGAATCTTTTGAACTGATGGCTCACTGAATTGATAATCAGGTTGCTGCTTTCGAATAATTCTATCATAGAAAATATTTTCAACAAAGATAATTATCTTGTAATGGGTTACAAAAAATATCCAGATTATTAGTAATGGATTACAAGATATTCGATTATTTTCTGTAATGGATTACATAAAATGATCGATCAGACAGTTTGGCTTTCGGGCTGGAGAAACCACTTCCAAACTGGCAGTACTACAATGTTGAATCCTTCCACTTCTGTTTCAAAATCTTCGTCTTCGGTAAGGATCAGGCCATCACTCAGATTGTAGGTTTTGATAGCTTCCAGGAGACCATCTATTTCGCGTTGTCTGGTTTTTTCGTCTTTCAGGCTACGGCAAACCTGTATTGCCTGCGTTATTAGCAAACTTTCTTTAATTACAAAGTCACATTCCTTTTGACCCTGGTGAAAATAAACTTCTTTTTCTCTGCGCATCAATTCCACAAAAACGATGTTCTCGAGATATCTGCCATAATCTTCTGAAATTCTGAATGAGATGTTCGTTAAAAACCCATTGTCGATGCAATAAACCTTGCGCCTATTAGCAAATTGTTTGTTTAATGAATGGTCATACCCATGTATTTCAAACAACAGGAAAGTGTCTTTGAGATACTCGAAATACTTATCTGCCAGGTCATACGACAATTGAAGTGTGGTTTTTACCTTGTTAAGGTTGAACGGCTTTCCTATGTTTGAAAGTAAAAATAGCGCAACTTTTTTAACACTGTCAAAATTTTTCAGATTGTAACGTGCCACAATATCTTTCAGGATGATGGTTTCGTAATACATTATCATTTCCTGTCGTCGGAGATCGTCCTCAAGCGATACAGCTTTAGGGAAACCACCAGCAGTGAGATAATCGTTGAAGGATTTTTTGTAAAGGATTTTTTGTGTTATTAATAGGGCTTTATCTGGCGCTGGTAAGTCTTTAAAAAGAAGGTATTCCGCAAATCCAAGCGGAAAAACATTGATGGCAAGAAACCGTCCGCTCAGGGCTGTGCCAAACTCTCTACTAAGCAATTTCGACGAAGAACCTGTTACATAAAAATGCCCCCTGTCGAGTTCATATCCTGTCAAAACCCATTTTTCCCACTGATGTACGTTCTGCACTTCATCCAGAAAAATGTGCGGTTTTACCTCATGGTTCACAAACTCCTTGTAAGTTTCCAGAATTTGCTCCAATAACTCGCTATCCAGTTCATCGCCAAGACGCGGATCTTCAAAATTCACAAAAAGAAATTCCTTTTTATCAATTCCATTTTCGGTAAGATGCCGGATATGGTTGATCAAAAGCGTTGATTTTCCGGCCCTGCGAATGCCTTTCAAAACAATTATCTCTCCGGTGGAAAGATATTGATTGATCTTTTCCTGATACAATGACCTCGGAAAAAATTTCGGAACGGGCTTGTCCCAGTAATTCCAATCGTTGAGGATGCCAAATAATTTATTTTTGTCCATGCTGAAATCGAAAAAAGATTCAACAAAGATAGAATTCTTTCTGTACACAGAAACAAAAAGTAGTAAAATGTTTCTGTTGACAGAAACATTTTGAAATCCCATTACAATTTCATAAATCAATTTTTCAAAAAAAAACCTCCGAAATTTCCGGAGGTCTTTTTTTGTGTTTTAATGTAAATATCATTAGACGCTCACTTTCCTTACGGCGTCAAGCACGGTTCCATCCACCCATTTTATTACCGAAACAAGCTCATCGGAGAGTTGTGGTTTTTCAGGCTTCCCGCAAATTTGCTCGGCTTCCTCTTTAAGCTCATGGATGGTCTTGATAGGAAGTTTTGAATTTTTAAATTTCTCAATCAAATCCTGCCGCAGCGGGTTGATGGCGATGCCACGCTCAGTAACGATCACGTCGATGAGTTCGCCGGGGCCGCACAAGGTTGTAACCCTGTCCACAATCACCGGCATACGGTCGCGGAATAGTGGCACGGGCAGGATGGTGCATTTGCTAAATAGGCAGTTTTGCCAGCCGCCGATGCCGTGCAGCAGATAGCCGTCGGAGTGCGTCACCACGTTGGCATTAAAATCCACATCAACTTCGGTGGCGCCGAGCACCACCACGTCCACCATCGAAGCAAAGTTGCCTTTGCCGTGGTAGTTGTAGCTGGTAAATGGGCTGGTGTTTACATGGCCAGCGTTTTCGCGCATAGAGCGCACGCCTTCCAAGTCGAAGGTTTGCCCGTCGAGGATATAATCCACCAGTCCGTCTTCGAGCATTTTCACCGGGTATTTGTTGCTGCCGGCGCGGATAAAGCGTGCTTTTATTTTGCGCTCACGCAACATCTGCTCAAAATAAATCCCGATAGACAAAGCCGTTCCTCCGGCGCCGGCCTGGTATGAGAATCCGTCGCGGACAATTCCTGCTTCGTCGCAAAATTGCGCCGTCATCTCAGCAATCAGCAGTCGGTCGGGGCTTTTAGTGATCTCGGTTGTTCCGGAAATGATGCGTTCGGGCAAACCAACTTTTTCTACTTCTACCACAAAATCGACATAGTTGCCGTGAATCTGCCAGGGGATACACGGAAAAGGAACAATGTTGTCGGTGACCACGATAACGCGGTCGGCGTATTGCGAATCGGCCAATGCAAATCCCAGCAGTCCACAGGCTGCAGGGCCACGGTCGCCGGTGGCGTTGCCAAACGCATCGGCTGTGGGAGCGGCAATTATGGCAATGTCGATGTGCACGTCGCCATCCTGCACGGCCTGGTAGCGTCCACCGTGCGAGCGCAACACGCTCATGCCGCGCATGCCTCCTTCGCTGGTAAATTTGCCCAGCGGCCCGTTCATGCTGCCTTCGATGCGCTGTACGGTGCCGTCTTTTAAATATTCTATCATCTTTTCCTGACAAGGAAACGATGCCGACGGAAACCAAACCAGGTCTTTGATGCCCAGCTCATGCGCTGCATCAAAAACCTGCATTGCAATCAGGTCGCCATTGCGAAAATGGTGGTGCGAAGAGATGGTCATCCCGTCGCGGATGCCGGCACGCACCAGCGCATCTTTGATGGTCGGCACACGCTTGTCGCCATCGGCCGGATAGTTGGCGCAGGTGGCGATGGGCGGCGCATATTTCCTGCCTGTGGGTTTGTATTTTCCTACGCCCATGTAGGGCGTATGTTCTTTGCCGTTGAAAAAGGTGGGCACCACGCGTCCGGCGGCATTGGTAACCAGTTTATCGTATTTTTTCATCTTTTCAGTTTTACTAAAATTTTAA
>SABY01000111.1 GCA_009928785.1 Clostridia bacterium | reverse complement strand
CGGGCGCGCAGCGCCCGATCCCGCCTCCCTTCCCAATAGTGACTGACAGCAGTCATTCCGAAGAAATTGTTGCCTGTTCCGTGTTTCAGCATCTTGAGGTGCTGTTGTCCTACCTATTTTTGTTTTTAAAAATTTACGAAACCTGACAAGGACAACCTCCGAAATAAATTTATTTATTTTTGGGCGGTGTAACGGGGTTTACAATAGTTGCGTCATAAAAATCTGATATTGAAATTTTCAGAATAGTAACCTGAGGTTTTTTGGCAATCATTATGACAACGGCATCCCTATTTTTTTATAGCTCTTTATTAGTATTAAATAATTAATTATCAAAATTTTATGAAACATTCTTTCTTAACATTTCTGGCAGCGGCACTGATAGGCCTTACCACTTTCGCTGCATCGCCACGTCCCGACGAAGGCATGTGGCTGCCCATGTTTGTCGATCGTCTTAATTGGACCGACATCCAGGAGATGGGGCTACAACTTACGCCGGAGGAGCTTTACAGCATCAACAATTCGTCGCTCAAAGATGCCATCGTAGGCCTTGCCAGCGGCAGCGCGCCAGGTGGCTATTTCTGCACCGGCGAAATGGTGTCGGATCAGGGGCTGCTGTTTACAAACCATCACTGTGGCTACGATGTAATCCAAAATCATAGCACCATCGAGCACGATTACCTCACGGATGGCTTCTGGGCGATGAGCCTCGGCGAGGAGCTTTCCAATCCCAGCCTTACCGCTTCATTCCTCGTAAGGATGGAAGACCTTAACAGCCAGATATTGCCACAGCTCTCCGATACGATGACCGGTGCCCAACGCGCTGCCAAAGTGCGTGAGCTGACCAAGGACATCAAAGCCACCGCTTCGGAAGACGGCAAATACGATGTGGTGGTAAAAAGTTTTTTCGGTGGCAACGAATACTACATGTTCGTTTACCAAACCTTCAAAGATGTTCGGTTGGTAGGCGCGCCTCCTTCGTCGATAGGTAAATTTGGCGGCGACACCGACAACTGGATGTGGCCCCGTCATACCGGCGACTTTAGCATCTTCCGCGTGTATAGTGCTCCCGATGGTTCTCCCGCCGAGTATTCAGAAGACAATATTCCCTTCCGTCCACGGCATCACCTGCCCATTTCCCTCAAAGGGTATAAAAAAGACGACTTCGCCATGATCTGGGGCTACCCCGGAAGTACCGATCGCTACCTGACCTCTTATGGTATCGATTATGCACTGGAGGAAATGAATCCTACCATCATCAATCTTTATGGCGCCAGCCTCGAGGTAATGAAAAGCTATATGGATGCCGACGACGCTTTGCGCATTGAATATGCCTCCGACTATGCCGGCATGGCAAACGGTTGGAAATACATGATAGGTCAAACCCGCGGACTGAAACGCCTCGACGTGAAATCGAAGAAACAGGAAATAGAAAAACAGTTTACAAACTGGGTTAACCAGGATCAGCAGCGCAAAGAAAAATACGGCGATGTGCTCGAAAATATCCAGGGCGGCTACAAGCAGCTCAACGGTGTGGTGTCGCCATTTTATTATGCTGCCATCGGCTCGAATAGTGTTGATCTTTTAAGTATGGCTGCTATGGCCGGCCAGTTGGCGCCAATGCTCGACGATGCCAAGGAAAACAAAGTGGCCATCGAAGAAACTGCCAAAAGCCTCAAACCGGAAGTTGAAGATTTCTTTGAAGACTACAACCGCCCCATGGATAAAGATATGCTCACCGCGCTTTTGAGGTTGTATCAGAAAAATATTCCGGCTGACCAGTTGCCATCGCTATTTGCAACTATCAACAAAGATTTTGGTGGCAACATCGACGCCTATGTGGATGAGATGTTCGAGAAGTCGTTGTTTGCCAATGAAGCTACGTTTATAAAGTTTTTGGATAAACCGAAAAAGAAAACCCTCGAAAAAGATATGGCTTATCAGGCATCCCAATCATTGCAACAAGCCATGATGGACAAACGCGCTGCTTTTATGAGTGGCCAGAGTGCAGTGGACGATGGCATGCGTCTTTTCATAGATGGCTTACGCCAAATGAATCCGGGCACCAAATATTATCCCGACGCCAACTCCAGCATGCGCTTCACCTATGGCACCATCCAGGATTATTATCCCGCCGATGCCATTCATTTCGATTACCAAACGCATCTGAGCGGCGTGATGGAAAAAGAAGACCCCTCGAACGATGAGTTCATCGTGGCTGATAAGCTAAAGCAGCTTTACGAAGCCAAAGACTTTGGGCAATATGGCCAAGATGGCCATTTGCCGGTAGCTTTCCTGTCCACCAACGACATCACCGGTGGCAACTCCGGCAGCCCGGTAATGAATGGCAACGGCGAACTCATCGGCATTGCTTTCGATGGCAACTGGGAAGCCATGAGCGGCGACATCGCCTTCGAGCCTGAGTTGCAGCGCACCATCAGCGTGGACATTCGTTACGTACTTTTTGTAATTGATAAATATGCCGGTGCCAAAAACCTGATCGACGAGCTTACCCTCGTGAGATAGGTTTTCAACCGGAATTAATAATGAAAAGCATCATTGCTCCGGCAAATGGTGCTTTTTTTGGTTCAAAAAAAATATTTTTGCGCTCTGGAACAAAAAAGATGAAAGCTGCCAATTTTTTTAAGTCGCTTGGGCCGGGGTTGCTATTTGCCGGAGCAGCCGTAGGCGTATCGCATCTGGTGCAAAGCACCCGCGCCGGAGCTGGCTATGGATTTGAATTGGTGTGGGTGGTCGTTATCGCAAATGCACTCAAATACCCTTTTATGGAATTTGGGCCGCGCTATGCCAATGCTACCGGCAATTCGCTGGTGGAGGGTTACCGCACCATCGGGCGTTGGGCATTGGTGCTGTATGTGCTGCTCACAATTTCAACAATGTTTGCCATTCAGGCGGCGGTGAGCATTGTTACTGCCGGTTTGTTTGCAACAGTTTTTGGTTTGCACCTTCCTATTGGCTGGATCACTGCTATTATCCTGGTCATTTCGATGATCGTGTTGGGTGTGGGTCGTTATGAGGCTTTAGATAAGATCATCAAATTTGTAATCATCACCCTTGCCTTGTCAACACTGGTGGCGGTGCTGTATGCTTTTGGCGCGGGGTATTTTAAACAAGATTCCCTTTCGGGGAATTTCGACTGGAGCAGCACTGTCGATTTGTTGTTTCTCATTGCTTTTGTAGGCTGGATGCCGGCGCCCATCGATGTTTCGGTGTGGCACTCGCTCTGGTCGGTAGCCAAGACGCGGCAACTGGGGCATCGTCCATCGATGAAACAGGCGCTCTTGGATTTTAATATCGGATACATCGGTGCGGCGGTGATGGCGCTGCTCTTCTTGTCGTTGGGCGCGCTGGTTATGTTTGGCAGTGGCGAAGAACTTTCGGGTCAGGGAATAGTTTTTTCACAGCAGCTCATCAGCATGTACACCGGCAGCATCGGCGCGTGGGCATATTGGCTCATCGCCATTGCCGCCCTTACTACCATGGTGAGCACTACCATTACCTGCCTCGACGCCTATCCGCGGGTAATGCGCAGCGCTACACAATGGTTGGTACCTCGTTTTGCGAAAAATCCCAAAAGCCAGACTTCGCTCTATTGGATTTGGATTGTGGTGGTTACGGCCGGAACGTTGCTGCTGCTAAGCTACCTGAAAAGCAGCATGGCTTTTATGGTCGATCTCGCCACCACAATTTCTTTTGTGACGGCGCCCATACTGGCGATTCTCAATTACCGTGTGATAATGCACGCACACGTTCCGGCTCAAGCCAGGCCACGCCGGTGGCTGCGTATCTATGCCGTGGCAGGAATTGTTTTTCTGTCGGCCTTTAGCCTTTTTTATATTATTTGGCAATTATTTATTCATTAAAAAACATTGATGTCCGGTAGAATATTAGAAACGAAATACCTTGAAGTAGATCATTGTTAACACTCCAAAAACCCTTGTCATTTCAATACCGTAATTTTGGTAAGAAAATTCAAATATTTTGCCGGACACAGTGATTAAAAAAATTAAAAAGACATGAATACACGCATTGAACTTCTCAAAGATGATATTACAAAAATGGATGTGGATGCTATTGTAAATGCTGCCAACCAAAGTTTGCGCGGTGGCGGCGGAGTGGATGGCGCCATACATCGTGCTGCCGGACGCGAACTGTTGCAAGCCTGCATCGGGCTGGAAGGATGCCAAACCGGGCAGGCAAAAATAACTCCGGGCTTTCGCCTTAGCGCTAAGTTCGTGATTCATACCGTGGGTCCTGTGTGGAATGGCGGCGACCGTGGCGAGCCGGAGCTGCTGCGCTCTTGTTACACCGAAAGCATGAAGCTGGCCTCCACCGAAAAATGCTCTTCCATCGCTTTCCCAAATATCAGCACAGGTGTTTATCGTTTTCCGAAAGAGCAGGCGGCGGCCATTGCCATCGAAACTGTGCACACCTATCTTGAAAAGGAAAAGTTTCCTGAAAAGGTGATCTTTTGCTGCTTTGACAACGAAAACTATGAGATTTACAAAAACCTGCTTTCGGATTTTCAATAAATTTCAATATTAAAAACCCAATTACCAAAACCATTACGGATATTTGAAATTTGATTTATGGAATTCATTTGTCATTGTTTACACCGGCTACCGACGGTTGGAATTTGGAATTTGTTTTTTTTTGCAAAAATATCGACTCTGCTGCCCAATACTTTTATACCCTGATTCATCTCATCAACCTCTTCATACACCTTGGCAAAATCCACATTTCCCATTACCATAATAATACTACTTCAGTTTGTTGCAGTTGGCCTGAATGGACAGGTACAACGCAAACAGGTGGCTGCTTATCCTGTGCAAACGCGCCTGCAGATTGATGGCGTGCTCGACGAAGCTGCCTGGCAGCAAGCACCTGTGGCTGGCGATTTTGTGCAGTTTGGTCCCTACAATGGCGCTGCACCCACCGAAATTACGCAGGTGAGAATTCTTTACGACGATGCAGCAATCTATATTGGCGCCACCATGTACGACAGTGCCCCGGACAGCATTCTTACCGAATTGGGTTTCCGCGATGCGTATGAGCTTAACGCTGACAATATCATTTTTTATCTCAGCCCTTACAACGACGGCCTCAACGCCAGCGCCTTCGGAGTTACGGCATCAGGGGTGCAGCTCGATGCCCGTATTTATAACGACGACGACGACGAGGATTGGGATGCCGTGTGGGTGAGCCAGATAAAAGTAACCGACAGCGGCTGGATTGCTGAATTGAAAATACCTTATTCGGCGCTGCGCTTTCCTGAAAACGATGCGCAGACCTGGGGTTTCAACGCGGAGCGAAGCATCCGCCGCAAGCGCGAAATCGACACCTGGAGCTTTGTTGATAAAAATATTCAGGGGCAGTTGAAACAGGATGGTGAAATAACGCAGCTCTACAACATCAGGCCTCCACTGCGACTTTCGGTTACGCCCTATGTGTCGGCGTACCTCGAGAAACTGGCCAATGAGCCGTCGTGGCGATATTCGTTTAATTATGGAATGGATTTGAAATATGGTATCAACGAAAGTTTTACGCTCGACATGACGCTGATTCCCGATTTTGGCCAGGTGCAATCCGACGATCAGATTTTCAATCTTTCGCCCTTTGAGGTTTATTACCAGGAGCGCCGGCCCTTCTTCACCGAAGGCACCGAGCTTTTTAACAAAGGCAACATATTTTATTCGCGTAGGGTAGGGGATGTGCCCGATGGCTACGCGGCAGTTTACGACAGCCTGCAACCCGGCGAAACAGTAACAGAAAACCCTATGAAAACACGCCTGCTCAATGCCACCAAAATTTCGGGACGCACAGGAAAAGGATTGGGTCTTGGTATTTTTAATGCTATCTCCGGACAAACTACTGCCGAAATCACCGACTCATTGGGCAACACACGCTCTATTATCACACAACCTTTTACCAATTACAATATGGTGGTGGTGGATCAGAGTTTGAAGTACAATTCGTTTTTGAGTTTTTATAATACCAATGTTTACAAAGGCAAAAGCAGCACCACGGCCAACGTCACAGGCACCGAATTTCAGTTTTATAATAAGCCCGGCAGCTACTCCGTCGATGGCCGTTTCAATCTTAGTCAGAAATATCGCAGCGCCGAAACTGCCGATCTGGGCTACGCTTACAATGTTTCGTTGAATAAAACCAGCGGGCAGTTGCGTTTTGCGCTTACGCGATGGGTCGAAACGGATACCTACGATCCCAACGATCTGGGATATCTTGACGTCAACAACGAGATTACCCATAACCTGCAACTGAATTACAACTTTTATAATCCTTTCTGGCATTTGCTCGACTTGTACAATACGCTTACGATATGGTATCAAACCCGCTACGAGCCGAACGATTTCACGGAGTTTGGCATCTTTGGCCGAACGCGTGGCACCTTTCGCAGCCACCTTACCGTGGGCTACGATTTTGAGCTACAGCCTGTGGAAGGTTTCGATTATTACGAAGCCCGAACACCGGGTTGGGTTTATGTGAAGCCTCCCAATTATGAATTTAACGCTTTTCTCTCGCCCGACTACCGCAAGCCATTTATTGTGGACCTCAACGTGGGGTATGAATATTCTGCGCGGTATGCGCAAAAAGAATTTTCAGGCCGGGTTTCTCCGCGCTGGCGCATCAACGACCGTTTATCGTTAAATCTCAGCAGCAGCTATAAAATGGAGCTGAACGATATTGGTTTTGTAGATCGCACCAACGCCGATCCGCCGGAAATAATCTTTGGCAGCCGCGACCTGCAGACGGTCGAGAACATTTTTAGCACCACCTACATTTTCAGCAATATGCTGGCACTCGATTTCAGGATGCGCCATTATTGGCTTTCGGCCAAATACAATCATTTTTATGATTTGGATGTGGATGGAAAATTGCTTGCCACCGATTACGCCGACAACAATGATTTTAGTTTTAATGCTTTTAATATCGACATGAACCTGCGCTGGCAGTTTGCACCGGGCAGCGAGCTGGCTTTGAGCTGGAAAAATGCCATCCTCACCTACAACCAATCGGAGATCACCGACAGGTTTTTTGGTAATTTGCACAACACACTTCAGGCTCCGTCCGACAACAGCCTTTCGCTCAAAGTGCTCTATTATCTCGATTATAGTTATCTGAAAAAGAAGTGATCCGCGACTTTTTGTTTATCCGCAGAAAAAGAAGTGATCCGCGAATTGTCGCCAATTAAGCGAATTACCGCTAATTTTTTTAACCATAAAGAAGCTGTAAAGTGCACAAAGGAAATCCGATATGATCCTGGCGATAAAAAGATTTTTTTTTAATTAGCATAATTCGTGTGAATTCGTGGAGGGTTTTATCTACAAGTCACTTTCGCTGTTACTCCACGGCTTGCTTTTTCTATGGATGTTTGTAAATTTGCGCTTTTCGCGAATATTTTTATAAAAACAAATTGTGATGAAACAAATTAAAATGATGCTGGTGCTGCTTTTTGTGGCGATGACCGGATTTGGTCAGATTGTAATGCCCGACGACACTACCAAAAATCAAACTGACGAGCAAGGACGCAAACAAGGCTATTGGGAAGAAATGGTGGGTCGGGCCAAAACTATTGGCACTTACGTGGACGGACAAAAAAACGGCACGTGGATTTTTTATCATCCCAACGAGGTAATACAAAGCATCCAGACCTACAACCACGGCAAAAAAGAAGGCTTGTTTGTGGAGATCGACAAGCGCGGCTATTATGTATCGGAGATGTATTACAAAGATGATGTTCCGCATGGGCCTTCCCGCACCTTCGACCGCGGCTCGCGCCTGATGCTCGAAGAATCGTACAGCAACGGTTTGCAGCAAGGCAAGCGGACAGCCTACTACAATACCGGAAAAATCCAGGAAGAATCTTATTACGCGGATGGGCTTAAGGAGGGCGCTTCAAAATGGTACAACCAGGATGGGCAACTGATTGCCGAATATACTTACCTAAAGGGCGAATTTGAAGGAATTCAAAAAACATTTTACGACGATGGTACGCTGATGACCGAAGAGGCCTACAGCCACAATTTGCGACAAGGGCCTTTTCGGGAATATTATCAGGATGGTACTTTAAAAACCGAAGGCGAATACGACAACAACCTGAAGCATGGCCTCTGGAAAGATTACAATGCTGACGGCACGGTGGCCGGGGAAGTGAAATACCGCAAAGGAGAAGAGAAATAATAGCTATGAATCATAAGATCATTAATCCCTTTGCCGGCAAGCCCGGCTACAACTGCTTTGGCTGCTCGCCCGATAATAAACTGGGTTTGCGTTTGTCGTTTGTAAACGAGGGCGAATATATTGTAGCCCAATGGCAACCGCAGCCGCAGTTCCAGGGTTATCAAAACTTGTTGCATGGCGGTATTCAGGCAACTTTGCTCGACGAGATTGCCAGTTGGTACGTGTATGCCCGCCTGCAAACTGCCGGCGTAACTTCTCGGCTGGATGTGCGCTACCGCAAGCCCGTTTATACTGATCAGGGCGCCCTTACGCTGCGTGCCCGCCTCCTCGAAAAACGCCGCAATCTTGCCGACATCGAAACGGAACTCCTCAACAACGCCGGCGTACTGTGTGCCGGTGGAGTAATTCAATATTACACCTTCAACGAACAAGTGGCCCGCGAAAAATATTGGTATCCTGGCGCGGAAGCTTTTTATAAAGAATTATAATTCTCTCGCCACCTTTTCCATCAGGTCGGGCCACACGATGTCGGTGGCTTTGGTGCCAAAACGCAGCATGAGCAGGTTGCGGTGAGGGTCGATATAAATGTATTGCCCCAGCAGCCCTTTGGCAAAAATAGCACCGTCGGTTTTTACGCGCCAGTGGCGGGTGTAGCTGTAGCCCTGGCCGTCGCGCGAATCGTTTACAATCTGCATCGTTTCTTTTACCCACGTTTCCGGTACAACTTGATTTCCCTGCCATTGTCCGTTGTTAAGATAAAGGCGGCCAAACCGCGCAAAGTCGCGAGCCGGCGCATCGAGGCAACAAAAGGCTTTGATGGTTCCGTGACGCTCGCTATCGATGCTCCAGCCCACATCGGTTGACATGCCGAGCGGCTTCCATATCTTTTGGCTAAGATATTCGTTGAGCGGCGTGCCGGTGGCGCGTTCCAACGCCATGCCCAGCAGCAGCGTGTTTACGCTTTGGTAGTTGTAAACTTCGTCAGGCGGGCGGTCGATTTTTAATTTCAAAATATAACGCTGCAGGTTGGTGCCATAATAATATTTGGCCATGTCGGCAAACGGACTCAGATAGCCTTCGTTGAAACGCACTCCCGACCGCATATTGAGCAAATCGTCGATGGTGATTTGCCGGAACGCGGTGTCGTTGTCGAGCAGTTCAGGGATGAAATTCGTCACCGGCTGATCTACAGATTTGATGAAACCATCACCGATGGCGATGCCAACGAGCGCCGAAACAAAGGACTTACTCACCGAAAAGGAGGGCATTATCGAAGACGAATCGGTGCCATCAAAATATTGTTCGTACAAAATGGTGTCGTTGCGAATGATGAGAAAGGCGAGGGTATGATTTTTCCGGAGGAATCCGGTGAAATCATCCGTGCTGTCTTCCTGCTGCCACAATGAAGGAATCTGCGGAACGCATGGTTTGGTTGCTTTTTGAAATTCAAAATTTACGCTATCGGCGGCGACATGTGCTGCTGCAAATTTTTTATAATCATCAGCATCAGCAAAGTTCCAGTAAAAGAAACGCCCCACATGACAAGCATTAATGATGGTAATCAAAACGAGCAAAAGGAGCGGCATGAGGGCCTTTTTTAAGATCATTATCATTTGTTTATTAATGAATTTCAAAAATAAAAATATTCGCCGGCTTGCAAAGGAGTTATTTATTTTTAATAAAAATTACACCAAAATCAGCTTAAAAGATTTCGCGCAAAGCGGGATTGTCTATTTTTGTTTGTCGGATGCAAAAGCAGACAAACGAGAAATTAACGAACGAAATCATTTAAAAACAGACGTACAATGGCTGATTTAAGTACTAACTACATGGGTTTCAAATTGCGCAATCCTGTGATAGCCGCCAGCAGCGGACTCAACAAGTCGGTAGATAATTTGATAAAACTCGAAGAAAACGGTGTCGCCGCCGTGGTTTTAAAGTCGCTCTTTGAAGAGCAGATACTGCACCAGGTGAGCAAAACCATGAAGCACAGCGAAAATCACGAAGTTTACGCCTATCCCGAAGCCGAAGATTACATTGGCCACTACACACGCGAGCGCGATCTGGGCGAATACCTGCAATTGATCAGCGATGGCAAAAAATCTGTTTCTATTCCTATCATCGCCAGCGTCAACTGTGTGTCGCCCTCGGAGTGGATCACCTTTGCGCGCAGGATAGAAGATGCTGGTGCCGACGGGCTGGAGCTGAACATATTTGTTTTGCCTTCGGATACAAAGCACGATTCGTTGCAAAACGAACAGGTTTATTTCGACATTGTGAGCGAAGTAATGCGGCTGGTGTCGATACCGGTGGCCGTTAAGATAAGCTATTATTTTTCGAGCCTGGCCAAGATGGCACTCAAACTTTCCTGGACAGGCATTGCCGGAATGGTTTTGTTCAACAGGTTTTTTGCTCCCGACATCAACATCAACACCTTCAACGTCACCTCCTCGCACGTTTTCAGCACTCCCGACGAAATGTATTTGACGCTGCGCTGGGTGGCCATGCTTTCGGACAGGCTGCATTGCGACATTGCTGCCACCACCGGCATCCACGATGGTGAAGCCATGATAAAACAACTCTTAGCCGGAGCCAAAGCCGTTCAGGTAGCTTCCACACTTTACAAAAACGGTTTTGGACGCATTGGCGAAATGACCCGGTTTATGGACGATTGGATGACACAACATAAATTTAAAACCACCAATGACTTTATTGGCCGCCTGAGCCTCAAATCGGCCGAGGATGCCGCTGCCTATGAGCGTGTTCAGTTTATGAAACACTTTGCCGGAATAGAATAACTCGCCTCCAAAAGTTTATTGCTTCTCGCGAACCGTCTGGCTTACCAGGCGGTTTTTTTGTTTTTTATATTAAAAAGGCAGTTTGTCGGTTGCTGGCTTTTGAGGAATAATTCGGCAAGTTATGGGTTTTAATTATAATTTTATCGGCTATAAATAAAAACAGAGCCTCGTCATGATCATCTCGCGGGTTAAAATAAAAAATTGGAAAAACTTCAGGGAAGTGGATGCCCCAATGCAAAACCGTGTTTTTCTGGTGGGCCCAAATGCTTCAGGTAAATCAAATTTCCTGGATATATTTAGGTTTTTACGTGATATTGCTAAACCCGGCGGTGGATTGCAGAACGCTGTGCTTGAGCGGGGAGGTATTTCCAAGATCAGATGTCTTGCAGCGCGGGCGCATCCGGATGTCGAAATAGAAATCAGCCTTTCGGAGTATGATTCCAGTGAGGTTTTGTGGAAATATGCGCTTGGAATCCGGCAGGAAGTGCGTGGCTACAGGCAGCCTTATCTTACCTATGAAAAAGTTTGGCGAAAAGAAACACTAATATTGAATCGCCCTGATAGCTATGATATGCAAGATCAAGAGCGGCTTACACAAACTAATTTGGAACAGATAAATGCAAATCGTGATTTTCGTGAGATAGCCCGGTTTCTTGAAGGTACCGTTTACCAACATTTGCTGCCACAATTGCTGAAACATCCGCACAGTTTTACTGGTCCTGATTTGTCGGGCGACCCTTTTGGTAAATCATTTCTTGACAGGATGTCGAAGGTTAACGAGAAAACGCGCAATGCCTGGATAAGACAGATTGAAGCGGCATTGAAAATTGCAGTTCCTCAGTTTAACGAGTTTAAATTTGTACAGGAAAACGGAAAACCACATTTGGTAGCAACATATGATCATTGGCGCCCGAAAGGTGGTAAGCAAAAAGAGGAGCAATTTTCGGATGGCACATTGCGGTTTATTGCTCTGCTTTGGTCGTTGCAGGAATCCGATAGTCTTTTACTACTCGAAGAACCTGAGTTATCACTCAACAGCAGCATTGTTTCCCGAATTCCTGCATTGATTTATAAATTACAAAAACCACGCAAACGCCAGGTGTTGGTAGCTACACATAGTACCGACTTACTTAGCGACAGGGGCATTTCACTTGACGAAATATTGCTGCTTTCGCCTAATGTAGAAGGTACTGTTGTTTCTATTGCCGGATCGATACCTGAGATAAAAGCAATGATGAAAGCCGGCATGTCGCCCGCAGAGGCGGTTTTGCCACGCACGAAACCCAGAAATATCAGCCAGCTTACTTTGTTTTAAAAAATGATTTACATCAATCTTGCCAGCGAAGACGATTTGAGTGAGGCGGTGATGACCCGGTTATTATCTCATTTTGGTAACAAATTTTCAGTTGCCAATACCTACTCGCGACAGGGTTTTGGTTATTTAAAATCCAACCTCAAAGGATTTAACCAGGCGGCAGCGCATACACCATTTTTTGTGCTTACCGATTTGGATCAGCATGTTTGCCCTTCGGCTTTGCTCAACGACTGGATTAATTTTGATGTAAATTCCGGGTTAATCTTTAGAATTGCAGTGCGGGAGGTAGAGTCGTGGCTTCTGGCTGATATTGGTGGGTTATCCACCTTTTTCCGGATTTCTGCAAATAATTTCTCTAAAAATCCCGATGACATTCCTGATCCCAAAAACGAATTAATCCGGCTTGCCTCAAAATCCCGAAACAGAAACCTGCGTGAAGATATTATCCCTGTCAACGATGGAGCTGTGATCGGTCCAAATTATAATGGTGCGCTGATGCCATTTGTTTTTAATAGTTGGGACATAACTGAAGCACAAAAGGTTAGTCGAAGTTTGGCCAAGACCTTGCGAAGTCTGGAGGATTTTTAAATCTTCTCACGAAGACATTTCTTCTGTTAAACCAAAATCGGCCGCCGTTTAGGTGATTTGAAAAAGTCGCGGAACTCGGGTGGACCGGTCAGAAATTTGCCCGTAAAGTCGTCGATTTCATCCAGGGTTTTGTTGCTTAACAAATCCGAAACATCATCCATCGAGCCGGCGCCCATCATAAAAGGCCGCATGTCGGTGTTTAGGTAGCCACCGTTGAAATGCCCGGCAATCTGATATTCGTCGAGTTCGTTTACCGGCTTTCCGGTGATGGAGCAATGCGAGAGCAGCTCCAGCACGTCGCGTTCCGATTCGGGGCGCTCTGCCGCCGGCGAATTTATCAGGTCGGCAACCTCCTCGTTGAAGAAGCGCTGCAGGTTGGCGCGCGACTCCTCGGAGTAGCTTTGCGTGAGTTTCAGCGCACAGTCGAAACAGATGGCAAATTCGTACTGGGATTCAATCCTGCCACTGACAACGTTTTTCCGAAACACCTTTTCGATCATATAACTGGCGCCGGTTTCGACGAGTTGCTTTTCGCAAACCTGGCATCGGGCAAAGGGCTGGTGGGTGAGGCTGTCATAAAACAACCGGGGTATCTCGATGCCGCGATGGCTTCTGTGATCATAATAATTCTCCATAAAGGCGTATGCTTTTTTTTGTCAAAAGTAGTAAACAATCCAATGTACCATAAGTTTGGCGACGGGGTTTTCTGGCCAGAGCCTTCATTAGCATAAATTGGCGGATGATTGAAGTGTCCGCAAATTAGCGCGAATTGGGCTAAATAGCAAAAAAGGAACCAGCAAACAATTCCATAATTAGGACACGATGCTTGTTTTGACGGGTACGGTCAGACCGAAATACCCACATTAAAATGAAAAAAGGGAAACTCTGCCTGCGGCTCATTTTACCACAGCGATTGTCAGAGCTTTTTGGGAAAGGCTTCCGGCTAAAATGAAAAAACCT
>SABY01000251.1 GCA_009928785.1 Clostridia bacterium | reverse complement strand
TAATTCGTGGATTCTTTTGGTTGTCCGAGAATTTAATGACTTCATTCCCCGGCCGAGCGCCAGCGCACTGGCCGCTGCTGTGGATGGTTTCGGGCGAAGGTTAAAATTCTTTCCTCCAAAAATCTATAACCGATAATACCATTAATTTTCTACTTTTGAAAACTTAAAAAATGGCAGCAATGGCAAATCCTGAACAGAAAAAGCCTTTTGGTATCCGGCAGCGCATCGGCAGCTTTGGCTTTGCCTTTAAAGGGTTGCGCTACCTGTTGGCAACACAACACAACGCGCGCATCCACCTATTGGCCACGGCTATGGTTGTAGCTGCAGCTTTTTATTTTCGGTTGGCTGCCGCCGAATGGATTTTGCTGCTGGTCGTCGTCGGGATGGTGTGGGCCGCCGAAGCCATCAACACTGCGCTGGAATTACTAATTGATCTGGTGTCGCCAGAAAAGCATCCGCTGGCCGAACATGCCAAAGATGTGGCCGCAACGGCAGTGCTTATCACCGCCATCATAGCAGCTTTGGTAGGAATAATTTTATTTTTACCTCACATTTTCAATAGATTTTTCTAATCTGATTATTAATAAATAAATAAGAAATGAAAATCATTGCCGAAAGCGGATCCACCAAGACAGATTGGGTGATTGTAAAAAACCAGGCAGAAGTGATACGGCTCACCACCGGCGGTTACAATCCGAATTATTTTCCGCCATCAGCGCTGGAGCAGTCGCTGGCAGAGTTCACACACCAACTGGACGTGGAGCAGGTGGCCTCGATACATTTTTATGGCTCCGGGTGTTCTACGGAAGCTTCTCAAAACCTGGTAAGCGAAATTCTGAAAAAGCAGTTTCCGGCAGCGCAAGCCGAAGTGCACCACGATTTGTTTGGCGCCGCGCGCGCGCTTTTTGGGCGCGGCAGCGGCATTGCTTCTATCCTGGGCACCGGCTCGAGCAGTTGCGTTTTGACGGAGGGTGCCATCACCAGTGCTATACCCTCCTTGGGCTATCTGCTTGCCGACGAAGGCAGCGGCACCAATATTGGCAAGCTGCTGCTAAACGCATATTTTAAAAACGAACTACCGCCTGCAACACAGCATGAATTTGAAATAGAATATGCAGGCGAGTTACCCGATTTTATACCACGCCTCTACGCACGCCAGGACCCGGCCAGTTTCATCGCCTCTTTTGTTCCGTTTGTGGTAGCCCGTCGGCGAGAAGATTTTGCACAAAAGCTGGTGCGCAAAGCTTTCGAAAATTTCTTTGATGAAATCATTGCCAAATATGAAAAAGCGGGCAGTTATCCTTTGGGATTTGTAGGCTCGATAGCACATCTTTTTGCCGATACCTTACTCGAAACAGCTACCGAACGTGGCATGCACATCAGCACCATTATCCGCAAACCCATCGACGCGCTGGTGAAGTTTCATTCGGCGTAGCTGCGCAATGAAAGCTCCCTATCCCTTATCAGAAAATGATTGGGTATCTGCATCTATCTGCCGGGCGCGTTTTGCCCACAGGTCGCGTGCAAGCTTTTGCATGTCAACCTGGACATCGGTTTCGTCGGTGATTTCAAGTCCCAATAATGTTTCAAAAATGTCTTCAAGCGTTACGATGCCCTCCACGCCGCCATATTCGTCCACGATAAGTGCAATGTGTTCGCGCTTTTCGAGCAGTTGTTCGAGGGTGCGCGGTATGCTAAAATTTTCGTAGGTGATCAATATCTCGCGTTTGATATCTTTTAGCTTTAGCGAAAACTTATCCTCGGCAAGTTTTTGCAGCACATCATATTTCAACACAAAACCGGTGATGTTGTCGATGCGCCCATCGAAAACGGGAATCCGCGAATAGCGAAGGAATTCTTTATTTTTAAAAAAATCAGTCAGCAATAACTCTTCGGAAGCAGCTACCAATACGGTGCGGGGAGTCATAATGGTGCGGATATTTATCGAGCGCAACTTGATAAGATTATGGATCACCTTTTCTTCCGACCGATCAAAAACGCCTTCCTGGGTTCCAATATACGCCATGGCGGCTACCTCATCGCGGCTCACCGAAAGCTGATTGTTTTTACCCGAAAAAGAGCTGGTGATCCAACGCGAAATGATTACCAGCGGATAGGAAATGTAGATCATCCCCAGCAGAATTCCCGCCGAAGGCAACGCCAACTCACGCCAATAGCGCGCGCCGATGGTCTTTGGGATAATTTCGCTAAGGATAAGGATGAGCAAAGTAAGAATGGCCGAGATGATGCCGAAATAAGCCTGGCCAAATATTGCCACCGCCTGCGCACCTACCCCGGCGGCTCCCACCGTGTGCGCAATGGTGTTGATGGTAAGTATGGCCGACAATGGCCGGTCGATGTTGCCCTTGAGGTCGCGCAGCAAACGTGCGCTTTTCTTACCCTGATTTTCTTTGGTTTTGATAAACGATACCGATACCGACAGGATTACGGCTTCCATCACCGAGCAGAGAAACGAAATGGCAATGGCCAGAAAAAGATAAAAGATCAAAAGACCCATGGTTTATTTTTTATTTTTAAACAACAATGGTTTGTATCGAAAGTTGCAACAAAAACTTCTCTGCCGACACTAAATAGTGCCTGTCTTTAAAGTAAGGTTTATTGAGGGTATGCATAGCCCAGGCATTTATGAAATTCATAGCCCAGGCATTTATGCCTGGGATTGAAATGAAGGGTTGGCAAAACCCCGCCCCTCGCTGGGATTGCCGAAG
>SABY01000011.1 GCA_009928785.1 Clostridia bacterium | reverse complement strand
TGATTTTTTAATACCCTGGTCTGACACCATCTTTGTTGAATATTTACAAATATTTAAATTTTAATAAGTATGAAAACACGAACACTATTTTTGATTTTAATCTTTGGCCTTACAAGCACAGTCTTCAGCCAAAGCTTTTACGACATCAACACCATCAACACCATCGAAGTAACTTTCGAGGAGTCCAACTGGGATTATCTTTTGGATCAACTGGTTTCCAATGGCGAGGAAGAACGACTGATGGGATCGGTAACAATTAACGGGCAGGTATTCGACAGTGTGGGTGTGCGCTACAAGGGCAATAGCAGCTACAATGCCAACCAGGTTAAAAACCCGCTCAACATTAAGCTCGATTATATTATCGATGATCAGGAGATTGAAGGCTACGGAACCCTGAAGCTCGCAAATGTATTTAAAGACCCCAGTTTTGTTCGCGAAGTTTTGGGCTACGAAATTGCCAGAAATTATTTCCCGGCCAGCGAAGCCAATTATGCCAATGTTTACATCAACGGAATCCATCTTGGCCTTTACACCAGCGTGCAGGATGTGGACAAGTTTTTTATGCGTACACATTTGGGCAGTGATGAAGGTGCCCGGCTCAAGGGTGAAATTACCGGTGGCGGGGGCCAGCCTTCGGGCAGTGTATGGGAATATTTCGGAACCGATTCCACCGATTATTTTAACTATTACGCGCTTGAATCTAATTTTGGCTGGACTGAGTTGATTCAGTTTTTAGATACCCTGAGCAATCATACCGAATATGTGGATCAGGTGCTGAACATCGACAGACATTTGTGGTTTCTGGCTTTCCAGAATTTGCTGGTCAACCTCGATGGCCCCATCAACAATCCGCAAAACTATTATATTTTTGAGGATGGCGCAGGTCGCTTCAACCCCATTCCCTGGGATTTGAACGAGAGTTTTGGGGTTTTCAAAAGTTTGCAGGGTGGAGGAAATCTTAACACCTACCAGTTGCAAACTTTCAGCCCCTTTAATAACCTAAACAGCAGCGACCATCCCATCATTAGTAAAATCCTTACCAACGACACCTACAGCAAAATGTACATTGCTCATATGAAAACAATGCTGGAAGAAATCTTCGCGAACGGCTGGTACGAAGAACGGGCATTGGAAATTCAGGCCATCATCGATGCGGATGTTCAAGCCGATAACAACAAGTTTTATTCGTATAGCAATTTCCTGAGTAATATAAACAGCAGTGTGGGCGGCGGGCCTAATGCGGTTATTGGAATAACACAGTTGATGGATGCTCGTGTAAATTATCTGTTCGGTCTGGATGAATTTGAGGCGCAGCAGCCCGAATTTTCCAACATCAGCATTAGCCCCGAGCAACCTGCTCCAAATTCCGAAGTTTGGTTTAGTGCAGAAGTTGATTATGGCACACTCGTGTATTTATCTTATCGTCAAAGCTCTACCGCTGTTTTCCAAAAAACCGAAATGTTTGATGATGGAAACCACAATGATGGCGCTGCGGGTGATGGAGTATATGGCGTTTCGCTCATGGCAGGAAATACCGGAATACAATATTATTTCTATGCCGAAAATGAGAATGCCGCCGCGTTTATGCCGGCACATGCCGAGATGGAATATTATTCGATAAGCATAACCAGCGATTTGGTTATCAACGAATTTATGGCCGATAACGAAACTACGGTGACAGATCAGGATGGCGATTATGATGATTGGATTGAGTTATACAACAATGGCACGGAAGATATTGCACTTGGTGGATATTTTTTAAGTGATGATGCCGGCGAACCGGATCAGTGGGTTTTCCCGGATACAACAATTGCTGCACGTGGATATTTAGTGGTGTGGGCTGACGATGAAGAACAACAGGAAGGGCTCCACGCCAACTTCAAGCTGTCCAAATCCGGTGAGAGCATATTATTCTCAGATGCTAACTTAGGCATTGTTGATGAAATTAGTTTTGATCAGCAAATTACAGATACTACTTACGGACGCTATCCAAATGGTACGGGTGAATTTATGTTTATGCCCCCAACTTTCGGAACTGAAAACAGCTTGTCATCAGGAGTAAATTACACTGATCTGGTGATCAATGAATTTTTAGCCGATAATGAATCAATCGTTATGGATCAGAATGGTGAATACGACGAATGGATTGAAATATACAATAATGGTGCGGAGGAAATTGATATGAACGGAATGTATTTGTCCAACGATGCAGCACTTCCCGGCATGTGGATATTTCCTGATACAACCATTGGATCAGGAGAATACCTTATAGTGTGGGCCGACAATGATTTAGAACAGGAAGGTTTGCATGCCGGTTTTATATTGGCACCAGCAGGCGGAACCTTATTATTTTCCGACCCCGGTGCAAATATTGTGGATGAACATACATACGGCAATCAGTTAAGCGATATTTCTACGGGTAGATATCCCAACGGAACAGGTGATTTCATTTTAATGCCGCCAACCTTTGGTACTGAAAACACTACATCATCATCCGGGCAATACGATGATTTGGTAATAAATGAGTTTATGGCCGACACTGAAACTACTGTTGTTGATCAGGATGGAGAATATGATGACTGGATCGAATTATTTAATAATGGCGATGTTGAATTAGCACTGTCAGGATTGTATTTATCGGATGATGCTACCGAACCCAATATGTGGCCGTTTCCTGATACCACAATTGCTGCCGGGGGATACCTGATAATTTGGGCCGATGAAGATGAAGATCAAGAGGGCTTGCATGCCAACTTTAAAATTTCAAAGTCAGGCGAAAGCATTTTGCTCTCGGAAGCTACAATGAGTATTATTGATGAGATTACCTTTGATCAGCAAATTACCGATACTACCTACGGACGCTTCCCCAATGGCACGGGTGCGTTTGAATTTATGCCACCTACTTTTGGTGAAGAAAATGTTTCTACTGCAATAGGGCTTGTCGAACAAAACCTGGAAAGTAAGCTAAGCCTAACAGGATACCCCAACCCGTTTCAAAATCAGCTAAGCCTTGCCATCAGCTTATCCACCAATCAACAAGTGCGTGTGGAAATGATGAACCTGTTTGGGCAGACCAAAACAGTATTAAACGAGCAAGCCTTCGATTCAGGCAATCAAATCCTGAATATCGACACCAGCCAGTTGGCAGCAGGATTTTGGATTTGTAAACTTATTAGCGGAAACGAAGTGAAAACAATTAAGCTTTTAAAATTGTAAGACTAATATTTTAATACATTTGAACCATGAAACTCAGAAGGGCCATTCTAAAATTCAGCGAACCGCTCATTGTTTTTACGATGTGGTTGTTGGTTTTTGCTGCGCCCCTTCTGATTTTCCAAAATAATAATCAGGTTGTTTGGTCAGATGTAAGCAGAGTTTGGATGGGCGTGTTGCCCTTACTGCTTTTGTTTTTGGTGAATCACTTTTTGTTGATCCCGTTTTTGTTTTTTAAAAATAACAAAGCACTCTATTTTATTGCGGCGCTTGGTCTGGTGTTGGCATTTTCGTTTTCTATGTATTTAATGGGTCAGGGAAACATGGATGCTCGTCCTAAGCCCCTGCCCGGAATGCAGCCACCACCACCCCCTCAGTATGAAAGTCAGCATTTGCCGGGGCATCCACCCCTTCAGGCTCAAGGTGGCCGAAATCCTATTCCTTTCCCTCCTTTTGTAAACACCTTTATTATTGCAATTTTGGTGATTGGCTTCGATGCCGGATTGCGTATGATTTTCAGGTGGTCGAAGCTGGAGCAGGAAAAAACGCTCCTGGAAAAGGAAAATGTGCAAAATCAACTGGCCTTTTTACGCACCCAGATTAGTCCCCACTTTTTTATGAATACCCTCAACAACATCCACGCGCAAATCGACATCGACGCCGAAGAAGCCAAAGAATCCATCATCAAATTATCAAAGCTAATGCGCCACCTGCTTTACGAATCACAGGGCGAAAAAACAGCGTTGAAAAATGAAATAGAATTTATTAAAAGCTATGTGAATTTGATGAAACTGCGTTTTTCGGATAAGGTGAAGATTGATGTGCAACTTCCCGATTCAATTCCCGAAAAGGAAATACCTCCCCTGCTTTTTACCTCGGTTATCGAAAATGCCTTTAAGCATGGTATCAGCTATTCCAATGCATCGTTTATCAATATAAAAATCAACATTGCTGAAGATAAATTGCAGCTTGAGCTTGCTAACAGCAAAACAGCGCACAACAATGAAAAGGATGAAAATGGAATTGGACTGGAAAATACACGAAAACGACTTGAATTGCTCTATCCCGGGAAATACGATTTTAGAATTATTGACAATGAAAAAGATTTTACCGTAAAAATATCCATACCGTTATGATACAATGCATTGCCATTGACGATGAACCCCTGGCTCTGAAACAATTGGCCGCGTACATCAGCAAAACCCCCTTTCTGGAACTGGCGGGGCAGTTTGAGAGTGCCATGCCTGCGCTGGCATTTCTGCAGGAAGAAACGGTGGACTTGATGTTTGTGGACATCAATATGCCCGACCTTAGCGGGATGGAGTTCGTGAAATCGCTGGACAATCCGCCGGGCATCATTTTTACCACAGCCTACAGCGAGCATGCACTGGAAGGTTTCAGGGTAGATGCCATCGACTATTTGCTCAAGCCCATCAGCTATACCGATTTTTTGAAAGCCGCCAATAAAGCCAACAAAATGCTAAGCATTGGCGAAACTTCACAAACTGTAGTGAAGGCAAAAGAAGACTTTTTGCTAATCAAGTCGGAGCATCGGGTAATAAGGGTTAATTTTAATGATATACTTTACATCGAAGGCATGCGCGAATATGTGCGCATCCACCTGGCCAGCCAAAAGCCGGTGATGTCGTTGCTAAGCATGAAAGCGCTGGAAGCCCAGTTGCCCGGAAGTCAGTTTATGCGGGTACACCGATCGTTTATCGTCAGCCTTAACAGGATCACCACCATAGAGCGCATGCGCATTGTTTTTGATGATGATGTTTACATCCCTGTCAGCGAGCAATACCAGAAACCTTTCAGGGAGTGGATGGAGCGGTATTTTATGTAAAAAGAAAGCCCCGCAAAATTTGCGGGGCTTTCTTCATTCAAAATATTCACAATACTTATTTGTCGTCTTTCACCTCTTCAAAATCCACGTCGGTTACTTCGCCGTCGTTGTTGCCACCCTGCTGGCCGCCTTGCTGTTGCTGCTGGCCACCGGGGTCGCCTTGTTGCTGCTGTTGCTGCTGTGCTCCGGCAGCGTTGTACATTTCCTGGCTGGCAGCCTGGAACACGTCGTTCAGCTTTTTGCTTGCAGTGTCGATGCCGGCGAGGTCTTCTTTTTTGTGCGCCTCTTTTAGTTCGGCAAGTGCATCGTCGATGGGCTGCTTTTTATCAGCCGGGATTTTGTCGCCGTACTCTTTGAGTTGTTTTTCTGTCTGGAATATCAGCGTATCGGCCTGGTTAAGTTTATCGATTCGTTCTTTGGCCACTCTGTCGGTTTCGGCGTTGGCTTCGGCTTCGGCTTTCATCTTTTTGATCTCTTCATCGGTAAGGCCTGAGGAGGCTTCGATGCGGATACTTTGCGATTTGCCGGTACCTTTGTCTTTGGCCGAAACATTGAGGATGCCGTTGGCGTCGATGTCGAAAGCCACTTCAATCTGTGGGATGCCACGGGGTGCCGGCGGAATGCCGTCGAGATGGAAACGTCCGATGGTTTTGTTGTCTTTGGCAATAGGACGCTCGCCCTGCAACACATGAATTTCGACTGATGGCTGGTTGTCGGCAGCCGTTGAAAACACCTCTGCTTTCTTGGTCGGGATGGTTGTATTGGAGGGGATGAGTTTGGTCATCACGCCACCATAAGTTTCGATGCCCAAAGTTAGTGGCGTTACGTCGAGCAGCAGCACATCTTTTACCTCACCTGTAAGTACGCCGCCCTGAATGGCTGCACCAATGGCAACTACCTCGTCAGGGTTGACGCCTTTGGAAGGCTCTTTGCCAAAGAAGTTTTTCACTTCTTGCTGAATTGCCGGGATACGCGTTGAACCACCCACCAGGATTACCTCGTCGATGTCGGAGGCGCTCAGGCCTGCATCGCTCAGTGCTTTCTTGCAGGGATCAATGCTGCGCTTGATCAGCGAATCAGAAAGCTGCTCGAATTTGCTGCGGGTAAGTTTGCGCACCAGGTGTTGTGGAATTCCGTCCACAGGCATGATGTAAGGCAGGTTGATTTCTGTTTCGCTTGAGCTTGAGAGTTCAATTTTTGCTTTCTCGGCGGCTTCTTTCAGGCGCTGCAATGCCATCGGGTCTTTACGCAGGTCGATGTTGTTGTCTTTTTTAAATTCTTCGGCCAGCCAGTCGATGATTACGTGGTCGAAGTCGTCGCCGCCCAGGTGGGTATCGCCGTTGGTAGATTTTACTTCAAAAACGCCATCGCCCAGCTCGAGGATGGAGATATCGAAAGTACCACCGCCCAGGTCATAAACGGCGATTTTGGTATCGTCTTTTTTCTTGTCGAGGCCATAAGCCAACGCTGCGGCAGTAGGCTCGTTGATGATGCGCTTTACGGTGAGGCCTGCTATCTCGCCAGCTTCTTTGGTAGCTTGTCGCTGTGAGTCGCTGAAATAGGCCGGAACGGTAATTACAGCTTCACTTACAGAAGTGCCCAGATAATCTTCAGCAGTTTTTTTCATCTTTTGCAGGATGATGGCCGAGATTTCCTGTGGCGTGTATTGGCGGTCTTTAATGCGAACACGTGTGGTGTCGTTTTCGCCTTTTTCTACCTTGTAGGTTACCCGGTTAACTTCCTGTTGCACTCTGCCCCACGGCTCGCCCATAAATCTTTTTATCGAATAGACGGTTTGTGTTGGGTTGGTGATAGCCTGAC
This sequence comes from Clostridia bacterium, assembly GCA_009928785.1. Taxonomy (GTDB): domain Bacteria; phylum Bacteroidota; class Bacteroidia; order Bacteroidales; family 4484-276; genus SABY01. Next base: position 49,633 of record SABY01000011.1, on the reverse strand, counting down.
GCTTGGCAGGGTCGCCAACTTTGCGTTCGCCATTTTCGGTAAATGCTACAATCGACGGCGTGGTGCGACGTCCTTCAGAATTGGGGATAACCACCGGCTCGTTACCTTCCATTACGGCAACGCATGAGTTGGTAGTTCCTAAGTCGATTCCAATTATTTTTCCCATATTAAAATATCCTTTCTAAATTTTGTTTTCTAAATTAATTTTGACAGACCTTGTCAATCATTATGCCATTCCAATCTATTGCTGTCAGGCATATTCTTGCGCAACGTATTCCCCCTTTTTTAAAACAAATGCAAATGCAGCAAAACCCAACCAAGCAGCACCTTACCGCTTAATTACGTAAAATAATTTCATGCAGTTTTCACACTGTCAGCCAGAGTGTCAATTAGGCAGGAAGAAGTTAGAAGGAAGAGGGTAGAGGTTAGAAATTGGAAAGAGGAGTTTTCAAATCTCTTGATTCCATAGCCCAGGCATTCATGCCTGGGATTACAAGAGTTTTCAAATCTCCCGATTCCGTTTGCGCGACTCCCGAAAAACCAACTCAGGGCATTTATGCCCTTTCCTGGACAGTTACAAAAAAAGGCGGCAAAAAATTCTGCCGCCTTTACAAAAACTATGAAAACATCCCCTTATTCCTGGTGAGGTTTTATTACCTCGATGAGTTCGGGTAAATCCATGCCCAACGATTCGAGATGCCCGATGGTGGGCACACCATTGCGTGTCCAGCCACGGCGTTTATATACAGCATCGAGAAGTTGTTCGTATTGGCTTTCGCGATGTTTACGCATTACGGCTATCTTTTCTTCGGTGTTTTTTCCTTCCGGGTCGAAACCCACAATTTCCTTTAGTTGCTTGTCGTAGCGTTCGGCGCGCGATTCGTATTCTTCTATAGTTACCGGGCCGGCAGCACGATAGGGTTGTGCGTCATATTTGCGTGTGCCGTAGCCGCGGCGCAGGTTGAAGATGCGCTGGAAGTTGTACACCCGCTCCGATTGCCGGATCATTTCGTGCTTATCGAAGTCTTTTCCGGTAACGGCTTTGTAAATGGTTACGTAGTTATCCACGTGTTCGGGTACTTTGGCAGGCTCGTCGGTTTCGGCATTGTTCACCGGCTCCACGTCGTTCCAGGGCAGCTTGCACAATCCCTGTAATCCAAACCAGGTGCGGAACATGGGGAAATAATGCAATGCTTCTGCTTTGGCTTCAAAGGTCGGTATTTGGTTATTTACCATGTCCATAAATATCAGCCAGGCTTCGTCGTGCTGCGGCCCTTTGTTGGTCATGGCAAAACCGCCCTGTTGTGCCAGCGATTCTTTGGAAACATATTCCGAATATTCCAGTCCTTTCACCTCCATACCTATATCCTGCAGAAATTGCGGGTCGCCCCACCCTTTTTCTGCAAAGATTTGTTTCATCTTATGAACACCCTGTCCGGCTATTAAACCAAATCCTTCGCCACGTGCCAGTTGGTGCATGGTTTCCATGGCAGCTTCGGCATTGCCAAAATTGAGTTCCAGCCCGCCGGTTCTTTCTTTATTGAGGATGCCATTTTCGTAACATTCCATAACAAAGGCCATCAGCGTACCCCACGTAATGGTGCAGATGCCGTAAGTATCGCAATAAAAGTTGGATTCGATGATATAATCAGGATCGAATATGCCACAGTTGCTGCCCAGGCCACCGGCGTTTTCATATTCCGGGCCGTCCACGATTACTTTCTGATTTTTGTAAGGTCCGGTTTTTAGTTCAAATTCGTCCACACCTTTGGCGCAAGCCATGTTACAACCTATCCAACAGCCGTCGGGGATGCCTTGCGTGAAGCGGGTTTTCCATACTTCCGAATGTATTTTGTCGGCGTCGGGATGCGAGCCAAATTTGTAATTGTGCACCGGCAGCAGGTCGTAGTCGTTCATAATGTTTACCAGGTGGGCGGTGCCTTTGGTGCGCATTTCGGCCTGCGAATCGTCCAGGTCGCGCATCTCTTTATTAAAACGCTTGCCACGCTCCATGATGGCGGGCAAATCCACCACATTGTTAAGGTTGCCTTTAACGCCGGGAATTTTACAAACGATGGCTTTAATTTTTTTGTTTCTAAAAACGCTGCCTATCCCGCCGCGTCCCGCTTGCTTGAGGCGCACAAGTTTACGCTTGGGATCGTAAAACGTGAAGTTGAGCATTCCGATGAGCGAATGATCGGCGGCGGCACCTGAAGCTACGATGCCAATATTTTTTTTGTCGCGTTCGTCGTCGGCATACATTTCTGTCAGCACTTCGCCCAGCACATGGCTGTCGCGGGCATCGAGATAAGGTGCTTCGTTGATCTCGACGGTGTGGTTGACGCCATCAATAAAAATGATCACTTCGCGCTCGGCTTTGCCTTGTATTTCGATGGCATCGAAGCCCGAGAACTTCAGAAACGGCCCAAAAAATCCGCCCACATTGCTGTCGATGGGGATGTCGGTTTGTGGTGAGATAGACACGCAGATGCTCTTGCCGCTGCCCGAATACTGCGTGATGCCGCCGATAGGTCCCGACGAAATATTGATTTCGTTTTCCGGATCAGTCCATTTGGTGGTGGGGGTAGTGGCATCCCACAAAAGGCGAAGACCGTAGCCGCGCCCACCGATGAATTTTTCTTTCATCTCAGGTGGAACCTCTTTTTCTTTGATTTCGTTGGCAGAAAGATTCAGATAAAGCGTCTTATCTGTGTAGCCTTTGTCGAGTGGTGTCCATTGGTACGACCACGACTTGATGAGCTTGTGTTTTTTTTTCAGTTCGGCAACTTCCATGTCTATTTATTTAATGATGATTTTTTTAATTTCTGTTATCGAATTCACAAAATTAAACTTTTAATCATCACCCAAAACAATGATTATCAGCGCTTCCAATATGCATCCAAGTGCATATCGGGGTCTTACCGTTGCCATTCAGCGCTTTGATGATTATTTAAATCAAAGTAAAATACCATTTGTAAGAATTTGAAATAAGAAAACAGGAAGTGACGTGTAGGTGGCGGATGAATTGGAAATAATCGGAAAGCTAAAGAACTTCAAAACTCCTTTTTACTTTAATATATTTCTGTTTCAGCTTTTTATCCTGCAAGGATTCACTCTTCACATTTTCATCATCAAGAAAAGTTATTACCGAACCTTCGGGTATTTCATCCAAAAGATCGGGATTTTTGATAATCTGCTCAGCGAAATCGAGCGCAATCACCAGATCGCGTTTCGTTTGGGTACTGTCCATCATTTCTTACTTCTTTGTAAATATTGTTCTTTGTACCATTCCCATTTATCTTCCAAATCCTGCTTTGCTATAAAAATAAAATAAAACGAATCCTATAGCACAAAAGTTATAAAGCGAAGAGTAATGGTTTAAGAAAATTGAATACATTAAATTTTGATTGCTCTGCGCATCGCGTCTCCGTGTTCTAATTCTGACTGAACGCCGAAAGCCAAACCGCACAATTATTTATACTTTTGAAAACTTGATGCTAAAAGGCGCGCATGGATACCAAACAGATAGAACTCATTTTACAAACCAAAACCGTGGGCATTGCCGGCTGTGGCGGGCTGGGCAGCAACTGTGCTGCATTGCTTACCCGTGCCGGCATTGGCAAGCTGGTGCTGGCCGACTTTGACATAGTGGACGAATCCAACTTGTCGCGGCAGTATTTTTTCCGGTCGCAGGTGGGGCTTTATAAAACTGACGCCCTGCGCGAAAACCTGTTACAGCTCAATCCGGCGTTGATTATCGAAACGCATTGCACCAAATTGACAGCCTCGGATATCGCGCGCTTCTTTATCGGCTGCGATATAGTGGTGGAGGCTTTTGACGACGCCAACGCCAAACAGATGCTCATCGAAACCATGGCGCTGGAGCTGCCGGCTACACCGCTTATTGCCGGAAACGGCATAGCAGGATGGGGAAACAACAATGCCATTACAACTTTGCGTGCCGACAAAAACCTTTACATCTGCGGCGACGGAACCCTTGAAACCTCACGGGAGCTGCCGCCACTGGCACCCCGTGTAATGGTGGTGGCCGCCATGCAAGCCAATCAGGTGCTCGAAATTTTACTTAATAATCCTATTTATTGATGAACATAATTCTGAATAACCGACCCGAATCGTTCGATGAAGAAGCGCTTACTTTTGATGAGTTGATCAAGCAGAAAAACTTCACTTTTAAACTTTTGGTGACAAAACTAAACGGAGAATTGGTGCGCAAGGAGCATCGCAACACTACCGAAATCAGAGATGGTGACAATGTGACGGTGCTCCATCTGATAAGTGGTGGATGATTTCGGGAGTGAAAAACTTCCGAACAGCCCGGACCCCCAAAATCTAAATATTTTTGTTTTTTAAAAAACAGAAAACGTTAAACAAAACGTTAAACTGTCGTGTTATGAAACGCATGGTTAACCACCTTATGGGCAGGCCTTCGACTGATGAGAAAGCTTTACCACGGTGGAATGTTAAGTTGTACTTTGTTTAATAACAGAAATTTTAAAACAAAATGATGAAAAAAAAAGTAGTTGTAATCGGTGCCGGTTTTGCCGGAATCTCTGCCGCCACGGGGTTGGCTTCCAAAGGTTATGAGGTGACAGTGCTGGAGAAAAACGGCACACCCGGCGGACGCAGCCGGATGTTTGAAGCCGCCGGCTACAACTTCGACATGGGACCGAGCTGGTACTGGATGCCCGACATCTTCGATGATTATTTCGGAAAGTTTGGACGCCGCGTCGCAGATTATTACGACCTGATGCGTCTCGACCCATCGTACCGGATATTTTATGATAAAAATGATGTGACGGACCTCCCGGCTGATGTGGAAGAGATGTACCGGCTCTTTGAATCGATTGAGCCTGGCGCTGGAGAAAGTTTGAAGAAATTTCTCAAGGAAGCCGAATACAAATACGAGGTGGGGATGAAAGAATTTGTGCACAAACCCAGCCTGTCGATCATTGAGTATATGGATTTGCGCTTGATGAAGTCGGCCATGAAGCTGCACATGTTTCAGTCGTTTGATGCTTACACGCGCAAGTATTTTAAAAGCCCCAGACTATTGCAAATGCTCGAATTTCCCATTTTGTTCCTGGGTGGCACCGGCAAAAAGACGCCGGCACTTTATAGCCTGATGAACTACGGCGACATAAAACTTGGCACCTGGTATCCGCGTGGCGGCATGTACAAAATTGTGGAAGGCATGGTGAAGCTTGCCGAAGAAACCGGGGTAAAATTTATTTATGATGCGCCGGTACAAAAATTCACTTATCGTGATAGCAGCATTGTGGCCGCTGTAGCGAATGGTAAGGAATACGCAGCAGATTACTTTGTGGCTTCTGCCGATTATCATCATGTAGAGCAGCAACTTTTGGCGCCCGAATACCGCAAATACTCCGAGAAATATTGGGACGCCCGCGCGATGTCGCCCTCGTCGTTGATCTATTATTTGGGTGTGGATAAAAAACTGCCACAGTTCGAGCATCACAATCTGCTCTTCGACGTTCCGTTTGCGCCACATGCCGCCGCTATTTACGACCGCCCCGGCTGGCCCGACAATCCTTCGGCCTACGTGTGCATGACTTCAAAATACGACGACACCGTGGCGCCTGCCGGTCACGAAAACCTTTTTGTGCTTATTCCGGTGGCCGCCGGACTGAAAGATACGCCCGAAATTCGCGCACAGTATCTGGAAATGATGCTCGACCGCATCGAAAAACTTACCGGCGAATCGCTTCGCGGCCACATCGACTTCCAGCGCAGCTATGCCCACTCCGACTTTGCCACCGACTATCACGCCTACAAAGGCAACGCTTACGGGCTGGCCAATACGCTGCTGCAAACGGCTTTTTTGAAACCCTCTATCAAAAACCCTAAGCTCAAAAATCTGTATTATGCCGGGCAGCTAACGGTGCCTGGCCCAGGTGTGCCGCCCTCCATCATATCCGGGCAAATTGTTACCGATCTTATTTCTAAATCATAAAAGCAGAAGCCCATGAAAGACCTTTTTGATATGATCTCCAAAAAATCGAGCAAGCTCACCACGGTGACGTATAGCACCTCTTTCTCGATGGGCATCCGCGTGTTCGATAGGCGGTTTCACGATCCTATCTATGCCATTTATGGCTTTGTTAGATTTGCCGACGAAATCGTGGATAGCTTCCATGGTTTTGACAAAAAAAAACTGCTCGAAAATTTCAAGCGCGACACCTACGCCGCCATTGAAGATGAAATCAGCCTGAACCCGATCCTGAACAATTTTCAGTGGGCGGTGAACACCTACAAAATCGACCACGATACCATCCATACTTTTTTGCGCAGTATGGAGATGGACCTTTACAAAGAAACCTATGACCGGAAGGCGTACGAAGCTTATATCCTGGGCTCAGCCGAGGTGGTGGGGCTGATGTGTCTGCGCGTATTCTGTGAAGGCGATGAGCAGAAATATCAAGAGTTAAAACCCTCGGCCATGCGACTCGGTGCTGCTTTTCAAAAGATCAATTTCTTGCGCGATTTACAACAGGATTATCAGGGGCTGGGACGTAGCTATTTCCCGGGAATCGACATCACCGCCTTCGACCAGGAGGCCAAAGCAAAGATTGAACAGGAAATCGAAGCCGACTTTATGGCCGGCCTCGAAGGTATTCGTAAATTGCCCCAGGGAGCACGATTTGGCGTTTATCTCGCATACATTTATTTTTATTCTCTTTTTAAAAAAATAAAAAAATCGAAAGCCGAGCGGCTGCTGCGTGAAAGAGTTCGCGTGTCGGATCCGGAAAAATACGCACTGCTTTTCGCCTCATTTTTTCGCACCAAATTACAAATGATATGAAAATAAAAATTGTACTGGCCGCTATTATGATAACGACAACCTTAAATTCCAACGGACAGCCGCTGGTTGAGAAATTGCGCAAAGCCTTTTTTGCAATGAAGACAGATAGCTGTGGGGCTGCCACTTTATTTAACATGTCCAAGCAAGAAAGTTATTCTAATGCTGTTGTTCAGGCTTATGCCGGCGCCGGCGAAGCTGCCATGGCCGAGTGCATGAGCGGACCGCTGGATAAACTGGGGACTTTTAAACGGGGCAAAAAAAACATAGAAGAAGCTGTGGAGAAAATGCCGGCAGATGCCGAAATCCGTTTTCTGCGTTTCGCCACCCAGGCCAATATCCCGGCGCTGCTGGGTTATGATGATATGACCGATGACAAGCCAATCATCATAAAAAAATTGCCGCAATTGGTCAAAGAGGACAAAGATGGGTTTTGGAAAAAGGCTGCGCAATTTATGATCGACAGCGATGAACTCAACAAAGAAGAAGCCGTTGCTGTTAAAAAAGCACTGGATGGGAGCAGGTTATAAAGAAGTTGTTGAATTGTCTTTCTGATAACTGAGCGTTTTTAAGCCATTTGATCAATAGCCCCGGCCTTTAAGGCGGGGGATTGAAAGACAAAAAAAATTCAGTAAGCTCAATCCCAAATAAATAGATATTATAAGGAGTTCAAGTGATAATGTTATAAAAAAAAAGATCGTCATGGATGATACGAAAGAACAAGTGATTCTGGTCGATATTTACGACAACCCGCTGGGAACGATGGAAAAAATGGAAGCGCACATCAAGGCAGTTTTACATCGCGCCTTTTCGGTTTTTGTTTTTAATGATCGGGGCGAGTTGATGCTTCAGCAACGGGCGATGAGCAAATATCATTCGCCGGGATTGTGGACCAACACGTGCTGCAGCCACCCGCGCCCCGCCGAAGATGTGATGCAAGCCGCCCATCGACGCCTGGTGGAAGAAATGGGCTTCGACTGCGAGCTTACCAAACGTTTCGATTTCGTTTATAAAGCCCAACTGGAGCATGGACTGAGCGAGCACGAATTTGACCATGTGCTCACGGGAACCTACGACAGTGAGCCGGAAATAAACCGCGAAGAGGTGATGGAATGGCGTTGGCGCAGCATGAACGACATTGCCGCCGACCTAAAGGTGCGCCCCGAAGAGTACACCATTTGGTTTAGGATTGCTTTCGACCGAGTGCACGAATACATTCAAAATAAATAATTTAGGCTTTTTTGAATCAGGAATTTTGAATTCCGCACGTGCGGAATCGAATATCGAAGGATTGACCTTGCCTGAAATAGGTTGACTTTTTTCTATCTTTTAATCTATTCTATTTATCTGGAGTGCATTTTTGATAAGTTTTTTTTAAATCCGTATGATACTCCTCATTGGCTAAGTCAATGACTTTGTTTAACAGATCAATTTCCATTTGTTTTCTTCCCAGCGCTACTTCCACTTCCTTGATTTTTTGTTCGAGCTCTTTACGCTTGTATTGTTCACTTTGATTTTTCACAACTAATACTGAGTTTTTTTAAGATAACGACTATGTTTGTACGGACAGTTCATGGACAGTGGAGGGTAGAGGGTTGAAGTTAGCGCGTGAAGTCCGGGTTTTAAAGTTGGATCACATTTATAAAATTCAAAACTCGCTTTGACGTTTTTCCTAAGCGTAGCCCACGGGAATAACAATTTCTTTTATCAATTGTAATCTACAACCCAATTTCTAACTTCTATTTTCTGTCCTCTAACCTCTATGCCAGCGCGTAGTCGAGCTGCTTTTTGCGGATGTCGATATGCTTCACGCGGATGCGGATAGAGCCGCCAAGCTTAAATTCCTGCCCATTGCGGTGACCCACAACTTTATAGTTTTCTTCGTCGAGGTAATAGAAGTCGTCTTCCAAATCGCTTAGCCGCACCATGCCTTCGCACTTGTTCGACTTTATTTCGACAAAGATTCCATACTTGGAAACGCCTGATATCAAACCATCAAACTCCTGCCCTATCTTATCCGACATATACTCGGCCTGTTTGTATTTTATCGAAGCGCGTTCGGCCTCTACCGCTTTGCGCTCCATCTCCGATGAATGTTTACATTTTTCTTCGTACTCATTTTCGTTTGCCGAAGGTTTTCCATCCAGATAACGTTGCAAAAGCCGATGCACCATCAGGTCGGGATAGCGGCGGATGGGCGAGGTGAAATGGGTATAGTAAGGAAATGCCAACCCATAGTGCCCGATATTTTGTGTGGAATACTCGGCTTTGGCCATGGTGCGAATAGCCAGTGTTTCTACCATATTCTCTTCGCCACGTCCATGCACCTGGTCGAATAAATCGTTGAACGACTTGGCCAGACTTCGTTCGGTTCCAATGCGCATCCTATAGCCCAGGCGGCCAACGAATTGCATAAACTGATTGAGCTTTTCGGGCGATGGCTCGTCGTGCACGCGATACACAAAAGTTTTGGGCGTGGCGGTACCACGCTTTCGGCCGATACGCTCTGCAACTTTACGGTTAGCCAGCAACATAAAATCTTCGATAAGATAATTGGATTCTTTAGGCTCTTTTACAAAAACATCTACCGGCTTGCCATTCTCGTCGAGAATAAACTTCACCTCTTCAGAGTGGAAGTCGATGGCGCCTTTTTTGAATCGCTCGGCGCGCAGTGCTTTTGCCAGATGGTTTAGTATTTTAATCTCATCAGCCATCTCGCCTTCGCCGGTTTCGATAACCTGCTGCGCCTCGTCGTAGTTGAAGCGTCGGTCGCTGTTGATGATGGTTTTTCCGTACCATTCCTTTAGCACCCGTGCATTGTCGTCGAGCTCAAAGATGGCCGAAAAACAGAGTTTGTCTTCGTTGGGGCGTAACGAACAAACATTGTTTGAAAGCACCTCCGGCAGCATCGGAATAACGCGATCGACCAGATAGATGGAAGTAGCCCGCTCGTAAGCTTCGCCATCCAGGGCGGTGTTTTGCTGCACATAATGCGATACGTCGGCGATATGAATGCCCACCTCGTGGTTTCCATTTTCGAGTTTTTGATACGAAAGTGCATCATCAAAATCTTTGGCATCCGCCGGGTCGATGGTAAAGGTGGGAAATGTTCTGCAATCGCGGCGGCGACTGATTTCCTCTTGTGAAATTTCAATTTTAATCTTAGCAGCATCTTTCTCAACTTCTTTGGGAAAGGCAAGCGGAAAGTCGTGCTCAACGAGGATGGCCCGCATCTCCACCTCATTATTACCGGGATCGCCCAGCACCTCCTCTACTTTTCCAAAAGGATTGTTGGCATGAGCCGGCCAGTCGGTAAGTTCCACCACTACCTTTTGCCCATTTTTGGCGCCTTTGAGGTCGGAGAGCGGAATAAAAATATCTACGGGCATGGAGCTGCTGTCGGAGATCATAAAGGCAAACTTCTGCGAGCGCTCGATGGTTCCCACAAAGCGGGTTTTGGCGCGTTTAACTATCTCTGTAATCTGGCCTTCGAGCTTGTGTCCTTTGCGTTGTGGAAACAGGCGCACCTGCACCAGGTCGCCGTGAAGCGCATGGCCGGTATGATTACTGCCAACAAAAATATCTTCGTCCAGTGCATCGGTGATAATGTAGGCTTTGCCGGTTTGTTTCATGTCAACCTTGCCGGTGATCAATGCCTGTGTTGTAACCCTTTCGGGCAATTGCTCCGGATTGATTTTGTATTTCCCGCGGCGGTATTGCGAAAGAATGTTATTTGTTTCCATGTCGAACATGATGTCCTTCACCTTATTACGGGCTACGGCATCATTGGCATCCACTGCCACGGCCACCTGCTTGTAGTTGAAAGCTCCAGTGGGATTATTGATAAAGAAGTTTTTGATGCTTTCTTTGAGCATTTTATGGGTGTTGCGCGGCGGCTTGTTGCGAGGTGATTTTTTTGATTTTGACATATAATTGCGTGTGAAATGAAAGTACTGCGTAAATATTTTCGAGAAATCGTCAGCGAAATTAACAAACCAATGGCAGAAATGATCATTGGTGTTAAGAACTGTAGAAATTTCCGGGGCAAAATCAGACTCACCGCTCTAAATGGAAATTTTAATTATGTTTGTCAAGCATAATAATCAAAGCAACATTTGTTAAAAATAAAAATCAAGGCGTACCATCGGATATTCAGGTTTTACACCGGGTGCGATTATAAATGCTATGCCATAATTCCCACCAATATTAAAATTGATAATGATGAAAAAACTGCTGGTTTATAATGTGATGGAATTTCCTGAAAAGATCAGGCTTTTCAATCTGGGAATCGGAAGAGAAGTAGATGCGGTGGGCATTGAGGAGGATTTTTATGTTTACGACAAGGATAAAACCCACCGAAGCATCGCGGCGTATTCTCATCTTATCATTTCAGGTTCGGAGGCATCGGCTATGGACGAATCGCCATGGACAGAAGAGCTAAGCCGCGTGGTGCTTGACTTTGTTGCTGCCGATAAGAAAATTCTTGCCATTTGCTATGGCCACCAATTCCTGGCCAGGGTGCTTTGCGGTAAAAAGTGCGTAGTTAAAATGCCCGTCCCCGAATATGGCTATTCGAAAATTAAAATTACCGACAACAAATTGTTTGATGGGATAACCGATCCGGTGGTGTTGGAGTTGCATTACGATGCCGTTGTTGATCTTTCAGTCGATTTTGGGGTGATTGCAACCAACGATAAAAGTATTCAGGCAATCCAATACAAGGATATGGATGTTTACGGCGTGCAATTTCATCCGGAGTTCGATCAAAAGGCGGCGAAAATATTTCTTGACGAGACCCGACGGTGTGATCCGGCTTTTCCTGATTTTTATAAAAATGAGCTGGCGGATGCAGGCAAGCTGGCGCAAAACAGGCGCTTTATCCGGAATTTTTTGATGATGTAAATAATCCACCACAAAGCCTGTCGCAGTTAAGAAAAGGCGGATATTTTGAAGAGCCTGCGAAAAGTTGAGCAAGGAAATATTGTCGATGTCTGGTGAATTAATTCAGCCAGATGCTTCAGCGGCAGGTAAAATCTGGGGCAGAAGATGAGGATAATTATCGTCAGATAGTACCTCAATCCCAATAATTTTATATCTTCACGCAGTTATTTTTTCAGTTCAGGTTACTAAATACTCATCCATAAAAACAAAATGCTATGAAACAAAATTTACTTTACACAGGGCTGGTGATGCTGTTTTTCGCTTGCTTTTACACGCTACATGCACAGCCGATTGTAGCCAATCACGAACACATCAATCGCAACGACATTCCTACCGCCTGGATTGAGGCAGCAAAAGCCGATCTACGCATCTGGTACGGACACACTTCGCACGGGAGCCAGTTGACCACCGGCATGAACAACCTGCATGGCCACGTGGGCGATTTGTTTGGCTACAACCAGGCAGGTACATCAGGGTTTCTGTCGTATCAGGAAGTATATGGCGACCTGGGAGGTAATGGAAGTTTAGGCTGGGAAGTAATGACCCGCGAGCAACTCAACAACCCTGCCAACGACCGGAATGTGGTGATGTGGTCGTGGTGTGGCGGTGTTTCGGATAACACGGTGCAAGGCATCAACATTTACCTCAACGCTATGAGCCAGCTTGAGCTGGATTTTCCCAATGTTCAGTTTGTGTATATGACCGGCCACCGCGATATTTATGCCGATGCCAACCTGAAAGCCCGAAACCAGCAGATCAGAGATTATTGCATAGCCTACAACAAAATCCTCTTCGACTTTGCCGACATCGAAAGCTATGATCCTTCGGGAGCCTATTACGAATTTGCCAATGATAACTGCGACTATTACGATGCCAATATGAATCTGCTCGGCAATTGGGCTTCTGAATACTGCGGCGAAAACCCAGGCTCGGAGTATTGTTGGGACTGCTATTGTAGCCACTCCCTGGCAGCCAACTGCAATATGAAAGGTGTTGCCGTGTGGTGGATGCTGGCAAAAATGGCTGGATGGAACAACGTACAATCCATTAATATCCCGGAAGGATGGAGTGGCATTTCGAGCAGCTTTGTTCCCGAAAATACCGACATCGAAACCATGTTTGCCGGTGTGTTGGATAACCTTGTTATTATTCATACCATGACCGGCGTATTTTGGCCTGAGCACAATATCAATACCCTCGGCAACTGGGACTATACTTCCGGATACCTGATTAAACTCAATGCCGATGTAACCCTTACCTTGGAAGGCAATGACATCCCTGACAAAACCATTGTTTTGAAACAGGGCTGGAACCTTTCGCCGGTATTGTGTGCCGAAGGTATGATGTGTTCGGATGTGCTGCTGCAATTGGGCGATGATCTGATCATTATTACAGAGCCGGCAGGTACCAATGTCTTTTGGCCGGCAATGAATATCCAAACACTAACTGCGCTGCAGCCCGGCAAAGCCTACTTTATTTTGACCGGTGCGGCTACAACGCTTACTTTTCCGTGACAACGACAAGCAAGAACCAGCCCTTAAAAGTCCGGATCATCGAAACCTGAGGCAAACTTATTCTAAAGAAACGCTTTTCTTTAATTCATCTTTCACTATATCGTTGAGCGAAATCTGGCGGCTGATTCTTCCAATCATTTTGTCGATCTCTTCGTTGCGCAAGATGTCGCGTACTCCGGCACGCGCTTCGGCAATATGCAGGGTGATGCCCTTTGATAATAAATCAAGATACATCTGGCCAATCATTTTAGCTCCCGCCCGGTCAACTTGCGGAGAAGTACTCAGGTCCCAAACTACAGTTTTCAGCGCGACCCCGGCCTCGTTTACCTTTGTCATAACACTGTTTTCGATGTAGTCGGTATTAAAATAATAGATGGAAGATTCGACCCTGAACAACAAAAGCTGAGGGAATAATTCGTTGTCTGGATTTCGCACCACATCCGAATAGCGCTTGGTGCCTGGTATCCGACCCAAAATAGCAACGTGAGGAATAGAAACTGCTTTAATTATCAATACCAAAGTAACGATGGCGGCAATTATCACCCCTTCGAGGATGCCAAATACCAGCACCCCAACCAGAGCAACCAAAGCAATTACAAACTCCGTTTTGTTGGTCTTCCACAAATGCGTAAACTCTTTGGTATCTACCAGCCCTTTTATCGCCACAAGTACAATGCAAGCCAGGACGACATTGGGCAGATTTTCGAGCAATCCCGTCAGCAAAACCAGCACCAGTCCGATTGCAATAGAAGCAAAGATGAGCGCAATGGAAGTTTTAGCACCCGCTTTATCATTCACGGCTGTTTGCGACAAACCGCCACTCACAGGATAACTTTGCCCAAATGCCGTGGCAAGATTCACTATACCCAACGCCAGCAATTCCTGCCGGGGATCGATTTTGTATCCATGCTTTTGCGCCATCGCTTTGGCCGAAGAAATACTTTCGATGGTTGCCAGCAAAAAACAGGCAAAGGCCAACGGGAAAACAGCACCAATATCCGCTACATGAAAAGAAGGTGCCTGTAGATTAGGCAATCCGGCAGGTATTAATCCTACGGTTTTAAAGCCCATAGTACCCAATGGCGTAAAGGTAATTACAAGGATTGAAACGATCATTATCAACAGGGCTATCGGCCTGCCGGGAAATTTCTTTTCAGCAATAAAAAGCAGAATGAGCGCAACCAGCCCAAACCCAAGCACGTAATAATTGAATTGTGGCCATTGCTGCGACAAAACCAGGAATCGATCAAAAAAGTTAGCTCCTCCGACGGATATGCCGAACAATTTAGGTAATTGTGTTGATGCTATGGCCAGCGCTGCACCCGCCTTAAAGCCCAGCAATACCGTATCGCTGATAAAATTGATAATACCACTCAACCGCAGCAAATAAGCCAAAACACTCAACCCTGCAAAAACAAGTGCCGTGAGCGAGGCTATTTCGCCCCACCGCTGCGTATCGCCATGAGCCATTTCGGCAATGGTAACACCAATAAGCAACGAAATAGCCGAAGTAGGTCCGATAGCCATTTGCCGGCTGCTTCCAAAAAACGCATAAAAGAAACCTCCCAAAAGATAACCATAAACACCGTATTGAGGAGGCAAACCAGCCAGTGTAGCATAAGCCAGCGAAACCGGAAGCGCATACGCAGCCAGTGTGATACCAGCAACAGCATCGCTTCCTAAAAATTTGAAGTTATAGCCGGAAAACCAGCTAAAGGCCGGAAAATGATTTTTCAAAAACACATGCAAATGTACAAAGTCTTTTTGCTTTGTGACCCTATTTTATCACTGTCTGCTTATCTTCGCCCTTCGACGACTATTCTCGTCTTTTTGTTAAAAATTCTCATCTTTATCAATAAAATGCCACGATGAATACTTTTGCATCGGTATTTTAAAATCTCTAATCCATCCTTATAAAAAATGAAAGTAACAGAACGAAAACCTTTTTACCAATGGAGTAAGCTTTGGAATCCAGTAAATTTTCAGGGTGGCAGGGCACACAATGGCTATTTTGAGGGATGGTATTTCAAAAATGTAGCTCCCGATGGGAAGCACATCCTGTCAGTAATACCCGGTATTTCGCTTTCGCGCAATGGTGACGGACATGCATTTGTGCAGCTCATCGATGGCCGCAGCGCGCAAACATGGTACATAGAATACCCGCTTGAAGATTTTGGGTATTCTCAAAAAGATTTTAAAGTACAGGTGGGTGGCAACACATTCTCTTTAGACGGTTTTAGCCTTAATATTAATGATGCAGCCAGCGGTCTTATTATTCAGGGAGAAATTGCATTTGAAAACACTGTTTCGCTTCCGGGAACATTTTTTAATCCGGGCATCATGGGCTGGTATTCGTTTGTGCCGATGATGGAATGCAACCATGGATTGGTGAGCATGAATCATGAGCTACGGGGAAAGCTGATAATTAATGGGAAACCGGCCCTCTTTGACGGCGGACGCGGCTATGCCGAAAAAGATTGGGGTCGCTCGATGCCTTCGTCGTGGATTTGGATGCAAAGCAATCATTTTGCTACACCGGGCATTTCGCTGATGCTCTCGGTGGCAAAGATACCGTGGATGCGCCGATCGTTTACCGGATTCCTGTGTGTGTTGCACTATCAGGGAAAAATCATGCGGTTTACAACTTATTCCGGTGCACGAATCGAAAAAATAGATTTTGGAGAAAAGGCAGTAGAAATTGTCATTGCCAACCGACATCACAGACTGAACATACGCGCCTCGCATGCCAGCAGCGGCCTGTTGGCTGCACCCGTTGATGGAGCCATGAGCCGTCGCATCGCCGAGAGCATCGACAGCACCATACATTTGCAGATGTTTACAAAACAGGGGAAATTAATAATGGAGGAAATCGGGATTCATGCGGGATTGGAGTTGGTAGGAAATCCTGAAGAATTGCTTCTCCAATGATTTTACGCACAGTTTCTGATTAAAGAAGCCCTGCCAGCTTAAGTAGTTCCGCAAAAGCCGGGTCTTTTTTGGCTTGTGCACGTGCCAGCGATTCCAGTTTCACCACCCGATCGTCGAGGTCGCGGGTCTTGTCCTGTATGGGATATAAAGCTGTGCGCCTGTCCCACATAATAAAACCAATAAAGAAAAGAATCAATGCAAATAAAACCCCAAATAGCCAATAGATTAAATCAAATTTCGATTCCATGGTTTCAAATCGTTGATCGACAGCATCAAATTTAGCATTCATCTCATTACGAAGAGACTCAATCTTTTCGTTTGTTGATTTGATTTGCTCCTCAGTTCGCATGATCCTGTCGCGGTCGTCAAGCGTAAAAGGAACCTCCTGCACCTGACCAAATGCTCCGGCGGTGAGGCTTACAAACAATAATATGACAAACAGGTTTTTCATAGACTTTTTATTAAAGAAGTCCGGCCAGCTTAAGCAGTTCCGCAAAAGCCGGGTCTTTTTTGGCTTGTGCACGTGCCAGCGATTCCAGTTTCACCACCCGATCGTCTAGGTCGCGGGTCTTGTCCTGTATGGGATATAAAGCTGTGCGCCTATCCCACATAATGAAACCAATAAAAAAAAGAATCAGTGCAAATAAAACCCCAAACAGCCAATAGATTAAATCAAATTTCGATTCCATGGTTTCAAATCGTTGATCGACAGCATCAAATCGCTGATTAACAGCATCAAATCGTTGATCAACAGCTTCAAACCTGGCGTTCATTTCATTGCGCAATGATTTTACTTGCTCCTCGGTTCGCATGATCCTATCACGGTCGTCGAGCGTAAAAGGAACCTCCTGCACCTGAGCAAATGCTCCGGCAGCTATGTTTAGACAAAATAATATGGCGATAAGATTTTTCATAATCTAAAAATGAATAAACAAGAACAAAGATAAGAAAGTTTTATTTCCACTCATTCTTCTGCCTTGCTGCCGCGTTGTTCTTCCCACATCTGTCGGAATGTTTTGGGAGCAAACTCTGGCAGTACCCTACGCGAACCCCAGGCTTTTTTGATGGCAAGGCGCATCGCCATATTTTTGAGCTTACCGCTGCCAAAGTCCATGCGCCATCGTTTCATCATCATTTTTGCGGCAATCGACTGCATCCTGTTTTCGCTGCGGCCATTGTAGCCGAGTTTTACCGCTTCATAACGATTGTAAAGCAAAAGCTCGTGCAAGTTGATATTTACAGGACAAACCTCTGTGCATTTACCACATAAAGACGAGGCGTAACTCAGATGCTTGTACTCTTTAAAACCTAAAAGATGCGGCGAAATAACAGCGCCAATGGGTCCGGTGTAAGTGGTAGCGTAGGTGTAACCGCCAATGTTGCGATAAACCGGACAGGCGTTAAGACAGGCGCCGCATTTGATGCACGATAGCGCCCGCCGTTGTTTGCTGTGTCGCAGCAGCTCGGTGCGCCGGTTGTCGAGCAGCACTACATACATTTCGGCGGGGCCATCAGTTTCGCCATTTTGACGCGGACCGGAAATAATCGAATTATAAACCGTGAGATTCTGACCTGTACCATGAGCTGCCAGCAGCGGCCAAAATAAATCCAGGTCGCGCAGCGATGGAATGATACGCTCGATACCGGCAATGACGATGTGCACTTTAGGAAACGAAACCGACATCAATCCGTTGCCTTCGTTTTCGGTAAGTGCCACCGAACCCGTGTCGGCAATGAGGAAATTGGCTCCGGTGATGCCAGCTTCTGCTTCCAGAAATTTTTGCCGCAGCTTGCGCGCCACAAAAGTCGTAATCTCTTCTGGCGTACTATTGGGCGCAGTACCAAATTTCTGATGAAACAGCGCAGCGACGTCTTCTTTTGATTTGTGCATCGCCGGGGTGACAATATGATAAGGTTTTTCGCCGGCCACCTGCACAATGTATTCCCCCAAATCCGTTTCTACCGCTTCGATTCCTGCCTTTTGCAGGTGTGCGTTCAGCTCCAGCTCCTCACTTATCATCGACTTCGATTTTACTACCAGCTTCACCTCATGGCGCTTCATGATGCGCATAACTTCTGTCAGTGCATCGGCGGCTGTGGGTGCCCATAGCACTTTACCGCCATTGCGTTCAAAGTTGGTTTCGAATTCGATAAGATATTTGTCCAGGTTTTCGATTGCACGATGCTTTATCAAAGCAGCGCGCTTTCGGGCAAGCTCAAGGTTCTTAAATTGTTTCCTGCCGTTTACAACCGCTGCATCGTATTTGCCAATATTAAAATTGATCTTGCGGCGGTGTTCTTTATCAAAAGCTATTTTTTCGGCTTGCTGATTGAATATTTTGTTCAGATCGTCCATTATCGGAAAGTTTTAAAGATCAGGATTCATTTTGTTGATGCGCTGCTGGTGTCGTCCGCCATCGAAAGCAGTTTCGAAAAATACCAACGCCATGCGCACCGCCAGATCAAAATCGATGAAGCGACCCGGCAACGCAAGAATATTGGCATCGTTATGTCGTCGTGCCAGCATAGTTTGTTCTATGTCCCAACACAAAGCCGAACGGACGTGCGGATATTTATTGGCCGTCATGTTAGCGCCTTGTCCGCTTCCGCAAATAGCAATACCCATCGGAGCGTCGCCGTTATTGACGGCAACAGCTACCGGATGTATAAAGTCAGGATAGTCAACACTCGCTTCAGAAGTCGTTCCGTAATCGTGAAAACGGAATCCTTTTTCGGAAAGCTCAGTGATAAGATGGGTTTTGAGCCGGAAACCGGCATGGTCGCTACCAATTGGAATAACTCCTTGTACCTGTGTCATTTGTCTTTTTGTTAATAAATTAATAATTTTCGACTGCTTTCACCTACTAAAAGATTTTTTGCCGCCACTTTACAGCGCCCAAACATAAATGTTTTTTGTGGGATGATAAAGCATTCAAAATGAATTTTTAAAACTAATTCTTCGATTAGTAACCTACTGGTGCCACAATTAATTGCCTGTGATTAAACCCAATTACCGGTTTGTAACAGCGTCATCATTTTCAATAGTTTACAACTTATCAACAAAATATTGTCAGTTTCTGTTTGACGTAGGTGATGATCGCATAACAACTTTTGATGTTATCAACAATGAATACCCGTTTGCATACTTTACCAGATATCACCATAATTTATGAATACTTTTTGATGTGGATTTGAACAGAAATGAGCCATACTTTTGCAAAAACTTTTCAGTTAATAATTCTAAAATCCATTATTAAAATGTTGATAGAAAAAAATTGAGACAACATTATCAGAAGATTAGCCCAAACCGCGTTGTTAAACAATTGTTAACAACATATTAATTACACATTAACCAAATTTCTGAAGCGTTTTTTATCCACGTTGTGAACAGGATAATATTAATAACATTCTTTTTTATAAAAAATAAATAATAATAATAGGATGCAAAGCAGCAATACAAAATCGATTGAAAATAAAAAGGCGAATATTGTGAATCAAATCATGGCTTTGAAAAAAGAAAAAAACGCGGTGCTGTTGGCTCATTATTATCAAATCCCGGAAATTCAGGACATAGCCGATTATATTGGCGACAGCCTGGGATTGGCTCAACAGGCCAAACAAACCAGCGCCGACCTGATAGTTTTTGCCGGTGTTCATTTCATGGCCGAAACGGCAAAGATATTAAATCCCCGATCAAAAGTTGTATTGCCCGATATGAATGCGGGCTGCTCACTGGCCGATTCGTGTCCACCGCAGGAATTCGCACGTTTCAAAGAGCAACATCCTGATCATATCGTGATAAGTTACATCAACTGCTCAGCAGCCATCAAAACCATGTCGGATGTAATTTGTACATCGGGTAATGCCGTACAAATTGTGGAGAGCTTTCCGGCTGATCAGAAAATAATTTTTGCTCCCGACAAAAATTTAGGAGCCTACATTAATCAGATTTCAGGTCGCGATATGGTGCTGTGGGACGGCACCTGCCAGGTGCACGATTTGCTTACCGCAGAGGCTGTGATAAACCTTAAAGCCGGGCATCCTGACGCCAAACTTATTGCGCATCCCGAATGTCAGGCTGCGGTACTTGCACTTGCTGATTTTACCGGATCAACCACCGCTCTTCTAAATTTTACTAAAAAAGATTCTTCTCAAAAATACATCGTGGCCACCGAAACCGGTATTTTGCACCAGATGAAAAAGGAGTCGCCCGATAAAGAATTTCTCATCGTTCCCGCCGACAGCACATGCTCTTGCAACGACTGCCCGTATATGAAAATGAATACGCTTCCGAAAATTCTTGCCTGCCTGCGCGACGAAACGCCGGAAATCATTCTCAGTGAAGAGGTGATTCGTGCTGCCCGTAAACCTATCGACAGGATGCTTGATATTAGTCGTCGGGTAGGATTGATATGATCGGTGCTTTAATCATTTTTAACACGCTCATTTTGCTGTTATGTTGTTGATATTCAACAGCAGGTAAAACTATCCTATGCCTAACACTTTGATAATCATGTTATCAAAAGGAAAATCTTTTAGTTTTGCCGACAATCAGTCAGCACGATAATAAATCTAAATTATCTTATGATAAAAAAAGTATTGGTTGCCAACCGTGGCGAGATTGCCATCCGCGTGATGCGCTCGTGTAGGGAGATGGGGATACAATCGGTGGCGGTATTTTCGGATGCCGACCGCACCTCGATGCATGTACGCTATGCCGACAGAGCTTATCATATCGGCGCATCTCCCTCAAGCGAGAGTTACCTCAATATCGATAAAATAATAGACGTAGCCAAGCGCTCCGGCGCCGATGCTATCCACCCTGGCTATGGTTTTCTTTCAGAAAATGCAGCTTTCGCTGAGCGCTGTGCTGACGAGGGAATTATTTTTATTGGCCCTGATGCACATTCCATCTCCAGCATGGGCGACAAAATAATGGCGCGCAAACGGATGATAGAAGCCGGCGTTCCGGTAGTTCCTGGAACTACAGAGCCTATTACCGACGAGCAGGCAGCCATCGAAATAATTCATAAAATAGGACTTCCGGTCATGATAAAAGCTTCGGCTGGTGGTGGTGGTAAGGGAATGAGAATGGTTAAAGATAAAAAAGCCATTGCTGCTGCTATCAGAGGTGCCCGCTCCGAAGCCAAGGCTGCTTTTGGTGATGATGCCGTTTACATCGAAAAATATATCGAATCGCCACACCACATCGAGTTTCAGATACTTGCTGATAAACACGGAAACGTCATTCATCTCTTTGAGCGCGAATGCTCCGTACAACGTCGTCACCAGAAAGTAATAGAAGAAACCCCTTCGCCACTGATGACAGAAAAGCTGCGAAACGAAATGGGGCAACATGCCGTAGCCGCTGCGCGTGCTGCCAATTATCACGGTGCCGGCACCATCGAGTTTATCGTTGACGACAATCTCAACTATTATTTCCTTGAAATGAACACCCGCCTGCAGGTGGAACATCCCATCACCGAGCGCGTGGTAGGTGTGGACTTGGTGAAAGAACAGATAAAAATTGCGCAGGGCGAAGTGCTGCAATTGCGACAAGAGGATTTGCGACAAGATGGCCATGCCATCGAGTGTCGTATCTATGCCGAGGATCCATCCAAAAATTTCATGCCATCGCCTGGTGTTATCAAGCACATTACCGAACCTTTGGGGTTGGGTGTTCGCCACGATGGATACGTGTATGAAGGCTACGAAATACCTATTCATTACGACCCGTTGATTTCTAAACTCATCGTGTGGTCATCCACCCGCACGGAAGCAATAGCGCGCATGAAGCGTGCGCTGTATGCTTATAAAATTACGGGTGTTAAAACTTCTATTCCTTTCCTGGCGCGCATTATGGATTCCGATGATTTTCGCAGTGGAAACTACAACACCCATTTCATCGAAAACAATATGGAGTTTTTGATGGACAACAAACCCTGCGGCGACACCTGTGAAGACATCGCGCTGATAGCGGCTTATATTCATTACAAAAATAAACTTGACGCTGCAGCGCCGCTCAAAAATGGCGCTGGCCACGCGCTGAATCCCTGGAAAGAATTTGGCAAACGCAAATCAAGAGCAACTTTTTAATCCATCAAAACCTGTAAAAACATGGCACTTGAAATAAAAATCAACGGACGAACTGCACGTGTGATGATGCACAAAAAAGACGGCCATCTCTACGAAATAGAGGTTGACGACAAGATGTATCATCTCGATGCGCTTATGGTAGAACGTGGCGTGTACAGCGTTTTGCACGATAATATCTCCTACAACGTCGAACTTATCGAAAAGAACGACCATCGCCACTTTAATGTAAATACTTTGTACAACTCGTACGATGTGGAGATTGTAGATGCCGAAACCAAATACAAGCGCAACCGCAGCAAGGAGGAGCTTGACGATATTCGTAAAATCTCCAGCCCGATGCCTGGAAAAATTGTGAAAATTCCCGTCAAGGTTGGCGATCATGTTAAAGCCGGCGATACGGTGGTGATTGTGTCAGCGATGAAAATGGAAAGTGAATACAAAGTACAGAAAGACCGTGTGGTGCGTGAGATTCACGTTAAGGAAGGCGACATTGTGGATGGCAATCAGATATTGATAGTTGTTGAATAAATTTTTTATTACCAAAAAATAGAAATCATGGCCTCGTTAGAAGATAAGATAAAACAATTTGAAGAGCAAAATTCGCTGGCAGAGCAGGGCGGCGGAAGCGAACGGATTGAACGGCAACATGCTGCCGGGCGCAAGATTGCACGCGAACGGATAAAAGATTTGCTCGATCCCGGTTCGTTTGTTGAGATGGACAAATTTATGACCCACCGTGCTAAAGATTTTAATATGCAGGAAAATCTTATTCTGGGCGACGGTGTGGTGAGCGGCCATGGAAAAATTGATGGCCGGCTGGTGTTTGTTTTCGCACAGGATTTTACGGTTTTTGGAGGTACGTTATCGCGTGCCAACGCCGACAAGATTGTGAAAGTGATGAAACTGGCTATGAAAATGGGCGCTCCGGTTATTGGCCTCAACGATTCGGGCGGCGCACGCATACAGGAAGGCGTGGAAAGTCTGGCAGGTTATGCCGATATTTTTCTGCTCAACACCAAAGCTTCAGGCGTTATTCCTCAAATTTCGGCCATCATGGGGCCGTGTGCCGGCGGTGCGGTTTATTCGCCTGCAATCACCGATTTTATTTTCATGGTTAAGGATTCGAGTTATATGTTCGTCACCGGGCCTGACGTGATCAAAACGGTAACCCACGAAGAGGTAACCAAGGAAGAACTCGGCGGCGCCATGACCCACAACTCGCGCAGCGGTGTAGCACATTTTACCGGCGACGACGACGAGCAAACCATGCAAATGATACGCGAGCTGATGAGTTATCTGCCCGCCAACAATATGGAAGACCCGCCACGGCTTCCATCAACCGACGACATCAACCGTGAAGACAAGAAAATAGACAGTGTGGTGCCTGCCGATCCTAACAAGCCTTACGACATGAACGAGATCATCACTTCGGTGGTGGACAATCACAATTTCTTTGAAGTACAGCCACATTACGCCAAAAATATTATTGTGGGTTTTGCCCGTTTCGACGGACGCTCGGTAGGCATTGTTGCCAACCAGCCGCAGTTTTTGGCCGGCGTGCTCGACATAAATTCCTCGCTCAAAGCTGCTCGTTTCGTCCGCTTTTGCGATGCCTTCAACATTCCGTTGATCACTTTCGTGGATGTGCCGGGATTTTTGCCGGGAACCACGCAGGAATATGGCGGCATTATAAAGCATGGCGCCAAGTTGTTGTATGCTTATTCTGAAGCTACCGTTCCCAAAATAACCATTATTACACGCAAAGCCTATGGCGGCGCATACGACGTAATGTCGAGCAAGCACATAGGCGCCGACGTCAATCTGGCTTATCACACTGCCGAAATCGCCGTGATGGGTCCCGAAGGCGCTGTGAATATCATTTATCGCGGTAAGCTCGACGAAGAGCAGCGACTGAAAGCCGTGGAGGAATACAAACAAACTTTTGCCAGCCCATACAAAGCGGCCGAGCTTGGCTACATCGACGAGATCATCTATCCGCGCCAAACGCGTAAAAAAATCATTCAGGCACTTGAAATGACGCAAAACAAGAGCGAACAAAATCCGCCCAAAAAACACGGGAATATTCCTTTGTAAAAAGGCCTTGCGCCCTCTTATTCCATTGCGGGCAAACGCACCACGAAAGTTGTTCCCTGGGGAGTTGACGGCAGATAGGAAACATCGCCCCCGCTGCCGGTGATAATATTTTTGACGATGGCCAGCCCCAACCCCATCCCACTTGATTTGGTGGTGAAGTAAGGCGAGAATATTTTTTCTGCTACTTCCGGTGCTATACCTGTGCCGCTGTCGGTTACGGTGAGTTTGTGCATCAATCCTTGCCGCTGCAGCACCAGCGTGATGCGTCCCGCGCTCTCTTCGCCGATGGCCTGTACAGAGTTTTTCAACAAATTATTTAGCGCACGCAGCAGTTGTTCTTTATCGGCATAAACCGTAAATATCTGTTGGCTATCAAAATTAAAATCGAAAACTATATTTTGATAATTTTTGAAAAGGCTGGTAGCACTTTGAATCACCTCCACCAGATCGATGGATTGTTTACGGGCTATTGGCATTTTTGCAAAATCAGAAAACTCCGAAGCGATAGCCGATAGCGTTTCTATTTGCTCTATCATGGTGGTTGTAAACTTCCCGAGTCGCACCTCCCAGTCGGGTGCATTGTTGCTCCAGGCGCGCTGCAGGTACTGCACGCTTAGCTTCATTGGCGTAAGCGGATTTTTGATCTCATGCGCTACCTGCCGCGCCATCTCGCGCCATGCCGACTCACGTTCCGAACGAGCCAGAAGCTCAGCGCTCTCTGCCAGCTCGGCAATCATCCGATTGTATTCTTGTACCAACTGGCCTATTTCGTCGCGCCGTTTCCAGGTGATCATCTCGTTTTGTCCGCCAAGCTTCACCTGTCGTATTCGGGTCATAATAATCTTTAGCGGGCGCGAGATGTAGTTGGAAATGATTAAAGCTATTAATACCGAAATGGCGATAAGAATTACGTAAATATTGATGTAAGCCACCAGGAAAGCGGATATCTCGCGATTCAATTCGTTTTCCTTGGCGAAATATGGTAGATTGAGAAAAGCGATTACTTGGCCGCGATTATTAACAAAAGGAATATATGCGGAGAGATAATGCTGCAAGCCAATGTTTTCGTTGTGGATAAACAAGGAGCTGCCTTCGCGCGACAGCGCCCTGTAAGCGAAAGGGTTCATCATTCGGCTGATGAGTTTCTCCTCGTAAATTTGCATACGGGAGGAGGCCAGCAGCCGACCCTGTGGATCAAAGATATTGATATCAGTAAAAAACACATTGGAAAACTTGATGAGCTGCTCTCCCGCCAACTCGATGGTTTCACCCTTAAAAGTTTCCAGATCAGAAAACTTATGCTGCAATTCTACCAGAACAGAATGTGTTTTTTCGCTTAGCAAATCTTTGTTTTTTTGATCATTTAGATTATTAATATAAAACAAAGTAAAGATGCCGATGACCAGAAACGAAAACAAAATCACCGCCGACATCGATAGTTGTAAACGTGTGCGAAAACTCAGTTTTACTTTTTGGTGTGAAAACGGGAAGATAAATATCAGGAAAATCAGCGCGGCAAAGCCACCAAAGAGCAGAAAGAAATAGGAGAATGGCGCAAGAATATCAGAAACCGACTTTTGCTTGTGGCTGATGATAAGGCTTTTATTTTCGTCGATTTGATAATATAAATGGTTGTAATTGTTTTGATTGAAAAAACTAAATTGCCCTTCGGCCGGGGTGTAACGCGTGATGTTAAAGTTATAAAAGTAATTTCCCACGCGCTTATAAAGTTCTCCATCCTGATACTTGGCGTACGAATATTGCGACAGGTCGGGCGAAGTTTTTATTTCGGTATCCACAAGTAAATCCGGGAATCCCAGGTCGCGGGCATTGTATTTAGGAAACAACTCTACATACAGCGTTATGCCGTGGCTGAGGCTATCGGTAGATTGTTTTAGTCTGATGGAGGCAATATATCCGTTTTCGCCAGGGCCATAGCTCACGAATGCCAGTCCGGGCGTGTCGGTAGCGGCACCGTCCATTTCTATTTTATCTTCAAAATAATTGTGACATCCCACGGCTATATCATCGGGTTGAATCATCAGCACATCGTCCTCATCGCAAAGCGTGATCTGTCGCTCATATTTCTTCCAGTATCCGGTAAAATATTTTTTAAAAAAGGAAGATTCATAATGCTGCTGATCAAATGCGTCAGTACCATAATTGTGCAGCATATTTTGCAAAGTGGTGTCAGCAATAATTTTTTTCCGTTCGCGCCCGAAAAGGTATTCTGTCATTGGGTCGCGCTGTTCGCTGGCCAGTTTCACAGCAAGTAGTTTGCGGTTTTCGTGCTCTCGTTGGTCGTTATATTTATGCACGGCATAAGTGGAAAGCACCGAAAACAGCACCACGTAAAATACGATGTTTGGCAGGTTGAACCGGTAAATGCTACGCCTGAAAAAGAATCCGTACGACAAAATGTAAATCCATATAAACAGCAACTGGTAAATTTCAGTACGATCGAAAATGAGACTTAAAGCCAGGAGCAGAATAAAAACCACTGTTGCCAGCAGCATGTAGCGATCAAATCGGCCACTATATTTGTAAGCAAAAAATGCCAGCTTGGCGCTAATGAGCAGGTAGGCGTGGGTGGCGGCTGCAATGATTACAAAGCTCAGAAGGCTCATCCACGACAAGCCGAAGATGTTGTTGAGATCGAGCGAGATGTTGGAATCGATGATCAGACTGTCGAAAATGAAAACGATTCCTTTGAAGAAAATGAAAATATGCAGAAACAGCGTAATGATGAGAAAAACCCGATGAGCTTGGCTTTTCCGGAGATTCGCCTTGTGGAATTTTACATGATAATAAAAGAAGAAACCGATAACCAATACGAAAAGCACATTAAGAAACAAATCACCGATTGACGGTATCCAATCGGAGTAAGCGTAATAATGCGGCGTAAAAATTTGGCTCTGGAACAAGGCTTCAGGAAGCCGGACAAAGAAAAGCAGCACACGCACCAGCACCACATCCAGTATGTAGCCAATTATAAATAGGTGGCGGCGCCCGGTGCGGCGATACATGCGGCGGTAAAGCTCGTAAAGCAGAACCAGCAGTAGCAGCACCGCAGTGATATAAATTACAAATAGTAGGTTTGCTCTTGAACTGGTAAGCGCCGTGTGTGGCGGAAAAGAAAGCGAAAACAGAAAATTTCCTTCTGCATCCGCAATCGAATTTTTGTCCTCGGGGTGTGACGAAAACTGTGTGCTCTGTGGCAGTTCGAAGCTACTGTGAAAAGTGTTGTGGAGGTATTTGTTTTCGTAATTATAACCACGTTTGATCAGGTACAGACCCACCAACCTGCGTCCGGCAGCTTCCACACTGATACACCGGTACCAGCCGTTGCCGCTGTCTGTCACACCATCCATCATGGGCAGTTTGGGCGGCATGCTGTTGTTGCTCCAAAATATTAGCGAATCGTTCTGATAAATCAAAAACAGAAAGCCGTGGGTTTCATATTGTTGGGCAAGATCAGGAAGATGATCGAAAATGGAATCGGTGTCGAAAGCATAATGATCCGAAAGCTCCTGCAGCGCCTCATGAAGATGCCGATCTTTTTGTTGAACCACATGTTGGCAATGTTCAACATATTCTTCTGCTTGGAATGGACGAGTAAAGTGCCACGACAAAAATACCAGCAGCAACACCAAAGTTGAAAAAAGGATGGCGTAGGCAGTTAATAGGTAGCGTTTGTCGTGTTTTTGTTTCATTGTTTTAATAAATTTTTTTTAAAACACTGATTGATAATTAGTTGAACTCCGTTTTTTTTAAATGCGCTATAAAGTATTATTTCAAAAAAGTTGACCCGTAACTCCATATTAATGCCTCGGCACCTCAAATCGCTTTTAATTAATTATTTTTCTTTTTTTGCCAGATAAATCAGGCTTGAATAGTTTTCCCCATGTTGTTTGGCCCATTTATTCGATTTTAGGCCATTGCGAAAAGCTGCAAGGAAATCACTTTTGCCCGTTCTGTATTTTTCGCTGAGCAAGCTCACATAAAAAGCGTCAAATTTCAATGGCTCTGTTTTAAAGATTTCAAACTGATATTTCGATAGAAGCTGTGAAATTGTAGCCGGCGTAAAATGATAAAGATGACGCGGCACATCATAGCCTGCCCAAAAGTTACCATAATGCTGCGCATCCCACGATAAATAATTGGGCAAAGCGATCACCAGCAATCCCTCCGGAGCCAGCAATTTGCTAATTTGCTCCATCCGCTGGTTCAAATCAGGTACATGCTCCAGAACATGCCAAAGTGTAACAACATCAAATTGATCGGCAGCGAGCTGATCTATTTTTTCTTCAGGAAAAACATTTAAGCCATAGGTATGTATAGAATATTGCCGTGGAGCTTCGGCAGGTTCGATGCCGGTAGCATCCCAGTTTTTTTTCTTAAAATATTGTAGAAACTCGCCGGTGGCACTGCCTATGTCGAGCAACTTTCCGCGGGAATGATAGCGCGAGATTAGCTGAAATTTTTTCGCCAGCGAATATTCCTTCACAAAATTGTAAATGCTGCCGGTTAAACTCTTTTTTTTGCTGTGGGATAAGTAATCGTCTGATTGATAATACGTTGATAGATTTTTACTGTTGGGGCGGGGATTTGTAAATAGAAATCCGCATTGGGTGCATTTCGTCAAATGAAATACTTCTTTGGTCAGAAAATGATCTGCAACATCCATTTCCGGATTTAGATGCTCATTGTTGCAAATGGGGCAGCAAATGATATTCTTCATTTTTATTCAAAAATTTATAAATACAAAATTGTTCCACGTGAAACAATCGGGCTAACGGCCTAAGTAAACGATCAATACAGAGATGTCAGAAGGATTTACACCACTAATTCGCGAGGCTTGGCCAATGGTTCGAGGTTTAATTTTCGTTAACTTTTCGCGCGCCTCAAAACTTAATGATTTTAGTTTTTGATAATCAAAGTCATCATTGAGCCTGATATCTTCAAGGCGCGAAATCTTGCCTGCAAGCTCCTGCTCCTTCTGAATATAGTTATCGTATTTTATTAATATCTCAGCAGATTCCAACACTTCATCTTTGTATTCTGTCACATTATTTTCCAGATAGTTCTGGATTGCAGGAACCTGTTTTGTAAGTTCTTCAAAAGCGATTTCGGGGCGCAGAATCAGATTTTCAAGCTTCACTTTCTGTGTTAACGGAGTTGAGCCAATGGTTTCAAGATAGCCATTGATTTCGTCGGGAGCTATGCTTGCTGTTTTCAAAAAATGCCTGAGATTGGATATGATCTCCTGTTTTTGTATCACACGTTTCAACCTGTCGTCATTAGCAAGACCAACAGCATTGCTCATTGGCGTAAGCCGCACGTCGGCATTATCCTGGCGCAGCAAAATGCGATACTCAGCACGCGAGGTGAACATCCGGTAAGGTTCGTCCACTCCTTTTGTAATCAAATCATCTATCAGCACCCCGATGTATGCATCGGAACGTTTGAGAACAAATTCTGGTTTTTCGTTAAGTTTCAGATGGGCATTCATTCCGGCAATAATTCCTTGCGCGCCGGCTTCCTCATACCCGGTAGTTCCATTTATCTGTCCGGCAAAGTATAAATTTTCGATAAGTTTGGTTTCAAGTGTAAAGTTAAGCTGCATCGGCGGAAAGTAATCGTATTCGATGGCATAGCCCGGTCTGAAAATCTTAGCATTTTCAAAGCCCGGGATTTTACGTAAAGCAGCAAACTGAACATAATCCGGCAGTGAAGACGAGAAACCATTTACATAATATTCGTTGGTATTCCAGCCCTCTGGCTCTACAAAAAGCTGATGACTGTTTTTATCAGAAAAGCGATCAATTTTGTCTTCTATCGAAGGGCAATAGCGCGGTCCGATTCCTTCGATGCGTCCTGTAAACATGGGAGAATCCAAAAAACCGGTGCGCAGTGTGTCGTGAACCGTGGTGTTGGTGTAGGTGATGTAGCAACTGCGTTGGCGCGTGAGGTTGGGCGTATCGGTAAACGAAAATCGCTGTGGGTTTTCGTCGCCTTTTTGTTCGTCCATTTTCGAAAAGTCGAGGCTGCGACCATCCACCCGAACAGGAGTTCCTGTTTTCATGCGGCGCGATTCAAAGCCCAGTTTTACCAGATGTTCGGTAAGGCCAACCGACGACTTCTCCCCTATCCTGCCACCACCAAATTGTTTTTTACCAATATGAATGATCCCGTTTAGAAATGTGCCGTTGGTAAGGATTACAGCTTTCGCTGAAATTTCCTGCCCCATCGCTGTTTTAACTCCGGTTACACGATTATCCTTTACCATAAGATCCACAACTGTGTCCTGCCAGAAGTCGAGATTGGGCGTGTTTTCGAGCATTTCGCGCCATTTTATCGAAAACAACATGCGGTCGCTTTGGGCGCGTGGGCTCCACATGGCGGGGCCTTTGCTCTTGTTGAGCATCCTAAATTGAATGCGTGTGTGATCGGTAACGATGGCAGAATATCCGCCCAGGGCATCTATTTCGCGCACAATCTGACCCTTGGCAATGCCGCCCATGGCCGGGTTGCACGACATCTGCGCCATGTTGGTCATGTTCATGGTGATGAGCAAAGTTTTGGAGCCCATATTGGCTGCCGCTGCCGCTGCTTCACATCCTGAGTGACCGGCACCAACCACTATTATATCATAAGTTTCAAACATCCTGTTCCAAATTGTTCCACGTGGAACACTACCCGGCATCCCTTAGTCTGTCGGGTCTAAGGGAGAGATAGTGATCCTCTTTGCGTGTCATGGTTTTTTTTTCTGATGGTTTTTTATCCGCATAGCCGCACAAATGCAAAACGCCATGAACGATGACCCGATGCAATTCTTCAGCAACGTTTCGGGAGTAAACAGCAGCGTTTTCCCTAACTCTGTCAACGCTGATAAACAAGTCTCCTGCAATAATTCCATCCGCGCTATAGTCGAAAGTGATGATATCCGTTAAAGTGTCGTGTTGCAAGTAATCTTTGTTCATCTTTCCCAGGTATTCGTCACGGGTGAGTATGATGCTGATGTTTCCCGTTTTAAAACTTTCGTTAGCTATGACCTTCGTTAGCCATCCGCGAATCAGCAATTTTTGTTTAAGCAGATAGTCGGTATCTTCGTTGTAAAAGGAAATTGTAGCTGGCATACCTGTGGAGTTGGATTACTCGAAGCGATAGAAGTATTCGGTAACCTTGTTTTTATAGAAAGGTTTCAGATTGGGAGGAAGGGTTTTCAGTAATTCCATTTCCCGATTTTTAATCTTGTTGTATTCAAAAAATTCCCCTGGATTTTGCGGTGTGATATCTCTGGCCTCTTTCGATTCTCGACGTTGCTCCTCTTCGCGCTCCTGCTCGGCTTTTTCTGACTTGAGCAGGCGTGTAAGAATATCCTGCTGACGTTCGAGGGTTTGCTGCGTGATGCGGTCATTCACAATATCTTTTTCTGTTTTCTCCATGTCGTCGATTATCTTGGAGATATTGCCATCGCTAAAACGTCCTTCGCCTTTTAGTTCATCTCTAAATTCTTCCATCTGTCGGCGAATAGCAGCCTGCTGTGCTGCCATGCGGGCCAGTTGTTCGCTCATTTGCTGTCCCTGTTGGCCTTGCTTGCCGGGTTTCTGGCCATCTCTAAGTTGTTGCAATTGTTGGTTCAGTTGTTCCTGCAAGCCGCGCATCGACTTCATTTGTTGGGCGCCACCGGGCTTCCCTGGATTGGGACACGATGATTTGCCACTCGATTGCATCGACATCATTTGCTGCTGCATCTGCTGCAACGATTCGCCCAGCAACAACGCCAGATTATTGATGCTGGTCATGGCCAGTTGCTGATCGCGCAAAGCAAGACCCTTTTGGCGGTTGTCCATTGATTCAAGAATCGTTGTAAAATAGTTGTCGATAGCCGTGAGTTCCTTTATCACAAAAGGTTTGATCATGATCTGGCGCTTGGCCAATGCCTTCAAAGAGTCGGCGATTATTTCCATATCATCGCGCATATCTTTTTGATCCTTTATGGTTTGATTGTATTTGGGATCGCTGTTCGACATTTCGGCGTAAAGATTCATCAGGTCCTCCTGATCGAATGAGATTTGAATGAGATTTTCCAGTATTTCGCGCAAAGCGTTCACATCCTCTCCCATCTGCTCCATCTGCATGGCCTCCATCATTTGTTGCATTTTCTGCGAAAGCTCCTGCATTTTCTGCGATGATTTTTTCTGACTCTGCGTAGCTTTCGAGTTTTCGTTTTGCTCGAGCTGCTCACTGCTTTCCTCCATCGATTCCTGAATTTCTTCTTCTTCCTGCTTGGTATCGTCCATTTCGTTGGGTGATTCCAGCGCTTCGTTTTTCTCGTTAAGTTCTTCTATATCTTTTCTTAATTCTTCAAATTTCTCATTTAGCTCCTCCTGCTTTTCTTTCATTTCCTCGTTGTCACCCGTTTCTTTATTTTTGTTGGTTTCTTCGGCAAGTTTGTCCTGCTCTTCGGCAAGTTCTTTCAGTTTATCAATAGTTTCCTGCAGTTGTTTTTCAAATTCGAGCTGTTTGAAAAGCTCCAGGTTGCGGTCGAGTTGTTCCTCCAGTTCCTGGTTGCTCATCTTCATCTCCTGCATCATTTCGTTCACTTTATCTTTGTCCAGCTCGTCGAGGAGTTTTTGAATCTCTTCCATCATCTTTTTCATGTCGTCGGTCATTAGCTCATTCATCATCTTCTCAAGCTCGCGCTGTTTTTCGAGGAGTTCTTCGCTGGTATTGTTCATCTTCTCTTCGTTTTGCAGTTTTTGTTCGTTGAGCTTCTGCATATCTTCCAGCCGTTGTCTAACGTTTTTTTGTCGTGTGAGCAGGTTTTCTATTTGCTGCTTTTCCTGCCATGAAATAGATTTCTTTTCAAAGAGCTGTTTATTCAATTCGTCGATGTCGCGCTGCAAGAGTTTTAGGTCTTTCATCGCGCTTTCCATATCGTCTTTTATCTCGGTGCTGGCGGCCTGGGCTTTTTCCTGTAGCTCCTCAAAGGAGTCTGTTTTATATATCAATTTCTGCGAACGAGCTGATTTACTGCCATTTACGCCATCGTTATCCCATATTTCGAAATAATATTCTACTTCATCACCAGGCGTTAGCTCAAGTGCAACCAGATCTAAGGCATGGAAAAACTGTTGTTGAGTCGTTTGATTTTGCAGCCGTAAACTCATCACTTCGTATGGTTTTTCCTGTTTTGAATCTTTTCCGCTTACGCGAAAATAAAATGCCAGCCGTTTAAAACCATAGTCATCTTTTAACAAACCTCTGAAATAGAGGCGGTCGGTGGCGGCAGAATCTGTAAATTCATCAATATTGATGGTTGGATAAATGTCAGGAATTACGCTTATTGCAAAAAGTAGCGAATCGTTATTCGTCAGATATTGATTACTAATACTGATTGAATATGGCTGACTTTTAAAAAATTGATTTTCGTAAGCAAACACATTACCAGCGCTTTGGTAGAGTTGATGGCTGCTGTCGGTAAATTTGATATGAATGGCTTCGGCGTCGCGGGTATAGAATTTCCATCGAATACGGCTTCCCTCCGGAACAACCAGGTCACCAGTATTTTCGAGCGTTTCGTTGGCTTTTCCGATGTATTTAGGATAGGCAATCTCGGTATCGAAACTAAGAATGATGGGCTTTGGAAGGACTGTGAGCGTATATTTTTCTGAACGAAAACCTTCGGCCTCAAAGGAGAATGTAACATCTTCGTTTAGATTACGAAAAGTATGACTAAAATGAACGTTGTCATCTTTCTTCATTTTCATCGAAGAACTCCCCTGCTCTATCATCACGTTGGCCGGCGATGTGCCCCCGTCAATTAGCAGGTCTAATGTAAAATCTTCCTGCTGAACGGCCAGCAATTCCTCATTTTGGATTACAAAACGGAATGGCGCCTCGCGCTCAAAATATTGGTTGTGATTAATGATGCGGGCCGTTGGACCAGTAATGACGCCAGGAGCAGCAAAGAGAAATACCACCAGAATAAGCACCGGTGTGATGGCGTACTTTAGATATTTTCGGTTAGCCCTAAGGTCGATAGCGCTGGCAAATGGAATAGGCTGCAGGCGGGCGATGCGTTGGTCGATGCTGGCGCGCAGGAGCGCTGTGTCGCCTTGTTGTATGTTAGATAATTCCTTAAGCTGTAATGTGTTGAGCAATTTATCATCCACATCTTTAAAATGCTTTCCGATAATTTGAGCTGCCTGCTTGTGCGAAATGATTTTTCCTATTTTGAACAACTTAAAAACAGGAATCAAAATCAGCCTGAAAATAATAACCGCGCTGACAATGAGATACAAGTAAAAGATAATAGTGCGAAATGTGGTTCCGAACCAGGCAAAAAACTCGAGAAAAGTTATGGTAAGAAAAAATAATAGCAGCACAGCTACGCTGTACAACAAACCTCTGATAATCTGATTTTTGTAATACTTACGTACGAAGGCATCGAGTTTCCCGATAAGGATGGTGTAGTTGTCGGTCATAATAACAAAATCACGCAAAGTGCTTTAATAAATCCCTCAATAATACCCAAATAAGCAGCAAGTGAGAACGGTCAGTTGCTGGGTATTATTTTAAAACCAGAATTTTCTGAACCTCACTAACGTTTTTGCGTGTTTTATTGTTCGCCACCAATACTTTGCACAGATAAACACCCGACGGGTAATGGCTCGTGTTCCAGGTTACATTATTATCGCCATCTGCTTTTGCTACATCATGATGCGTGTAAATAGAATTTCCATTGGCATCAGAAATTTCTATTGTAATTCTATCTCCGGTAGCTGCTGCTATCAGTAAATTAGTATGCGTACGACAAGGGTTTGGTGCCACCGAAAATACGCCTTTGTGCTTTGCAGCATGTTCTATGATGGAAACCGGTAATCCATACATCGATACTTCTGTAGGTTCTATCTGATAGGCTGGGGTTCCCGGACGCGCCATCGAAAAGCGAATCAATTTGGTGGCAGGTATAAATTGTATTGTTTGTAAATTGCCGGGCACGCCGGCAGTTTGCAATACACGCCAGTTGCGGGCAATGGTGAAATCTGTTGAAGCCTGGATGGAATCGGAAATGCGGTTGTAGCGTGCACAATAGCTTGGATTTTTGAGCAATCGGAAATGATTGGTAGAAACCAGGTTGTCGCCGAAGAACTCAGGATTGTGCACGGCTGTGCGGATGGTATCGCCAAATGTGTTGTGGATTTCGAGAATTTCGGCTGGAAACTCAAGGTTGGTGGGGCCTACCGTATTAATGATAAAAGTTGCTGCCATGGGATGCGAACGTACCGCGTCGGTTACATCGCGGGGCGAACAAATGCCATCGCCGTTGAAGTCGTAATGTTCCAGCCCGTCGCGTTGCGCCAGATTAACGGGATAAAAGCCCGTACCCACCGGCGAGCTGCTGTAGTTGCCCATATTCTGGAAAGTGGCAATTCCATCATCATTCATTCCCGACAAAGCGCCAATCATTCCTACAAAGCCAAAGGTGACGATACGTTGGTTAAAACCTTCATTAAACCAAACAGTAATCAGCGCGTTTTCGATAAGTAATGGGTCGTCGTCCCAGTCGAGGTTGCGGCATATTACCATGCCACCATTAAGCTGTGGATCGTTGGCAGTAGCTGTTCCCCACGACATCAGATCGGAGCAGCCCGGGCCGGTAGTTTGTGTAAGCCCAAAAGCTGTCATATCGGGGATTGCGTTGGCCAAAAGTACGTCCTGGTAAGTGAACTCGCGACCCAACGTTGGCGAGTAAACCTGGAAGCCGCCATAAGTCATTCCCAGGATCATGTTCGTGGCAAATTCGGTGTAATATTCACTCACCACGAAACGCTGGTCAAAAATCTGACGCGCGTAGTTATAAGAGGCTGCACCGCCAAAGGCCGTATTCACCACATAATTTTCGAGAACATTGTAAAGGCGGTCGCCCAAAAGATAGCCATAATCGAGTCCCATAGTAGGGTCGCTGAATAAAACGGTAAGCACTAATGTGCCGTTGATACGTGAGGTATCAACTGCAGGGAGCGGGTTGCTGCGTGTTGCCAGTGTAAGGCACGAGAACAACGCAAGGATGATAAATTTTTTCATGATAGATGGTTTTTATAAATTAATTACCAAAATTAAAATAAAATGATGACACTGGATTGTGCGGGTGAGATTTTTTATTAATAAGTCAGCGGATTCTCCAGGTAACAATTTGTAACTTACAAAATGTAAGTTACAAAATGTTAGTTACTTTTGACGCCATGAAAAATAATCCATTCCCAACAAATTATTATTTGGGTGAGGAATTCTTTTGTGACAGAGAAACCGAAACCCAAATCCTTGTTTCAGGCCTCCTGAGCGGAAATTCTATGACCTTAACAGCCATCCGCCGTATGGGTAAAACAGGATTAATACATCATGTTTTGGAGAAGCTGAAATCGGAGATGCTGCCAATTTATTTAGATATTTTACCTACTAATGATAAAACGGCATTTGTAAAAGAACTTTCAACAGCCATTGTAAATGCAGTGCCTGAAAAGTCACCCATTGGAAAAAAAATCTGGGATTTCATTAAAACCTTGCGTCCGGTAATTAGTTTTGATCCATTAACCGGCAATCCGCAGGTAAGCATCACAGGCACTCAAAACGATGCTGATAAAAACATCGATGCATTGCTAAAATTCCTGAATAATCTCGACCAAAAGGTGGTTATTGCTGTAGATGAATTTCAGCAAATCCTCGCGTATCCCGAAAAAAACACTGATGCCTGGTTGCGGTCAATTATTCAAACGCTTACCAATGTAGTTTTCATTTTTTCAGGTAGCCAGCGGCACTTAATAACCGAGCTGTTTTCAGATTCCCGTCGACCATTTTACAGGAGTACTCAAATTCTGCATTTTGGTTCTATTGTAAAAGACAGCTACAAGCAGTTTATCATCGAAAAGTTTGAGGAGGCCGAAAGAAGTATTTCGCCGGAAGTGGTTGAAGATGCATTAGAGTGGGCATCTGTGCATACCTATTACGTTCAACTAATCTGTAACAGGTTATTTGCCAATGCTCCGAAAGAGGTAACCGAAAAGGATTTGAATCGGGAAATCATCAAAATTCTTGAGGAGCAGGAAATCGTATTTTTTCAATATCGCGAATTACTCACCAAGCCACAGTGGAACCTACTGATGGCCATAGGCCTTGAGGAAAAAGTTGGATCACCTACATCTATGGGGTTTATAAATAAATACAAACTCGGCAGCTCAGCGTCGGTTTTGCGCTCGCTTCAGTCGTTGGAACAAAAAGAGATGATTTACAGTGATCCGGGCGAGAACGGGCAAAAGCAATATCAAGTGTATGATGTGCTATTGAAAAGATGGTTGCAATACAAATTTCAGGTACATGAAATTTAGTATTTATTCTTTTCGCTGATTCTTTGTTGATGATGAATTAAAAAATCTCCCCTACCCTTCTGCTTTAGCCACATAATCACGTACAGGAAGTTCCAATCCCCGTCAAACATTATCTTTGCCGGCTAAAAAATTAATACGACGAAAGGCTGAATTTATGATCGAACAGAAGAATGTCAGAGTGCGCTTTGCTCCCAGCCCCACCGGTCCGCTGCACATTGGTGGCGTGCGCACTGCGCTTTACAATTATCTCTTTGCGCGGCGCCATCAGGGCGCTTTTATTCTGCGCATCGAAGATACCGACCAAAACCGTTATGTGCCCGGAGCCGAAGAATACATCATCGAATCGTTGCGCTGGGCAGGCATTCTTTACGACGAAGGCCCCGATGTGGGCGGCAGCTTTGGCCCCTATCGCCAAAGCGACCGAAAGGAGTTGTATCGCCAATATGCCGACACGTTGGTGGAAGAAGGCAAAGCGTATTATGCTTTTGATACTGCCGAAGAGCTGGAGGCATTGCGCGAAAGGCAGAAAGCCGCAGCAGCCAGCAGCCAGCAATATGATTCCACGACGCGGAGCACGATGAAAAATTCGTTGACACTTGCAGTTGACGAGGTGCAAAAGCGGCTGAGTACAAGCGATAATTTTGTGATTCGTTTTAAAATGCCCGAAGGACGCACCATTGTGGTGGATGACCTGATTCGTGGCCGTGTGGAGGTGCAGTCGGATCAGCTCGACGATAAAGTTCTTTTTAAATCCGACGGAATG
Source organism: Clostridia bacterium (assembly GCA_009928785.1). GTDB lineage: Bacteria > Bacteroidota > Bacteroidia > Bacteroidales > 4484-276 > SABY01. The sequence goes on along the minus strand of SABY01000011.1, from coordinate 11,065 downwards.
CCCACCTACCATTTGGCCAATATTGTGGACGACCACCTGATGAAGATAAGCCATGTAATACGCGGCGAAGAGTGGCTGCCCTCAGCGCCGCTCCACGTGATGTTGTACGAAGCTTTTGGGTGGCAGCCGCCACAGTTTGCACACCTGCCGCTGCTGCTCAAGCCTGATGGTAATGGGAAATTAAGCAAGCGCGACGGCGACCGGCTTGGGTTCCCGGTTTTCCCGCTGCAATGGAAAGACCCGGCCAGCGGCGACATTTCGAGTGGCTACCGCGAAGCCGGTTATTTTGCCGATGCTTTCGTAAATATGCTGGCGCTGCTTGGTTGGAATCCCGGCACCGAACAGGAGATATTTACGATGGATGAGCTGGTGGAACAATTCACAATAGAACGTGTGGGGAAATCGGGTTCTAAATTTGATCCGGCTAAAGCCAAATGGTTTAACCATCAGTATCTGGTGGCGCGCACCGACGAAGAGATAGCCGGGCTTTATGAAGATGTTTTAAAGGAAAAAGGTGTTGATGCAAACGCAGCATTTATTAAACAAATAGTTTCGTTGGTAAAAGAGCGCGCGACTTTTGTGGAGGAGCTTTGGGATCAGAGTTATTTCTTTTTTGAGGCGCCCACGACTTATGATGAAAAGGTTGTGAAGAAGCAATGGAAAGAAACCACCCCTGTTCTTTTGCAGGATTTGAAGCAAGTAATTAATGATGTTTCGGATTATAAAGCTGAAGCGATAAAAACAGCTATTGTCGAATATTTGGAGCGAAGCGGCACGGGTATGGGCGTGGCCATGAATACACTGCGACTGGTGCTGGTGGGTGGCAGCTTTGGGCCTGACCTGATGAAGATTGCTGAGCTTCTGGGAAAAAAAGAAGTGCAGAAACGAATTGAAACGGCGCTGCGGCAGTTGCCATAAAATATCCAGATAATGGCAGAATCCGCAGAACCCGCGAATTACCGCGAAACGAGCGAATTAACGCGAATCGCATTGCGCCTAAAAATTATTAAAAAGGATTATTGAGTTTAGTATAAAAACTCAAAAACTTCTGATTTTTAGTACTTTTTACCACTGATCCGTCAACTGGCGGGAGAAATACTAAAAATCAGAAGTTTGGACAAGTCCCCTTTAGGGGATTTAGGGGTCTTACGGCTTTTTAGACTGATATCATTATTAAAAAATTGTTTTTATGGGAAAGATCGCGATTGAAGGAATGGAGTTTTTTGCCTATCACGGCTGTTTTAGTGAGGAGCAGATTATCGGGACACGTTTTGTGGTGGACCTGATGCTGGAAACAGATACGCGCCAGGCGGAGGCCAGCGACAAGCTGAACCGAACTATCAATTACCAGGAGGTGTATCTGGTGACCAAAGCGCAGATGGTCAAAAAGTCGAACCTGCTCGAGCACGTGGGGCGGCGCATTCTGGACGCGGTGATGGCGCAGTTTGCGCAGATTACACATGCACGCATCAGGATAGCGAAGATGAATCCGCCGCTGGGCGGCAAGGTTGGCAGCGTAAGCGTAACATTGGATACCGATGACGAATAACCCCCACCCCACCCCGGAGTTGACGCAATGTCAGCGATGCGGCAAAGATTTCGCGTGCAGCCCGTCGGGCAAGTGCTGGTGCTACAGTGTATTTGTGCCGCCCGACAAGCTTACCCAACTTACCGACAAATACACCGGTTGTCTGTGTCCCGACTGTTTGAATGAGATTGCGCAGCAGCGCCCGGAGCAGAATCCGTAACACATGCGCCATTTTACCATACCGATATTTATCCCGATGCAAGCGTGTCCGCACCGATGTATCTTTTGCGACCAACACGCCATTGCCGGCCATAGTGCGGTGCCCGATGCCATTGCTGTAAAGGAAATTATTCGTAATCATTTGGCTACGCTGCCAGTGGATGCTCAGATAGAGGTGGGATTTTTTGGTGGTACTTTTACAGGATTGCCGTTGGCGCGGCAAGAAAAATTGCTACACGCGGTGCAGCCTTTTGTGGCTTCCGGTGATGTGCAGAGCATTCGTCTTTCGACAAGGCCGGATATGATCGACGACAAGGTGTTGGAGCTGCTGTTAAAGATGAAAGTAGGAACGGTAGAGCTTGGCGCGCAGTCGATGGACGAGGAGGTGCTTCGGCTTTCGGAGCGTGGTCACGATGCGGCATGTGTTGATAGGGCGGCGCATAAAATAAAAGCCTCCGGATTGCGGTTGGGCTTGCAGATGATGACCGGTTTGCCCGGTGATACACCAGAAAAAACGTTGGCAACAGCCAAAAAGTTTGTGGAGATGGGTGCCAACGATGTGCGTATTTATCCGGCTGTGGTGGTGCTTGGAACTCCACTTGCCGATTTGTATATGCGCGGCGAATATATTCCCCAAAGTTTGCAGGAGGCTGTTGAGCAGGTGGCTACGCTGGTGCCGATTTTTGAAAGCGCCGGCATCAATATCATCCGGCTGGGTTTGCACCCTTCTGCAGGATTGCTGGATGGCAGCGCGCTGGTGGCAGGCCCTTTTCATGTTTCGTTTGGTGAACTGGTGCATACAGAGCTATGGCGGCAAAAGCTGGTGCTAATAGAACATCCCGGAAACTGCGATGAGGTGATGATTTATGTGGCCGCTTCGGCGCGCAATGCCGCCATTGGCCACAAGGCTGCCAACCGGCGGATGCTGGAAACGCATTTTAAGAAAGTACGTTTTGTAGCAGATGCTGCATTGAAAAACCGTGATTTTTATGTTGATTATCGTTGACGCCAAAATACCGGCCATGGCCAAAGAGGCGCTTAGCGCAATAGGGCAATTGCTGGAACTTACTACCGAAGGTATTGTATATCCGGCCATTTCGGGGCATCCTGATATTTTCTTTTGCCGGGTGGGGCAGGAGTTGGTTGTGGCACCCAACCTACCAGATCGTTATTTTGAAACATTGTCAGCACATGGAATAAAAGTCCTTCGCGGCGAGCAACTTTTGGGAAAGCAATATCCCGCTACAGCGAAATACAATGCCGTAGCCACGCGCAATTACCTGATTCACCCACCGGTCATCACTGACCAAACCATCAAAAATCTTTGTATTAATAAAAAATTACTTGCCGTAAAACAAGGCTACACGCGTTGCAACCTGATGATGGTGGGAGAGGAGCATGCCCTGATTTCTGATACCGGTATCGAAAGGGTTTTGAATCAGGCCGGGATAAAGACTTTTTTTGTCGATCCGGGCACAGTAAGGTTACCAGACTTCGGCCATGGATTTTTTGGCGGCTGCTGTGGCTTTTGGACGGACACCGTGTATGTGCTGGCTGGTCGTGGCAGCATTGCGCAAAGCGCCGAAATAGAAGCCTTTGCCGCTGCTGCGGGATGTCGAATCCGCTGGCTTACCAGCGAAACGCCTTTTGATGGCGGCGGGATATTTTTTGTAGAGGAATAATTCCTACTTTTGGCCAAACTTATAAAAATTTTATAGTGAACGCAGAGACGGCCGGCACCATTCTTTACGACGATCCGATAAAATACTACAACGCCATGCTCGACGACATACTGGCGGCGCGCAAGTATGTCTTTATCGAGATGTACAAGTTTGGCCATCAGATTATGGGTGTGCGTTTCAGAGACGCGCTCACGGCGGTAGCCAGAGCAGGCGTAGAGGTGAAGCTACTCATCGACTCATGGGGCGGCAGCGGCATCCCCGACGACTTCTTTGCAGAGCTTCTGGCAGCAGGTGGTGAGGTGCGTTTTTTTCAAAAGATAAAAATCAACATCGACTTCTTTACCCGAAGCCACCGCCGTAACCACCGCAAGCTGCTCATCATCGACGACCTAATTTCCTACATCGGCTCTTCCAACATTACCGATTACAACCTGATATGGCGCGAAAGTATGTTGCGCCTTTACGGCGATATTGCCGTCAATTTTAAGAAGATTTTTTATCAGGACTTTAAAATCTACAACAGCTACATCCGCTACCGCCGGCACTATACGCGCATTATGCGATGCCAGGACATGGAAATTTTGCGCGACGTGCCCAGCATCACCAGGCAAAAGATAAAGAAGCGTTATGAATATTTGATACGACAAGCCAAACGATCCGTCACTATCGAAAGCCCCTATTTTTTGCCGGGCTTTTATCTGCGCAAAGCATTGATAGATGCCGTGGCCCGTGGAGTGGAGGTGCGTGTGATTATTCCGCGACACAGCGACGTGCGCATGGTAAACCTCCTGCACGGGCGTTACCTGGAGATGCTGCACCGCCACAATATCCAGTTTTTATATTATACCATTCACAACCTGCACGCAAAGTTGTTGCTGGTGGACGAAAAAATATTTTGTCTGGGGTCGCCCAATTTCGACTACCGCAGTTTCCGTTATATGCACGAAATACTGCTTACCGGCCACGATGCCCACATTGCCGGCATGATAAGCGAACACATCATCCAAACCATGCGCATGTGCGAGCCTTTCGACTACGATGCCTGGATGCGCCGTCCGAGAATACAGCGATTTTTTGAGTGGCTTATTTTGCCGCTACGGCATTTGCTTTAGTGGAAAGATTGTTAAGGCGAGCGTGTAAGCTAAAGCCCATGCAACGGGCAGCCTAAGGTCGAAACTTACGGATTAAAAAGTTATAACATGAATCATCCCAGGCGATTGTCGCATAAAACTCCTGCTAAAGTTGCTTATAGTCACACCGTGAATAACTCATGAGCTAATCACTTTTTTCAGGACTATTGTTTCAGGTTTTGAGCAGGATTCACGGTGTGACTGATGAAGAAAATGAATTATAGTTTATTAAATTCTGTCTATTTTGGCCGGCAGCTTTAAAAGCCTCATTTTGATAAATAGACAAAAATTGGCAACTACCAAAACCGAACAATGGATCGTTTTAGCAGCGCTATTTTTCTACGCTGCCACGGCATGGTACAGCAGCGGATGGATGCACGGCGACGAGCATTACCAGATCATCGAATTTGCGGCGGCCAAAGCCGGATTGGTGCCACAGGAGAGTCTGGCGTGGGAGCATGCGGCGCAAATTCGTCCGGCGCTTCAGCCAGCGCTGGCGTGGTTGGTGATGGAAGTTTGTCAATTGGCAGGCTGCACCAATCCTTTTACCACAACATTTATCCTGCGTTTGCTCACCGCACTATTTGCAATAACTGTCATCTGGTTCTTTACCCGTTCCGTCAGGCATCTCATCCGGCCGCGCCATTGGTCGTGGTTTTTGTTCTTCTCATTTTTTATTTGGTTTCTGCCAATGCTCAACGTGCGGTTTTCGTCCGAAACCTGGTCGGGGCTTATGCTGCTGGCAGCGGCTGGTTTTGTGGTGAGGCCGGAAATATCAAAGCGGCATTATGCAGCAGCCGGTTTGCTTTTAGGCCTGGCTTTTCTTTTCCGCTACCAAACAGCTTTTGCTTCAGCGGGCTTGCTGCTGTGGTTGCTGCTAATCAACAAAACCAGGCTGCGACAATTCATTCCATTGATCACAGCAGGCTTCGCAATTGTTTTGGCGGGCGTAGCGCTCGATAGTTGGTGGTATCAAGCGCTGGCGTTTGTTCCGTGGAATTATTTTAATGAAACCCTTTTACAGAGCGATCCTGCTGCCTTTGGTACCGCTCCGTGGTACTACTATTTTTTCTATATTTTTCGCTATGCGTTTTTTCCTTTGGGTATCGTCATTCTGGCAGCAGTAGCGGGGTTGGTTATCACGAAACCAAAGAGTCTGTTTGTTTGGATCATAACGCCCTACTTATTAATACATATCCTGATCCCGCATAAAGAAGTGCGGTTTCTGTTTCCGCTGGCCAACTTTGTCGCGGTGGTAGTATATCTTGCAATAGCTGCTGTAGGCATGCGGCTCAAAGTGTTGGCAATCCGAAAAGTATTATTGGTGGTTTTAATTTTGATAGGATTGATAAATCTTATTGCAGTGATCCCTGCAAGCTTTTCGCCGGCTGGGTCGGGTAGGGGAGAAGCCATGAAAACGATAAACCAAATAGTGAAGCACGTGCCTGCCGATCTTTATTATGCTGGCAATGCCAATCCCTACGATCCCTGGAATGGTTTGCCCGCACGGTTTTATCTGCCGCCCAACCTCCGGTTTATTAATATCGATTCTTTATCAAAACCCACGGCTGCTGCTACTGATCGAAAAGCAATATTGGTGGTTTCAAAAAAGGATATGGGAAAACCCCTCGTAAATAAATGGATATCAGCTCTGCAGATTACTCACCGCGCGCAAAGTCTGCCGGAAGTTTTTGTTCCTTTTTATAAAACCTATGGTGACGACACCGGCGAGGCTCTGGTGGTTTTTTATTGATTCACATAAAAATGTGAATGTAAAGATGCTCAGCCATGCGCCTCTACTGTGGTGTTTCCCGCTTCACAGCAAACGCCTCACCAAAACGCACCAGATCCTCTCCTTCCATACTGAACGGAAAATAAAACATCGGAAGCTCATCATTGTCTTGGTAACGAATATCCACCGCCAGGGCGTCGGTGTGCGTGTTTTCGTCGAGCTGCACGCTGGCTTCGTAGGCTATGGCATAACCCCGTGCCGCGTGCTGGTCTAATTGTGTCTGGAAATATTCGAGCAGCCGTTCCATGATTTGCCCGTTGCTGGGGATGTGTTTCGGGTCTATTTCTTCCTCGCGGTGATGGGTGCGGCCAGTTGCATCCGTGAGGGCGCCAAACGGAAACAACTCGCCGGTTTCCAGCAGCAGGTCGTAGCCATAGTTGCGGCAATGATCCAACAGGTTGGTGATTTCTTCGGGCAGATTCATAATGTTATGTTTTTTAGATGATCTGTCGTTGGTTGGTTTTCGGGAATTTTAATCCGGATTTATTTTTTTCGTCAACCGCGCAGGCTGACAAAAGTAATGATAATCGTGTTCTGTACGGAAAATTTACTCCCCCTCCCACTCTTTATAAAACTGCTCAAGAAACCGTACCATAAAATCGTGACGCTCGCTGGCCATTGCGCGTCCGGCGGCGGTATTCATTTTATCTTTGAGCAGCAGCAACTTTTCATAAAAGTGATTGATCGTTGGCGCCTCGCTGTTTTTATATTCCTCTTTGGTCATTTGCTGTTGTGGCGCTATTGCCGGATTGTAGAGCGGCCGGTTTTTAAATCCGCCATAATTAAAAGCGCGAGCTATGCCGATAGCGCCCATCGCATCCAGCCTGTCGGCATCCTGCACCACCGCCAGCTCAGCCGAATAAAATCTTCGTCCCTCCAGGCTGTTTTTAAACGACATATGGCGGATGATATTCAGCACATGCTCCCTTACTTCTGGCGTCACGTGTTGCGATTCCAAAAAAGCACCGGCCAGCAGTGGCCCTTTTTCCTCGTCACCGCCATAAAATTTGGCATCAGCCACATCATGCAGCAGCGCCGCCAGCTCCGTCACATACTCATCCGCCTCCTCATGTTTCACCAGTGCCCGCGCCGTATTGCGCACACGCACCACATGCCACCAGTCGTGGCCGCCCTCCGCACCGGAAAGCTGCTCCTTTACAAAATCCTCGGTACACCGCAACACACGCTGCTGTTCTTCGGTAAACGCATATTTTTTCATAGCTGCAATGATAGGAATATTTCTATTCCATCAGCATCAACGGGCAAACCACAGATGCCCGGAAAATGAAGGTATTGAAATAGAAGTTACACAAAAATTCTATCCCTTCGTAGATATCCGAGTACGATATTCAAATTCTATTTCTATCCAAACAAAGAGCGTTATCTTTGTTTTTATTAAAAAATTGATAATTAAAAACTATGCATTCCTTCGTTCAGTTTTTCAAAAAAGACTACATCACTTCATTAATAAATTTCCGGGAAGGTGAGGAAAAGTTTGGTCAGACCTTGCAGGTTTCTGCCGATGGCGATTTGCGTAGCTTTCAGGGCAAATTTGTGATTCTGGGTATTGCCGAAGATATTGGCATCCGGGCAAATCATGGGATGTCCGGTGCAGCCTCTGCGTTTCGCTCTTTCATCAAAAGCCTTGTAAATATTCATAATTCCAGAGATTTAAACGGCGATCAGTTTTTGCTGTTAGGAAAAATCCGTACCGGCCACCTGATGGAAGAGAGCCAAAACGCAGATATTGAAACCTTGCGCAAATTAACCGAACAGCTCGACGAGATGGTGTTTCCGGTTATCCGGCAAATCGTGCAGGCGGGAAAGATACCGCTCGTTATCGGTGGCGGGCACAACAATGTTTTTCCGATATTGAAAGGCTGCTCATTGGCATGCAACCAACCGATAAATACGATAAACCTGGATGCCCGTGCCGATTTTCGGCCCACCGAAGGGAGGCACAGCGGGAACGGGTTCAGGTATGCTTATGAAGCCGGTTATTTAAAAAAATATGCACTCCTGGGTTTGCAACATGCCTACAACAATGAGCAAATCATTGATGAACTAAATGAAAATCCCGACTTCTTGCCTATCCTATTCGAGGATATCTTTTTGCGAAAAAAGGAGAGCTGGGATGAAGCAAAACGCCGCGCCATTGATTTTGTAAAAACCGACAGATTTGGCGTGGAGCTGGATGTGGACAGCCTCGAAAATTTGCTTAGCAGCGCGTGGAGTTCCGTGGGCGTTACGTCCGACGAATCGTTATGCTATCTTTACAATTGCGGAAAAGAGCCAAATGTTTGTTATCTGCACATTACCGAGGCTGCTTACAAAAGAAGCGACGGGATGGAAAATGTGCTCATCGGAAAATTTATCAACTACATGGTGCAGGCTTTTTGCCGCGGCGTGCAGGAGCAAGAGTAAGGTTCAGAATTCCCGATCCCTCCACTCCGTTATCACATGATGATTTTCATTTCGATCAGCCGGCTGACGGAGAGAAATCCATTCCACAACAATGGGATTTATGAATAATTGCCAATCATCTGGAAAATAACTCTAATCATTTCAACAAAAGAAAAACACACGAAGCCAGCGTGATATATAAAACTGATTTTTTAAATACCGGAACAGGAACACTGCGATTGATTTTTTTCCCGATGAAAGAACCCGCAAAAAGGATGGGTAAAAACAATGCCGAAATTTCAAAAGTCCGCATCGTTAACAAACCACAAAAGCCATATCCTGCCAAAGCTATTACAGAAGTAGCAATGCTAAACCAGGCAAATATTTCGCGGAACTCCCGGTTGCCGACGTTTGCCGAATGAAGAAACAGTGCCAGCGGCGGCCCGCTGATGCTTATGCTGCCCGTTAAAAATCCAATAAAAGCACCTGCAATTTTATAAGCAAACGGTGAAAATTTAAAGCTGTGTTTTATTCCGACCAGTGAAAAAATGGAAAGGAGTATAAAAAAGATGCTTACAATTTTGATGATGATCTCTTCGGGAAAATAGCGAAGCGTCAACACGCCGGCAATGGTGAATATTGCACCAAATACGATCAACTGCCTAAACTGCCTGCTGACGAGTTTTTGTTCCTTTTTTTGGAGCACAATGATTACCGAAGCTATCAGGTTGCAAAGAATCAACACAGGAATAATCTCCCTGGGCGAATACCAGACAAGCAGCAACGGGAGCGAAACCAACGCAAAGCCAAATCCGGTAATCCCTTTGACGAGACTTGCAGCCAATACAATTATTATGATCCAGACAATTTCCATAGCGTTGTTTATTGTAAATTTTTAGCTGCTTTTTATCACCTATGTTCAAATTAGGCACCCATACTAAAGGCCCCCTCTAACTCCTCCGTCAGCCGACGGAGAGGATGCCAGCGCACGGGCCGCTGCTGGGGAAAGCGGGGCTGGTCTCCCTTTCTAAATTTTAATAGTAAGCGCAACAAACGAGCTTACGCCGATCAGCAGCCAGAGCGCAATTCCTAATATGAAGCTTCTCAGCCCGGCCTTTTTAGCTTCGGAAAAAGAGATGCCCGAACCGATAAGGAAAAGTGCGACCACCATACCGCGTTTGCCCAGCCAGCTAAAATGAGCAAAGGTGTCGGCGCCGGCCGGGAATAAATGTGCTATAAAAATACTTATCACAAAAAGCCCGATGAACCAGGGGATTTTAATTTTTCCGGTGCCTTTTCCTTTTTGCGCAAATGCAATTAGCAGCGACAACGGGATAATCCACAACGCTCTGATGAGCTTCACGGTAGTGGCCACTTCCAGTGCTTCTGCGCCGTAAGTTGCGCCGGCACCCACCACCGAACTGGTATCGTGAATGGCGATGGCTGCCCAGTTGCCAAACACTTGCTGACTAAGGTTGAAATGATGACCGATGGCCGGGAAGATCATCAAAGCAACGGCATTGAGGATAAAGATTACGATCAATGAAAATGAAATCTCACTGTGTTTTGCATTGATCACCGGAGCCACGGCAGCAATGGCACTTCCACCGCATATTGCTGTACCTGCGCTGATGAGCAGCCCCGTGCGCGACTCTACCTTGAGCACCCGCGTCAGCAGAAGTCCGGCAACAATTACGAAGACAACCGAAATGGCCGTTTCCACAAAGCCGGTTTTGGAGGCGCTGATAACCTGCGTCAGGTTCATGCCAAAGCCCATCAGCACAATGGATGCCTGCAACGAGAGCGACGTGTAACTTGCTACCCGCGCATGTTTTATTCCAAGCAGTGAGAATAATATCCCGATTGCCAACGCCACGGGAGGCGTAACGAATGGCATAAAGCAGAGGAAAAGCATTACACCGTAAATTGTACTGATCTGTTTGCTGTTGAAATTCATGTTTTATCTCCTTTTTAAGACGCTGCAAAATTACTACGCCTATAGCCAGAAACAAATACTGAATTGCTATAATGGATAACTAAAAGCTATACCGGGAAAGGAAATCCATAAACAGTTTTGCGGCTGAGGTGTGGTGTCCCTGCCGAAGCGCGATCCGGAACTTACGATTCAAAGAGATATTTTTGATGTTGATTTTCACAAGCTCTTTTAGCCGCAGCTCCTTTTCAATCGACTTCTCCGACACGAGCGCAATTCCATCAAAATCGCACAGGAAATTTTTGATTGCTTCGGTACTTCCCAAATGGATCAGAATATTTAGCTTGTCGATGATGATGCCTTGTTTTGTCAGCGCAT
>SABY01000110.1 GCA_009928785.1 Clostridia bacterium | reverse complement strand
ACCATCAATTACAACAAATTACTACAAATTACCATCAATTACAATCAATTACTACAAATTACCATCAATTACAATCAATTACTACAAATTACCATCAATGACAATCAATTACTACAAATTACCATCAATTACAATCAATTACCATCAATTACAATCAATTACCATCAATTACAATCAATTACCATCAATTACTACAAATTACTACAAATTACCATCAATTACAATCAATTACAACAAATTACCATCAATTACCATCAATTACAAATTACCATGCTAATCCATCACATCAAACTCGCATTTAACATTTTACAGCGCAACAAGCTCTATTCGATCCTGAGCATTTTGGGATTTTCGACGGGCTTTGCCGTGTGCCTCATCATTGGTTTGTACATTTACGGCGAGGCTACCATGGATACCTGGCTCCCCTCCCACCAGCGAATCATCAGGGTGGTAGATTTTAAGGAAAATCAAAGCAGCCTTGACATGAAGATGACGGATGAATTTAAAAACAATTTCCCCGAAGTGGAAGCGGCTTGCACCATGGAGCTTACCAACGGTTTTGACATTTCCATAAAAGCCAACCGGCAATTTGCGCTCTCGCAGGGAATTATTTGCACCACCGACGGCTTTTTCAGAATTTTCCCTCTCGAAGTTGTCCAGGCCAATAGCGATAAGTTTTCCCTGGCTTGCAATCCATTGTAATTACCCAATCACTGGCCCGTACACTTTTTCAGGATGAAGACCCGCTGGGCAAAACCGTTACCATCCTCAATGATATGACGGGTGAGATAAGCGCCGTAGTGAGCGACTTTCCAAGAAATTCAAGCATCAGTGCTGATATTTTCGTGAACGCCCAAAACGAAGCCTTTCGCTTTAGCCAAAGCTGCAACCATGGCAAGTGCTGGAATCCGGCCAATCATTTTTTGTTGTTGAAATCAAACACTGACCCCGAAGCCCTGCAACAAAAGTTGGATGGAATTGTAGCTTCAGGAAATTATGAGATAAAATCGCTTGGCTGGCAACGCCTTGATGAGATTTACCTCGGGTCAACTTTTAACGACAGCTCCATGTTGAAGGGCAACCGCTCTATCCTATGGGTGTTTGCAGGCTTGGGTGCTTTGGTATTGTTACTTTCCATTATCAATTTTATCAATTTTTACATTGCCATGCAATACGCGCGTCTGAAAATCATCAGCATCAAGAAAATCCACGGAGCACAATTTGGCCATTTGCTGACCCACGCCCTGGTGGAGGTTTCAATAAGCATCATAATATCAGTTGTTTTCGCTTTGGGCCTGGTTCAGTTAATATTTCCAACGGCCAATTATCTGCTAAACTATCGCCTGGATGCTGAGCTGCTGACCACACCCACATTTTTATTGCTGATGCTATTGGCAATCCTGCTTATTATTATCATCGTTGGTGTTTTCCCTGTGTTTATCCTTGCCCGGTTCAAATCGGTAAATGTGCTTACGGCTTCAAAAATTCCGGCAATCCGGCAAAGCGGCCGCAAAATAATGACGGCTTTGCAATTCACTATTTCGATTGCCTTGATAATATTAACATTCTCGCTCTACAAGCAACTCGATTATGTAAAACATGCCGACCTGGGGTTTGAAAAAGAAAACCTGGTGCGTCTGAATTTTCCCTATACTTTCAGGCAGCACACGGTAGTGCGGCAACAGTTAAGCGAGATGAAAATGATCAGCAACTTTACCCTGAGCAGCGGTGTGCCGGGCAGCGTCCATCTGAACATGGGCGACGAAACACCCGCCAAAATGGTTTATCTGGAAAGCATGTATGTGGATGACAATTTTCTGCAAACGCTGGAGATTCCGATAATGAACGGACGCAATTTCCAACAAGGAGAACGGAGCCAGGTTTGCATTATCAATGAGGAAGCCTTCAGGCAATATGAATGGGAGGATTTGGAAAATAAACGTTTCAATCAGGGGCGGGATGGCGGATATGAGGTAATTGGGGTAACCGATAATTTCTTTGTGGAATCATTGCACCAAAAAATAAAGCCTGTGGCAATACTGCTGGCCGATGACACGCAAACCGGAAACCTACGCTATGCCACCATCCGGCTCCGACCGGGCAAGGTTAGCGAACAGATAGATGAACTGAAAAAAGTGTGGGATCAGTTTCTGCCCGACGAACCTATGAATTACACCTTTTACGACCAGCAGTTCGATACCATGTACCGCACCGATGAGCGATTAAGTCTGGCTATCGCCATAGCAGCCATCATCGCCATTATTCTTACATTTATGGGAATTCTTGGCCAGGTTTATCAAATGACCCTCAACCGCACCAAGGAAATTGGCATACGCAAAGTAAACGGTGCGCGAGTGAGTGAAATCATCACACTGTTCTACAAAGATTTTGTAAAATGGATAATTCTGGCTTTCGCAATTGCCACTCCGGTGGCGTGGTATGCTGTAAAAGTGTGGCTCCAAAACTTTGCCTATCAAACTAAAATAAGCTGGTGGATATTTCCGCTGGCAGGCCTTTTAACGCTTTTTGGTGTGCTGCTCACTGTTAGTCTGCAAACCTACAGAGCCGCCCGAAGAAATCCGGTGGAAAGCCTGAGGGATGAGTAGGGAGAAAATGGATGTTAATAAAGTGGTTGGCAGGCAAAATCATCTCCACCTAAATTAGTGTCACTTATTTTATACATGTCAACACTATGGCTGCCCCGGTTGAGGGCAGCCTTCTGTTTTTTTCTCCGCTAACCGACGGAGAAGAATCTATAATTTTTAATTGCACAGTAGTGAGAAAAATCAATGGCCGTCTCTGGAAATCAAGGAGCATTCTGGAAAATCTATGCTTCCTGCCTCTTCCATCATTATATAATAAGCCTTGCCCGATTGCAAAAATTCTAAACTGTGAATATCATATTCGGGCCAGTAAATTTTGTTGCCGGCAATTTCTTTTATCACGATTACCTCCTGCCCGGTAAACAAATCTGCAATGTTCACATCGCATTCGCTCAATACGGGAATTAGATTCCAGCCTTCGGCAAGCTGGAGGGTTTTGTTGGCAAGCCATGGGCCACGCAAGGTGAGACTAATATTTTGGAATGCTTTGATTTTGTAGCCTCCGTGCGAATCCCAATTAATCAGAGTATTAATATTTTGTCCCGGCCAGTACATGCCGTTTTCACTTTGTATTATGATCAAATCATCTACTATTTCCTGAAAAATATTTGTGATGGTGGGATTTGTGGGATCAATGCAGCCTGATAGGCCGAACCATCCTGCGGGAATATTGATAATCTGGGTGGGATAAACTGTGGCTGTTGCCGATGCAGAAGGCAGAGACTGACACTGGCCATAATCGGCCGCAATTTCGTACAAGTACTCGCCGGGGGACAGGCCTTCATCATTAAAAGTCAAAGCATTGGTAGTTGCAATTTCTCCGCCATCTCTCAAAATCGAGTACACAATGTTCCCCTCCATGGGGGCATCCCAACTTAGAATGACCGAATTCTCGTTTACTTCAGCCATCAGATTTTCGGGAGGCAGCGGCTCATCGATGATGCGTTTGATTATAATAGCATCGACAAAACTCCGGGGCGTGCCACCCCACATTGTGCCTGCGTAAAAGTCGATAGCATCGAGCATGAGTGGCCCCTGCTCGCCCGATTCTGTCAAACTCCATTGTGCCTGATTAATCATGGTTTCGTTAATGTACAATTTAGCCCAATCGTGATCCAGATCGATCACCACATGTACATTATTCCATTCGTCAGCACCATAAGAAAACGATTCCCAATCAGCATTGGTAACGATTCCCCAACCGGTTTCATCCTCATTAAAATAAACATCAAGCCCTGCATATTCATTTACTTTTTTCCATATTCCAAAAAAGCCATCGAAGCCTTCGGGCACATAGATTTGAAAATTCACATCGTACTTTCCTTCGGTCAATTTGTCTAAGTCCAGAATTACATCATTTAGTCCTTCAATTTTCATCGACAAATTGCCTTCATAAACAGGCGAAGAGGCCAGATATGGATCTTCTTCACTCCCCGCTGGCTGACCCCAGCAATGCCAATAGTCGATTCCCAGGGCTTGTGCCTGCACCACCAATTGCTGTTCACTGTTATAGGCTTCAAAGCCTTCCTCCAGCACTGTCAGTTCACACAAGTCAGCCGAAACTTCAGCGGCCTCCGACTGGGGTGATTCGCCCACCGCATATATTGCAGTTACCGTGTAGCTATAATTCCCATTTTTAAGACATAAGTCAACAAAGGTGGTTTGGCTAAGACTATTAGCAATCCTGTTTCCGTTGTTGTAAACATGGTATCCAAATATTTCTTTCCCTGCCGGCGCATCCCAGTTCAGGATAGCCGTATTCCCATTCAGCGTAGCAACAAGATTTTGAGGCGGCTCAACGTCCGGTATTTCTACCACTACATCTTTCAATAGTTGATTATTATCCGGGTTATCATCGGCGAATGATAAATAAGATTGAAAGGTATAGTCTCCGATTTGTGCATCCCATTCACCAAAGGCAATTTGTCGCACTTCGCCGGGAAGCATATCGTAAACAAAAGCACTTGTTCCATAATCTACATTATTGATGATAGAAATCAGTTGTGTAAAGGTGACAGAACCAAAATTTTGCAGGGTAACTTTGGGATAAACCGACCCCGGGGATAGAATTTCCGGAATATCGATGGATACGATGCCAATATCTGTAAAGCCGCTGTCACCCATAATTTGCACGGTATAATCCTCGGTTTCGCCATCAAAATCGTTGGCGCAGGGGTCGCTGGCAGAATTGTCCCAGACGGCCTTGGCACGCATACGATGGGTTCCCGGCAGAGCATCCTCAGCAATAGTCACTTCCACCTGGTAAAGCTGGCCGCCAAACTCAAGGTAAGCATCTTCAACAATCAGTTCATCAGGCGTAAACTCGAAATCATCGTTGTAATCAATCCATACACAAAAGTAATCTCCATCGTAGCTAGTTTCGGCATAAAGCGAGTAACTTTCTCCGGCATTCAACAGGGTATTCATCCAGGTATAATCGCCATAGCCCTCATCGCTGCATCCCGAAAAATAATTGTCGATATCCAGAATGGCAAAATTCTCGAAACCATCACCATAAGAACAATCGGAAAATGGAATGCAATATTCGCCCCTGGCATCGGGGATAAATCCGGGTTTTGGATTTTGTGCTGTTAAAGCAGCAGGAGCTAAGATGCCGACTATAATTAGCAGCGCTGCGCTTGCTTTGATAAAAGAGATAAGTGTTTTCATAATGCATTGTAATTTAGGTTTGTAAAAAATTTGGACTATTTATGTAAATGTTTCTTCATAAGTTGTGCTACGTTTTTATCCACCGCCACCTGGTAGTTATCCGATAGGCTTACGATGGTTTCGTTGCCAAAAGAAATATGGGTAATATGCTCCAGGTTGATGATGGTGGAATTGCTAATTTTCAGGAATTGAAATTTCGACAACTTATCTTCGACAACTATTAGGTCTTCCAGCACAATCAACGGGGGTTTTCCTGAAACAAAAATTTGGCTATGGTTAGCGCAGGCTTCTGCATGAACAATGTCAACAGGAGCCAGCTCAAACATGAAATGCTTGCTTGCGATAATCCCTGTGAAGATAAGCCTTGTCATTGCATTTGTTTTGTTATTGCATTGTAAAAGTAATGGCGGCGTATGGATAAATTATGGGCAAATGATTATTCGCCGGGGATGGCTTATTATTCGCTGGTATCTGCGGGGCTCCTAACTTATTTGACGTTTCTATGACCGCCAAATGGCGGACGGTAGAAAGTCCCGGGGAAAATAGTCATCCGATGAATTAGTTCAGGAATTGGCATTGTTCCCATGCGCACAGTGTCATTTGCTCAAGCAGTATTCATCGGATGACTTTTAAATCTAATAAAAGTCGGGGGGGGAACTTTCCATCGTCCACAGGACATGGAAACGTTGAAATACTTTTGAGCATGAATCTGATTTGGAATATCTGTCTCACTTGTTAGCTTTTCGCCGATGGTAATTTGTGATTTAGCTTTTCAAAAATATTATGTGTGGAAGAGGATGAAAAGACCAATGTGGCTAACAAGTTTGTTGGATTTCGAGAAATTCAAATACCCTGTTAACTTCAGGTCGGGATTTGATTTAACATATCAGGCAGCCGATGGCACATATATAAGGGAAGCGAAACCAGCCCGTATTCAATTTCGCAGTCCGACTTTCCTGTTCTCACTTTTGCCGTCAGTTGTCCATAGCTTGGCATATCCGTATTGAATCGGATGCCGGTTTTTAGATTTTTCTCATGCAGGAAAACATGCAAGGATTTGAGTGTACCACTTTTCCCGGCCTTCACTTCGATTGGGAATATTTTGTTATTGTGTTGAAAAAGGTAATCCAGTTCAGCATTCGAATTTTTTGCTTCGCGCGACCAATAAAACAATGCCGGATCGAGGTAAGGAACCGAGAGGGTTAAAAGTTCCTGACCTATAAACTGCTCGGCTAATGCACCTTCGTTGATGGTGGTTAAATCTTCGGGAGATACAAGCTGTATGTTCCCGATATGATTTGCCAGGCCAATATCTATGAATAGGGGTTTGAAGTTGTTTTGTTTAATATGCGCAGCTAAGGGGACACCACTGGCAAGCGTGCGATTAATCAGGTAAATTATCCGGCTAAGCGAAAGCTTTTGAAATGCCAGTTTTATCTCCTCAGACCTGAGGTTCGCATTAACCGAAATATATTTGAACCTCCTGCCTACATTATTGGCCGAAAAATCCATGACCTCCTGCAAAATTTGTTGTTCCTTACGACTTCCATATTTCCCGAAATCGTAACGCAGGGTAGTAACAATGCTCCCGTGAACTCTGCCAGTGTCGATTAGGTTTTTTTCCTCCAGATAGGTGGCCACGGCTTCAGGCATGCCGCCAATAAAATAATATAGCCGAAGGTATTCAAGTGCTTTGCTGTGAATGAGTTCACTAAATGGTTTTTCAAAAGTAAAATTCTGCAAATAATCAACAAGTCTGTGCTCCCCACAAGCATTCAAAAATTCGATGAAGCTAAGTGGAAACATATTGCTAAACTCAACGCGTCCCACAGGCATCGACGATTTCATTTCGTCGAGGGTATGATCGAGCAGCGAGCCTGCAGCAATAATATGCAATGCCGGATTTTGCTCATAAAAATAGCGCAGATTGACAATTGCCTCAGGTACCGCCTGGATTTCATCAAAAAACAACAATGTTTTTCCAGCCGTTATGGTGATATTGAAAAATACCGATAGCTCATCCAAAATGCTTTGACTGTCCTTTTTCTCAAAAATCTTTGAAAGGCCTTTTTGTTCTTCCAGGTTTATTTTTAGATAATTGTTGAAATGATTTTTGGCAAAATTTTCGATAGCCCAGGTTTTTCCCACTTGACGTGCGCCTCTAATAATAAGGGGTTTTCGATTCGTGCGCTGTTTCCAGTCGATAAGTTTCACGGTGATATCGCGTTCTATCATAAAGTATTACTATTGGAATTTTACATTTTATTGTGGAAACACAATTGTGTTTCCACATAATTCCTGCAAAAATACAATTGTGTTTCCACAATTCAAAGAAAAAATATCAGTCATCCGATGAATTGCTCCTGGCAATTTTCCTACATACTTGGAATAATTTCCAAGTGCTTAGGCGATATTCATCGGATGACTTACATGGAAACATTAGTTATTTTATCCATGCTAGCCCAGTCTTTCAAAAATTTTAAACAGCGTTTCCCGCTTCCGGGATGACACGGGAACTTGCGAATCATCATCCATCACCAAATGGCCGCCTTCGGTTTTGTCGAAACGCTGGATGTGGTCGAGGTTGACAAGGTGAGACTGGTGAGCACGGAAAAACCCGGTTTCGCATAGCATCTCATCGTATTCTTTCAGCGACTTTGACACCAATAATTTTTTGTTATCGACAAGGAAAAACCGTGTGTAATTTACATCTGCTTCCAGGCGGATGATGTCGTTTAAATTAACAATGTGAATGCTTTCGGCGGTTCGCAGTACAATTTTTTTCAACTTGTCGAGATTGCTCAAAAAAGTTTTGAACTTGAGTTCGCTTATTTCATTTTCGATGGTTTCGACGGCTTTGTGGATAGTACTCAAAAGCTCTTCGGTCTGGAAGGGTTTCAGGATGTAATCGAGGGCACTAAATTTAAATGCCTTCACCGCAAATGCTTCGTAAGCGGTAATGAAGATTACTTTGAAATTAACGGAGCTAAATCTTTTCAAGAGGTCGAAACCGGTGCCATCGGGCATATCGATGTCAAGTAGAACCAGATTTGGCTTTTCGTGAACGATTAATTGGTAGCCTTCTTCCACATTGGCGGCTTCACCGGCAATCTCGATGCCTGCCTGCGACAAGTGCAAAATGTTGCGGATGGTGTCTCTGGCTTTTTGTTCGTCGTCGATAATTGCAATCCTAAGCATCTTCTTGAATTTGCTTTCAAAGGTAGGGTTTTTTGGGAAATCGTTAATTGTTATTCGTGATTTGTTAATCGTCCTGTACCGGCATGGTTAACTCCACACGAGTGCCAAGTGGCTGACCGTTGGCATCTTTTAGATCGCTGACCTGCACCATAAATTTTTGTTTGTATTTTTTACCCAAGATTTTAAGCCGCTCGCGTGTGATGGAAATAGCCAAGGATTGCGGTTTATCCTTTTTTCGCAATTTCATGGCAGCCTCGCGACCCACACCATCATCCTCCACAATTACCCTGATGTTCTTATTCTCTTTTTGAAACAATATTTTGATACAGCCTTTTTCAGCTTTATGCCTTATGCCGTGCTCTACGGCGTTTTCGATAAAGGGCTGGGCAAGCATTGGTGGGATTTTCAGGTTTTCGGGATCGAGATTTTCATCCACATTAATTTCAAAAATAAACTTGCCTTGATACCTGACTTGCTGGAGTTGGAGATACACTTTTAGCATATCAATTTCTTTTTCGAGGCTCACAAATTCACTTCTTGAATTTTCGAGAGTAAGGCGGATTAGATTAGCGAATTTGGCCAGGAAGTCGCCGGCTTCAACCGGGTTTTTTTCGTAGATAAAACCCTGTATGGCGATGAGGGAGTTGAAGATAAAATGGGGGTTCATCTGCGCGCGAAGCAGGCGGTTTTCGAGTTCGGCGGCTTTTTGTACTGCTTTGAGTCGCCGGTTTTGATAATAAAAATATCCACCCACTATCAAGACAACAAAAATTATAGCTGCCGACCAAAGCAGGCGATTGCGGCGACTGATAATTAATTCCTGCACTGTGGTTTTTTGTCGGAGCATTGCGATATCCTGTTCGCTTTTTACGCTTTCGTACTTTATCTCCATTTCGGTAATGGCGCGGTATTGCGCTTCTTTGAAAAGGCTGTCCTTCATGGTGGCATAATGCACATAATGTTTTAATGCTACGTCAGCTTTGCCAAGAGTCTGGTGTAAGTGATAGAGGTTTAAGGCTGCATCCATCACCAAATCCGGCGCACCTATTACTCTGGCCAGCGAATCACTTTTATTTAAAATTGCAAGTGCCAAATCAAAATTTCGATGCTCAAGGTAAACCATGCCTTGCTTCCCATAAATTTCAGCCATGTTATTCAGGTCGTTTTCCTTTTTTGAAATCGTCAGGGCTTTGTCGAAAAAAAGGGCAGCACTGTCGGCATTTTGTTCGTCAAGGTAAGCGAGGCCGAGTAGTTTGTAACAATCGTCGATGCCATGCAGATAGCCCGTTGAATCGTAGATTTGCAAGACTTCGAAATAATTCTTTTTTGCCAATTTGGTTTGCCCCATCTCGGCCAGGGTATTTCCGATAGACATTTTCAGGTTGATTTGCCGAATACGGTCGCCGGTTTCAAGGGAAATTTCCAAAGCCTGCTGATAATACTCCAGGGCTTTCTGATGATTCTGTTGCTCCAAAAACAGCGTACCCACGCTTTGCATGCAGTTTGCCATGCGTCGGGGCTGATTCATTTCCCGGAAGGTGTTCAGGGCTTTCAGATAATAGTCGATTGCCAGGGAATAAAATCCTTTGGCTTTGTAAATGTTCCCGATGTTGTTGTTACAAATCGCTGTCCAGTCGGGCTCGTTAAGGGTATAGGCGATGTTGATGGCCTTGGTTTGAAAATCGAGTGCCTCGTCATATCTTCCCTGATTTTTGTACACTATTCCAATTTCACCATAGCATTCCGAAAGATGAGACACATCGTTGAGGGCAATAGCCACCTCGGCGGCAGCAAAATAATATTCCAGGGCTAAGTTGTAATCGCTTCTGTAAAAATATTCGATGCCCAGCTCGATTAAGGCGCGGAGCTCAAGGTTTTTAAAAGTGCGGTGCAGCGGATCATCGGATGTTGATTCCCGGTCGGGATAGTTTTGCAGATTTTTATGAATGATATGAAGGGCATTTTGGTAATAAAAAAGCAAGGAATCGGAGGGACCGTCGATAAACTGCCTGCCCAGGGCGAAGAGCACTTTTATTCGTGTGGTGTCGTGGCCGGCTTGCCGTAGCTCATGGCGCAAGCTGTCGGATGAGGTTGCCCCCAGATTTGTATGCGACAGTGTTGACAGCAAAATTAAAAATGAGAGGAATCGAAAAGCTCGTTTCATTTTTTTTGTTTTGAGGGGTAAAGATAGATTTTTGATTTTAATAAATCGTGGAATTGTTGTTTTTCGGCAGTCCCAAAACGGTAGCCTTCCGTTCCGCTCTATCTTCGCAATCATCCCACCCTACTTTTGATGTTTTACAGGATGAATGGGTGCGCTTAAAACCGATATCCTATCCCAAATTCAAAATCAAAAATTCCCCTCATTTTATTACTATGAATTCCCGACCATCCATCGTAAGAATATTGGATGCCATATCCAACACCAATACTCAGATCAAGGTACAGATGTTTGGAAATTAATCGCTGAATACCGGTACCCGCCTTTAAGCCTACAAAAGTATTTTCCTGCCAGGTGTTGTAGCCGGGCGACATATTATTATAAAATTCTCCCCGATAAGTGGCTCCCAGTGAGATGTAGTTTGCTGACAGCCCATTGCCGGTTTTTCCTGTAAGCATTCTGCGGTGCAGATTATAATAATAACGGCCTTCGACAGTGGCTTGCGGCGAAATAATAAATACGCTATAATCAAAGGCTGATGACTTGGAATACTGGAACTTGCTGCTAAGTTTTGTGTTGATCGAGAAAGGTGAGCTGCCCAACTTAAACTCGGCTGCAATATTTGGCTCTATTGAACCAATCAACGACTTCTGGACATAGGCCAGGTTGATGATATTAACAAGATTTGTCTTTAATAGAAAACGATCCTCAGCATGGCATCGCAAAACAGGGCACAATTTATCAAAATCCAGCTTATACTTATCCCTTGTAAAAGCCATGCCTACATCTACATAGGTGTTAAAAAACAGGGTGGACCAGGTGTCACCACTCAACGATTTATTCCATCCTGCCATTACGCCCACGTCAACAAACCCTCTTTTAAGGAATCGGCGTTGAACACCCCATTTTGCAAATAGTGGCATAAACTCCAGGTTTGAATATCCGGTTTCATGATCATAAATTCTATGGGCTATCCTATAACCAGCACCCATAGCAACATATGCCCCCGACAAGTTGGCCGTAGGTTTGTTATCACGAATATTTTTTTGATTCTTATAATACCATCTTGGTTCAAGGGAAAATTCGATTCCAGCATTAGCCGAGGGACTGAGGCCCAGATTAATAGTGGTGGCGTTAAACAACACCGCATTCAACGAAAACCCATTGGCAATCTTTTTTTCGAGGCTCAGCTTTAGGCTCCCTTCAATGCGGCCATACTCCCAGTATGCTGACGCAGAAGCTTTAAGCAGCCAGTTGGTTTCTTCGTGCATCATGAAAGCGTATTCCATTGGCGTAAGATATTGCACCACGCTGTCGTAGTAGTGTGTTTCGGTGGAATAGCTCAGGCTGTCGGTTTGGGAATAGCTGTTGTTAATAACGAAAAAAATCATTAATGCGGTCCAGCTTATCTTTCTGAATATTTTCGCCATGTTAGTTCTTTTGTTTTGCATTGCCGTACTACTTTATTTGGAATGTGCCAACTGTGAGTTTTATGTCGATAACGGGGTATTCGGGATGTGCAAGGAAGTTGGATTTTTGAGCAGTTTCATTTTTTTGTGGAGCATCCATTTTCATCCAATCCGGTTTCTCGAAATCTGCTTTTTCCAAACCTAACAGGTAACGGTAATGGTTTCCACATGCCAGAATAATTTCTGATTTTTTAGCTGTGATGTTGAGCCTGATAAGGTCATGGATTTGCTCCAAAGCGATTTTCGCTACGGAGGCATCAATGTCGATCGATCCGGAAATATCCGAAAAGTCGATGTTCGATCGGTTTGAAATGATTTCGATGTTGCCATTAAGTGCGGTTCCCGAAATATCTCCCAACTTGGACACGACCTCAATATTTCCACTAATGTTGTTTAAAGCAATGGTGGCAAATTCACTTTTGATGATGAGCGTGCTATGTATATTTTTCACGCTTATTTCCCCAAAGTAATTGTTGATGGTAAGTGGGCAGGCTATGGGGATTTTGATGCGATAAACAGCTTTCAGATTCGATTCGGGGCGGAGGTCGTCAGGCGAAAGCTCGATGTAATTTCGCATAAACACAGTCTTGCCTTGCTTTCCACTTATCCATTTCATTTTTTTCAGGTCGGCTTCGGCACTTTCTTTTTCCGGATGTTTAGCTATAAATTGCACTTCATACCGGATGGTTTTCCCGGGGTATGCTTCGCAGTGGATTTCCGCATTTTCGCTGTTTAATTCCAGCCTCACCCCTTCGGTCCAGGCTTCTTCGCCGTCAAAGGTTTTTGTTATTACATGCACCGTTGTTTGGGCGCAGGCCAGGCCAATCGACACGATGGTCAACAAAAGATAAGCGAACGATTTTTTATGGATGGCCTTTTTCATGTTTACAATATTTCCGAAATCAGTTGTTTTACAATTTCATTTTTCTCCAATTCGATTTTTGTGAGCATTACCTCCAGGTGTTTGTTTTGCCCATAGGCGTTCAGGTTATTCAGAATTTCTGTTTTTTGTTCGTCCAGATAGGCAAGCTCCTTTGTCTTTTCTTTAAAACCTGGAGACTCACAAGCCAAAGGATTTGATGTGCATATTTCCGTCAGCACATCCCTGATTTCGTTGTCATCGCTTCGCCACAAACCGGGGTTTTCCGTTTCGACGATTTCGAGCGAATAAGCGATGTTGGGTGCTTGTTTGGTTTGGATGATTAAAAAATATCCGGTCAAAATCAAAATTGCCGCCGCTGCAGCCCAAGAAGTGCGTCTGAATATGCGGGCAAATAATCTCTTTTTTGCATCAGCATCCAAGCTTTCATCTATCCTATTCCAAATCTCATCGCCGGGTGTAAATGCTTTGATCTGATGGATTTTTTCTTGCTTATCCAATTCGTTGGGAATAGTATTCCAGAGGTGTTGCGGCGGGTCGATGGATTTTAGTTTTGATAACCCATGAGCCATTGCTGCCTCTGCCAATTGCGATTGTAACGCATCCCAAACCTTTCCGTCAGGAACATAACTGCGTAATTGCTGCAAAGCCTCATCTAATATTTTGCAGTTCTTTTCCATCAGTTGATCAATTTTTCAAGATTTTCACGCAACATTTTTTTTGCTTTAAAAAGCTGTGATTTAGAAGTGCTTTCCGCAATGCCAATCAGTTCAGCTATTTCGTGGTGCTTGAAACCTTCGATTTCGTAAAGTGTAAAAATTGAACGATAGCCTTCCGGCAAATTCGCAATAGCTTTTTCGAGGTAGTCGATGTCGATGGAGGTGCCCCAATCGATGGGGGTTGAGGTGTCGATTTTTTCTACATCTTCAAAAAATATCCTGTGCTTGATTTTATCGATGGCCGTGCGCGCCATGATGGTGTGAATCCAACTTCCGAGTTTGGACTCGCCTTTAAAGGTGTGCAACTTTCTGAACACTTGCAGGAAACCATCCTGGAGCACATCGTTGGCATCATCAAAATTTCCGGTAATGCGGTAAGCAAGG
>SABY01000109.1 GCA_009928785.1 Clostridia bacterium | reverse complement strand
AAAATAACCACAGAGGGCGAAGTGAACGCAGAGGAAAAACGTAGAGGAAAGATGATGAGTTGCTTTGGCTCTGATACAGTTTTTTGTAGCGGGGTTCATAAAGAATTATCGTTTTCTTCTCTGTTCCCTCTGCTCGCTCTGTGGTTTCTGTATTCCGTCCAGCAATCAAAGCATTTGTAACAATTCGGGGCATGGAAACAAAGGATTCCTATTTTTGCCAAAAAAAGCCTACTTATGAAATTTACCGGAACCATCCACAGCAAGCAACCCACCACCGCTACTTCTATTTTTGCCACTATGTCGGGGCTGGCGATCGAACATCAGGCGCTTAACCTCTCGCAGGGCTTTCCCGACTTCGACATTTCCGAGGAGATGATCAGCCGTGTAAATCACTACATGAAGCAGGGATTTAACCAGTATGCGCCAATGACCGGCGTGCCATCGTTGCGAAAGGCGATCAGCCTCACAGCTTCAAATCTCCACGGCATTACCTACGATCCCGACACCGAAATCAACATTACCGCCGGCGCCACGCAGGCCATCTTCACAGCCATCGCTGCTGTTATCCGCGACGACGACGAAGCAATCATCTTTGAACCAGCTTACGACACTTACGCTCCGGCTGTAAAAGTGTGTGGCGGACGTGTAAAATACGCCCGGCTACAACTGCCCGATTACAGCATCAATTGGGAACAAACCGCACGGCTTATCAGCAGCCACACGCGCATGATCATCATCAATACACCACACAATCCCACAGGTGCAGTTTTGAGCGCACATGACATGGAACAACTCAGCCGGCTTACGCAAAATACCGACATCCTGGTGCTTAGCGACGAAGTGTATGAACATCTTATCTTCGACGGCCTGCAGCATGAGAGCGTCTGCCGCTATCCTCATCTGGCGCAGCGTAGCTTTGTGATTGGCTCCTTTGGCAAAACCTTTCACGCCACAGGATGGAAGACAGGCTATGTGATGGCGCCCGAAAATTTGATGAAAGAGTTTCGTAAGATGCACCAGTGGGTGGTTTTTGCTGCCAACACCCCCATACAAATGGCGCTGGCAGATATGTTGGCTGACGCGAATAACTATACTTCGCTGGCCGGTTTCTACCAGCAGAAGCGCGATTTGTTTCTGCAGCTTATTGCCGCCTCCCGTTTCAAGGTGGTTCCGTCGCATGGCACTTATTTCCAGTGCCTCGACTACAGCGCCATTTCCGATGCCCGCGAAACCGATTTTGCCACCACACTCGTTACGCAGCATAAAATAGCCACCATTCCGGTTTCGCCATTTTACCACGATGGCAAAGACGATAAGATATTGCGTTTTTGTTTTGCTAAAAAGGAAGAAACCCTTCGTAAAGCAGGTGAAATTTTATGCAAGATTTAATTGTAACACCCGTACAGGCTGATTTGGTGTGGGAAGACACGGCTGCCAACCTCAAAGCTTTTGATAAGCAGCTTGCCGACCTCATGGCACCAACTGATTTGGTAGTACTGCCCGAAATGTTCAATACAGGATTTTCCATAAATGCCGATCTTGCCGAAAAACCAGAGGGCAGCACCTTTGCGTGGATGCAACAGAAAGCCCTTGAGCTGCAATGCGTTGTTACCGGGAGTGTGCTCACCACGGAAAATGGGAAATATTACAACCGCCTCTATTGGGTATTGCCCGACGGCACCTTTGAGACTTACGACAAACGCCATCTTTTCAGGCTGGGAAAGGAGTGGCAGGTATTTACAGGCGGTAATAGTCTGCTCACCGTTACGCTCAAAGGCTGGAAAATCAGGTCGCTGATCTGCTATGACCTGCGCTTTCCGGTGTGGAGTCGCAACCGCTTTCGCAACGGATATTTCGATTATGATCTGCTGATATACATCGCCAACTGGCCCACCGTGCGTAGTCATGCCTGGCAGCAATTGCTCATGGCGCGCGCCATCGAAAACCAGTGTTTTGTAGTTGGTGTTAACAGGATTGGTACCGACGGCAACAACATCCACCACACCGGCCACAGCGCCATCATCGACGCCGAAGGCAGATATTTGTATCAGGCGCTCCCCGAAACTCTATCGGCTCCCAACATAATTCTTCACCCCGACCAGCTCCTGGAAAGCCGCACGCGATTTGGATTTTATGCGGATTGGGACGAGTTTGAGGTGAAGGATTTACTAAAGGATTAATGAGTTTAGTATTAAACTCAAACAAGTCCCCTTTTAGTGGATTTAGGGGTCTTACGGCTTTTTAGACTGGATTCATGCATAAATAATTTCGGCATTTTTTGTTTGGTTGTGCCACAACTTAAAATCGAAACCAACTACTGCTTCTTCACATTGGATGGCAGTTCCAATCCATAACCCGACTTCTTATCCTGCCGTTTTAGCAAGACTGCAAATACAAGCCCCAGCACGCCCAGTCCGGCCAGCATCAGGATGGCCCATGTGTAATCATAACTATAATTTCCGGAAGCCTTTACAGCCTCGGTAATGCCAGGGTTGGTGCGGTCGAGAACAATGCCGATGAGCAACGGAAAAGCCCACAACCCAAGATTTTGCAACGAAAACATGGCTCCATAAGCCGTCCCAATGCGCCGTTCATCCACAATTTTGGCGACAGCCGGCCACATGGCTGCCGGAACCAACGAAAAGGTGATGCCCAGAAAAATCATTGGAATTATTGGGTTAAGAGTCGTTAGTGCAAATATCAAATGAATAATCACCAAAAGCGATGAACCGAAGATCATAAGCGTGGCGCTGCGCCCGATACGATCGACCAGAAATCCGAAAAACGGCGTAAAAACCAATGTCCCAAGACTTAAGTACGAAGCAATCTTACCACTCTCCTGCTCGCTCAGGCTAAATTTATTAAGAAAGAAATCAGCCGAAAACGACTGAAACGGAAATACCGCAGAATAGAATGTGACGCAAAGCAGCGAGACGTAGATGAACGACGGGTTGGTGAGCATCTTCTTGAGATCGGCCCAACTGAAACGATCATCGGCTTTAAGAAGCACTGCCTGAGTTTGCGTTTGTCGATCCAACTTGAGGTCGAACATTGTATATACCAGAAATGCCAGCAACGCAATGCCCAGCAGCATAGCAGCAAACCAGATAGCCAGCGTCCAGGGATCGGCAGCATCCTTTATCATAGGCGAAAAATAAAACGCCGCAAACGAACCGAGCCGCGCTATCCCGATTTTCGTTCCGAAAGCCAGCGCCAGCTCTTTGCCTTTAAACCATTTGACGATGATTTTGCTGATAACCACAATACTGGTTTCGGCGCCAAGCCCAAAAAAGAACCTGCCCACCAGCATCATTTTAAGCTCCGGCGAATAGCCTGGCCAAAACGAATTCATCATATCATAAAAAGGTCCACCCGAACGATACATGGTGCTGGCGCCATAAGCTGTGATAAATCCACCAATAGCCATCATGCTAATAAACAGGGAACCAGTACGACGAATTCCGAGACGATCGAGAATAATGCCGCCCAAAACCGCCATTAACAAAAAAGTGTTGGGGATAGAATAAAACGAAACAAACAAGCCAAAGTCGGACGACGAAAACCCAAATTCAGTTTCGAGGGTGCGCTTGAGTGGCGAGATGGCATCATAAAAATAATAGTTGGCCGCCTGCACCGAGGCCACCAGTAGCAGAATGCCCCAACGGGTAGCGGCAGAATCCTTCATGGTTCTTTTCAGTGTATTCACAGGTTTGTTTTTTATAATATCGGTGTCCGGTAAACTATTTGGGTTTTCTGAACGAAGCTTTGGTATCGAAATGACAAGGGTTTTGGAGTGTTCTTTGAGGGTGGGGATTGGTGGCGGCTTTGCCGCCACCAATCCCCACCCAAACAACTGTAACTGATTGTCATTCCGAACGTAGTGAGGAATCTACTTCAATGTATTTTGTTTCTATTATTTCTACCGGACATCAATGTTTTTATTAATAAAAAAGAAAAATGACTTCTCAACCACCAAAAAAAAGGTGCGCTGAGGCACCTTTCTTTTTAAAAGCATTATTTAGGAAATCACATCCTCAGCCTGTGGCTTCTTGTTGGGACGGTCGAGGCCGTAATCGTACTTCTTATTAACATACTTGAGCAGCAGTGCCAGCAGTATGGCCAGGAAACCAAAGCCGGCAAAGATCAACTCCGGAACCATATAATCATATTTGGCACCTTCCACACCAGCCTGTATCTGTTCTGTTACGCCTGGGTTCGCAGCACTGATCGACCATCCGATAAGGATAGGCACAGCCAGCAATCCGATATTTTGAATCCAGAAAGTAAGCCCGTAGGCCGAACCCAGAAAGCGGTCTTCGACAATCTTGGGAATAGATGGCCACATGGAAGCCGGAACCAGTGAGAAAGCAACACCGAGAATAACAATGGTAAGAATGGCGATGGTGGTATTAAATACTTCTGCTGGCACCAAAGCAAAGATCAGGTGAGAGATCATCAGCAGGATAGCGCCATAAAGCATCATGCTTGCGCCTTTGCCTTTGAGATCGAGGAAAAGACCGATAAACGGTGTCAGCACCATGGCGCCGATAGGGAACCATGAAAAATATCCGGCAGCGACTTTTATGTCCACATCAAGTTTGGAAGCCAGCATATCGGTAGCAAATTTCTGAAAAGGGAAAATAGCTGAATAAAACAACACACACAAGCCGGCGATAGTCATAAATCCGGGATTGGTGATAAGCTTGCCAATATCAGAAATTTTAAATTCTTCTTCAGGTTCTACCAATGCGTCGGCAGCAGCACCCATCTGGCGGTCAAGCTTGAGGTCCATGATGGTATAAACCAGGAATGTAAGCAAACCTATCATCAGGAAGCCCACACCCCACAGCACTGCCGAAGAAACACCGCCGCTCTCGGCAAAAATAGGCGACAAGCGGAACACGGCAAAAACGCCCAATCGGGCAACAGCCATTTCCAATCCCATTGCCAGTGCCAGCTCTTTTCCTTTAAACCATTTAACGATGGTTTTGGAAACAGTGATACCAGCCATCTCCACACCTACGCCAAAAATCGCAAAACCAATAAAAGCCAGTTTGGCCGTTGCCGGAATATAAACCAGGAAAGTGCTGAGAGATTCGGCCAAAGCAGTGCCTGTGAAAGCATCTGACAGCGCGTAATATTTAAGCGCTCCCCCAATCACCATCGTAAGTCCGGAAGTGATTATCGTAAAACGGATGCCCATCTTATCGAGGATGATCCCCGAAAAAATAAGGAAGAAGGCAAACACATTAAGAAAAAATTCTGATCCGCCCAACATACCGAATACATCGGGCGACCATCCGTAATTTACCTCAAAGAGTTTTTGAAGTGGTGCGGCCACGTCAACAAAGAAATAGGCAAAGAACATTGTTGATGAGATGAGTAACAATGCGATCCATCTGGCCGTTTTCGATTCTCGCAGTGAGTTCCTGATTTGTTCCATAGTTTTTATAAATTTTTTAAATTTTTTTTTGAACGGCCAAAAGTAAAATAATTACAACAACAACCCGAAACTTTTATAGATTAAGATACCTACGGGTGGTGATAGGGAAAAAAGAATATTTTTGTTCGACTAATCAATAAGCAAAGTCATCTTGAAAACTTCCGGCACCATTCCTTTCCAGTTTCTTATCATTTTTCTATTTGCTTCACTCACCCCTGCATCTGGCCAAATCAGCACGCCAGGCCTACCAGCAAGCCTTTTTAAAAATCTTCCTGCCGATTCTTTTCCCACCTATAAAATTATAGCCCCCGACACAGAGCAGTTGTTGCACGAAGACGCCTTTACCGACAAATATGGCATTGCCATGCGCTTTGCGCAAAACCAACCCACACACATCAACCTGGCTAAAGAAGGCCTGTGGCAACAGCTCGGTGACGGTTCACAAGTTTGTCGTCTGGCAATAAAAAGTGTCGGCGCACAGGCTTTAATTTTGTATTACAGCAATTTTGAAATACCCGCGGGAGCAGAACTTTTTCTTTACGATGAGCAGCAGCGGCAGATTGCCGGCGCCTTCACCAGCACCAACAACCGCAATGGCGGCGCTTTTGCCACACAAATGATTTGTGGCGCCACCACCATTATCGAATATTTCCAGCCAGCCGGAATTTCGGAGCGTCCTAACATTGTGATCGATGAAGTTGGATATGTCTATCGTACTGCCGAAACCTTTTATGGCACCCGCGGCTTTGGCGGCTCCGGCATTTGTGAAGTCAATGTTGCTTGCCCGGAAGGAGCACTGTGGCAACAACAGGCCAAGGGCGTGGCGCGCATCATCGTGAAGCAGGGCAACAGCTCGGTGTGGTGCAGTGGATCGCTGCTCAACAATACGCTCCTCGACCTTACCCCCTGGCTCCTCACCGCCGACCATTGCGGTCCCAACGCCTCACAATCTGATTTGGATCAATGGGTGTTTTATTTTAAATACCAATCGCCCGGCTGCGAAAATCCAACTTCCGACAGCGCCTTCCGGTTTTATACTATTGTGGGCGCTACCAAAGTAGCCTCGGCAGGAGGGGCGGGTTTTAAATCAGATTTCAAGCTGCTGCTGCTCAACGAAGCAGTGCCCGACGAGTACGATCCTTATTATAACGGCTGGAGTGCAGAGGAAACGCCTTCCCCGGAAGGCGTAACGATTCACCACCCGCAAGGCGACATTAAGAAAATTTCCACCTATTCCGTTCCCTTAATTTCCGACAACTGGGGATCGACTCCCGAAACACACTGGCGCGTGACCTGGGCAGAAACTGTTACCAACTGGGGCGTCACCGAAGGAGGCTCTTCGGGCAGCCCGCTCTTCAACCCCGGCGGACTCATCGTGGGACAGCTCACCGGTGGTAACGCCAGTTGCAGCCAACAATCCGCACCCGATTATTATGGCAAATTTTCCTATTCATGGGATAAGGGCGACACCCTGCCCGAGCATCAGCTCAAGCCCTGGCTCGACCCCGACAATATGGGCGTGCTTGCACTCGAAGGAATTACAGACATTGCTGAAACAAAAAATACCGCAACTAACCTCGTTATTTTTCCCAATCCCAACAATGGAATCGTTTTTATCAAATTAAACGAGCAGAATAATTCCCAGGTCGAAATTGAAGTATTGGATATTGCCGGCAGAATTATCTATCAAAAAATCGAAAATACTTCTTCAACCCAAATTGCAGCGCTTGATTTGAGGCATCTCGAACACGGGATTTATTTTATTAAAATCAACCAGGGGAATGGAGCCACTGCCGTTGGAAAGTTGATTCTAAGAGGGTACAAATAGCTCATTGTTCGAAGCGAAGAAATAAAAATCTTATTTTCAATCAATTCAACGCCCCGATCATCCAATCTTTTGAGTAATGACACAACAATAAAAAACCCGCTGCTACAACGACAACGGGCTTTTTTTATTAATAAAATAATCAGAAAAACTAAGCGTAGCTTTTCACGGGCTTAAGCATAATGGTTAATACCGTTCCTATCAAAACGGTGATACCGGAGATGGTGAAGGCGAGCGGGAAGTTGCCCATATCGCCAAGCCAGCCGCCAAAAATAGGCCCGACGATTCCGCCAAAGCCATAGGCCAGGAATACGAAGGGATAGTTCTGGCCAATGTTTCTGGTTCCGAAGATGTCGGCGGTAACGGTTGGAAAAAGTGCGAAAATGCCGCCATAGTTGAAGCCAATGAGCGTGGCGCCCAGATAAAGCAGGTATTCGTTTCCGGCCATGTAGGTAAAGAGTATCACCAAAATTCCCTGCGTAGCCGTCATGATGATGATAGAAATTTTGCGCCCCAACTTATCGCTGAGCATACCCCAGAGTATTCTGCCTATTCCGTTGGCCAGACTAAAAAATACGGCCATGGCGGTGCCGGCAATAGCGCTGGCAGTAACAGCATCCAGGCCATTATCGCGCAGTGCTTCGATAGGATACAATTTCATCAGCCCTATCGACATCAACCCGGCGCCTGCGCTAAATATAAAGGTGAACAGGATAAGGTAATACTGCACGGTACGCAGCATTTCGCCGGGTTTGAAATCTCGCACCGGTGCGATTTTTCCTCCGGAAGCATTTACCTTTTCAAGGTATCCGGCGGGTTTCCATCCTTCGGGTGGGAATATCATCCACAACCCGCCAATGATTACCATTAACGCGTATGCTACTCCATAAATCAGCAAAGTGTGCTGAACGCCCACATCATTGATCAGATGTCCCCAGGAGCCAGCCAACTTCACCCATCCCATCGCACCGAACCCAAATCCGGCAACAGCAAGCCCTGTAATCATACCCTTTTTGTCGGGAAACCATTTTATGCCTACGGCTATCGGTACCACGTAGGCCAATCCAATACCCGACCCGCCTATCACACCTAAAAAGATTGCGTTGAGCCAAAAGCTGGAGCCGGCAAACAATCCGGCCAGCACGTAACCCAAGCCCAGCACAATACCGCCAATGATGGCCAGCTTGCGAGGCCCCCATGTTTTTATCTTTTTCCCGGCGTAAATCATCACCAAAGCAAAAAATGCCAGACCCAGCGCAAAAATCACCTGCGTTTGGGTTTTGGTGTAGCGGTAGGTAAGCCCATCGAGAGTTTGCTGATCGACATATTTAAGTATAATGCCGTTCATTGTTGCAATAACTTCCTTTTTTTGATCGCCTAATGCAGCCTTCTCGGCTTTATCTTCGGTTATTCTTTCTTTGAGATCCAGCGTACGGGCTTCTTTCTTTGGTTCGGCCAGCTCGGCTTTCATCGCATCAAACTCGGTTTGGGTAATTCTGAGCATTGGAGCCTCGGCGTAAGCACCATATTGCGCCACCAACTCGGTGGGCGAAGTGGCTGTGAGTGCCGGTGTAAATACCGACCAGGCATAAATGGCTCCCAACGCCAGTTGTATCAGGACGGCTCCAAAAACCACCAGCCATCGGTTCATAATTTTCTTTTCAGTCATAGTCACAATTTTTTATTTGTTAATAAATAGGTCAAAAAAAAACAAAGACATTCCGGCCATGAAAACCCGAAATGTCTTTGTATGATGTTAAGTTTTTCAAAACAAGTTACCTTTTCACCTGTACTTTGGCTCCCTGAATGATTTGTTCGACTACGCCCGGATCGAGCAATGTGGAAGTGTCGCCCAGGTTGGTGGCATCGCCTTCGCCAATTTTGCGCAGGATACGGCGCATAATTTTCCCGGAGCGTGTTTTTGGCAGCCCGCTCACAATCTGTATCATATCGGGTTTGGCAATAGGACCAATCATTTTGGTAACGGTATCGCGAATTTCCTTCTCGATGGTTTCCATTTCATGATCCGACAGCTCGTCGCAAGTAACATAGGCGTAAATCCCCTGACCTTTGATTTCGTGGGGATAGCCTACCACCGCTGACTCGTTTACTTTGGGATGCTGGTTGATGGCATCTTCTACTTCGGCGGTGCCGAGGCGATGCCCCGAAACGTTGATAACATCGTCGATGCGGCCAATAATCCGATAGAACCCTTCTTCGTCGCGCTTGGCGCCGTCGCCGGTAAGGTACAATCCTTTGTAGCTCGAGAAGTAGGTTTGGTAGCAGCGCTGATGGTCGCCATAAGTAGTGCGCAACATTCCTGGCCACGGAAACTTGATACACAAAATCCCTTCTACACCATTACCTTTCAGCTCTTTGCCTTCGTTGTCAACCAGGATGGGTTGCACACCGGGCAGCGGCAGAGTGGCAAATGAGGGCTTGGTAGGCGTAATTCCAGCCAGCGGCGAAATCATAATGCCGCCGGTTTCGGTTTGCCACCAGGTGTCCACTATGGGGCAACGTCCTCCGCCCACCACATCGTGGTACCAGCGCCAGGCTTCTTCGTTGATGGGTTCGCCAACAGTTCCCAGCACTTTAAGCGAGCTTAGGTCGTGTTTTTTTACAAAGTCGTTTCCCTGCGCTACCAGTGCGCGGATAGCTGTAGGAGCGGTGTAAAACTGATTCACTTTGTATTTTGCTACCACTTCCCAGAAACGGCCGGCATCGGGCCAGGTAGGGACACCTTCAAACATAATGGTGGTAGCGCCGGCAAGCAAGGGTCCATAAACGATGTACGAATGACCGGTAACCCAACCAATGTCGGCGGTGCACCAATAAATGTCGCCATCGCTGTATTGAAATACATTTTTGAAAGTATATTCGGCAAACACCATGTATCCGCCAGTGGTGTGCACCACGCCTTTGGGTTTTCCGGTGGAACCGGAGGTGTAAAGAACAAACAGCACATCTTCCGAATCCATTACTTCGGCAGTATTCTGTGTGCTTACGCCTTTAATCAAATCGTGCCACCAGATGTCGCGGCCATCTTTCATCTCCACGTTCTCGCCGGTTCTTTTAAACACAATCATATTTTTTACCGAAGGACAATTACTCACAGCCTCATCTACGATGTCTTTGAGCGAAATGCTCTTGGTGCCACGGAAAGCGCCGTCGGAAGTGATCACCAGATTGCAACTGGCATCGATGATGCGGTCGGCAAGCGCATTGGCCGAAAAGCCCGCAAACACAATGCTGTGGATAGCGCCAATACGGGCACACGCCAACATAGCAATGGCCAACTCCGGGATCATGGGCAGATAAAGTGCCACCCGGTCGCCTTTTTTTATGCCCAGCTTTTTGAGTGCATTAGCAAACTGATTTACTTTATCGAAAAGCTCACCATAGGTGTAAGTTACCGAGGCTTCTTTGGGATCGTTAGGCTCCCAGATGATGGCTGCCTGGTCTTTGCGCTGGAAAAGGTTGCGCTCAAAAATGTTTTCGGTGATGTTGAGCTTTCCATTTACAAACCAGTTAACATGCGGGGCATCTTTGCCCTCGAAATACCAATCGAGCACCTGATCGTATTTTTTGCGCCAATAATGGCTTTCCGCAATCTTCGCCCAAAAACCTTCGGGGTTTGCTACACTTTCCTGGTACTTCTCGAAATACTCGGCCAGGTTAGAAATCTTGTTTGTCATAGTCCTTTTGTTAAATTATTAATGTGTTAGTATTTGAATTTGAAAACGAAATCTTCATTTAAAAGAAAAAATATACCCCCAGCAGCAGGCGCAGGTTACCGACCTCCTCCGAGTTGGTTATTTTGCCCTTGTCATCTTTACTGGTTTGTCCATCTACATTTTTCATATAGGCCGCTACGGTGTATTCTATTTCGGGGGCAAAGCGAAACTTACCGCTATTGAAAATCAAACGTGGGGCGATGCGATAAACGTAGTCGAGATTGGAGCCACGAACATAAGGAGAGCCGACGATTTTTTTGGTGGCGCCCATATTTTTGGTGTAGCCCACAAACAAGCCGGCCTTCCATTTGTCGCCGCGTGTTTCAAAGTCGCCCCAAAGTGCAGCGGTTTTGTAGGGAGTATAGTCGTAATTTTCCTCAACGGAATTGGTTAATTGATGTGTGGAATAGCCTCCCAGCATAGTCAGATCAAAGGCATCCTGGGCACAGGTGTATCCGGCCTTTAGTTCAACATCTGGCAAAACATATTTAAAATAAACCATCCAGGATAAACTGCTTATCGTTTCGTCGGTCTTAAAACCGGCAGGCGTAATCAATCGGGGCAACAATTTTTTGTAATTCACCGACGCGCCGCCAAGCATCTCATGTCCATTCTCCCAGTTTGTGTGATATTCAGCGCGCAGGTTGAGGTTAGGCAGCACAGCGTTGCGCAGATATTTGGTATCAGGGCCATCGGGGCCGGTGCTGGTAAAGTCGCGTTGCGAAAGCGCTGTAAACATTGCGCTTAGCTTTCCGAAGTTTTGCGTAAGCCTGATCTGTGGATTGCGCGTAAAAGGCAGAAAAGGCACGCCGGTATTAAAAGAGATTGTGCCAGGAAAGCAATTCTCGATAAACATCGGATGCCAGTATTGCCCCACCAGCAACTGTGTGTTTTTCCAATCGAGTCTTACATACGCGTGGCGCAGCCTAAACTCGTTGATCTGACCTTCGGCATGGCCAAAAAATTCGCCTTCGATAGCGCCCGAAGTTTTGGCTCCGAACGCATCCGGCCCCGTGATGTTGCCCCGAAGCCGGGTTTGAATACTGATGATGTTAAAACTGCTGCGTGCATTTACATCGTTACCATTGGGATCGTTTTCTTTTGCAGCCGGATAAAGCAGGAATTGCCCGTCGCGGATGGAAACTGTTTGGCGGCTGTCGAAATAAATATCGTTTTTTACAAAGCCCGAAAATTTGATTCCAAACTTGGGAGCATCTTGCCCGAAAGAAATTGTAATAAACAAAAACAGGCACGAAAACAGGAGGAGATTTCTTTTCATCGCTGGTTATTAACTAATTACATTGTTAATGAATTAACAGTTAAGTATTTAGCTCCCAAATTTATAACTATTTTCCAGTTGCCAAAACAACTCCATTACAAATTTTTTATTTAGTGAATGTATTTTGTTGTTTTATTGGGCTGATTTTGTAGGCATAATGTTTTATCCCATTTTCTTAGCATCTGTTTTTGTGTTACTTACCATCTCTATTCAAATCTGTAATCAGCAAAAACCTTCTGCCATTAAAACAAAAATTTATACTCTTTATAAATAGGAGGTCAGGCTATCAAAAGTTTCTTAACTACCTTTGCCACGGTTCAAAAAATGAGTTTAGCGAAAACGTATCGAACCATACATTTTGATCATTAATAAAAATCATTATAACTTTTACAAATGGAAGAAAAACTGGAACGGTTCAGCCTGAGCAAGTCGATGCAGCCTAAAGGGATACTGCAAAAGGTAGGACTGATAGGCTGTGGCTCCATCGGGCAGGAAATAGCGCTGCATGTGAGCCAGAAAGGCATCGAAATAGTCTTTATCGATTTATCGGAGGAGCTTGTGCAGGCTAGTCTGAAAAGCATGAGTGATCAACTCGACGAACTCATCAACAAATGGGGCATGACGGGGAGTGAGAAAAAACTGGTGATGCAACGTATTACCGGCTCCACCAAATACGAGGATTTGCAACACTGCGACATCATTATCGAAACTATCCTATCCAAAAAGCCGGGCACCAGCATCGAAGAACGCATGCGGGTGTTTGAGCGCGTAGAAAACGTGGTAAGCCGCGACACTGTAATTACCTCCAACACCGCTACGCTCATGATCAGCGACCTTTCGGCGGCGCTAAAATATCCTGATCGCTCCGTCGGAATGCACTTCCTAAGCCCCGTGAGCAGAATCAACATCGTAGAAGTGGTACGCCATGCCGGCACCAGCGACGAGGCCTTTGCGTTGGTTAAGAAATTCTGCAAAATGATTGGTAAAAAAGTGGTGGAATGCAGCGAATCGCCAGGCAATATCAGCACGCGGATGATTGTATCCATGATCAACGAAGCCTGCAACCTGCTGCTGGAAGGTGTATCAACCGTTACCGACATCGACGAAGTGATGATGGAAGCTACCGGATTTGAGTTTGGCCCATTCGAAATGGCCGATAAATATGGCATCGACAAAATCCATAAATGGATGGAAAATCTCTACCGCGAGCAGGGCGATATGCGTTTTAAACCCTCGCCCATCATCAAACGTATGGTGCGGGCCAAGATGCTCGGACGCCATGCAGGCGAAGGTTTTTACTACTGGAATGATGGGGTAAAAAAAGCAAAACCCGGCACCATTCGTACATTGGGACGGTAAGTGAATAAAGAATATTGATATTTGAATGATAAAAATCAGAAATAGCATAAAATGAAAATCATTGTTTTAAACTGCGGAAGCTCCTCGATAAAATATCAGCTTTTCAACATGCCGGAGAGCGAAGTGCTGGCCAAAGGGCTGGTGGATAAGATAGGGCTTAAAGGAGCAAGCATCAAGCATAAGCGCCTCGACGGAAAAGAGTTGAAAGTAGAAGGCGAAATCCTCGACCACCAGGCAGGGATCGAATATTTGCTGGGGATTCTCATCGACAAAGAGTATGGCAGCATCGCCACCCTCGACGAGATTCAAGCAGTTGGGCATCGGGTGGTACATGGCGCCGAAGAATTTAGCGGAAGCGTAGCCATTACACCCGACGTGGTTGCAGCCCTCGAAAAGTGGACTGATCTGGCCCCGTTGCACAATCCGCCCAACCTCAAGGGTATTTATGCCATGCAGCAACTGCTGCCCAAGGTGCCACAGGCAGGTGTGTTCGACACCGCTTTTCACCAAACCATGCCCGAGTATTCTTATTTATATGGTATCCCCTACTCGCTTTACGAAAAGCACAAAATCCGCCGCTACGGCTTTCATGGCACCAGCCATAAATATGTGTCGGCACGCGCCTGCGAGGTTTTGGGTTTGGATATTACAAAAACAAAAATAGTGACCTGCCATCTGGGCAACGGCGCCTCACTCACTGCTGTTCTCAACGGCAAATCGCTCGACACCAGCATGGGCATGACGCCCATAGAAGGTGTGATGATGGGAACGCGCTGCGGCGACCTCGACGTGGGAGCAC
>SABY01000250.1 GCA_009928785.1 Clostridia bacterium | reverse complement strand
CGAAAATGCACATGCTATCGGAGCCAAAGCTTTTGCCTTGTTTACCAAAAACCAACGGCAGTGGAGAGCCGCTCCGCTCACCAGCGAAAACATCGACGGGTTTAAGGAAAATCTGGAGAAGTTTTGTTTTGATATTAATTACGTGTTGCCGCACGACAGCTACCTTATCAACCTGGGGCACCCGGAGGCCGAAGGCTTGCAGAAATCGAGAGATGCTTTTTTGGATGAGATGCAGCGGTGCGAGCAGTTGGGTATAAAGCTGCTGAATTTTCATCCTGGCTCACACCTCAACAAAATCGACCCCGACAAAAGCCTGCAGCGCATCTCCGAAAGTATCAACCTGGCACTCGACAAAACACGGAGAGTGACGGCTGTGATAGAAAATACCGCCGGTCAGGGAACCAATCTGGGCTTTGCCTTTGAGCAGCTTGCGCAAATAATCGAACAGGTAGAAGATAAAGAACGTGTGGGTGTGTGCATCGACACCTGCCACGCCTTCGTTGCCGGCTACGACCTGCGCACTCGCGACACCTTCGACGACACCTTCGGGCGCTTTGACAACATCGTGGGCATGAAATACCTGAAAGGCCTGCATCTGAACGACGCCAAAAAAGAGCTTGGCTCCCGCGTCGATCGCCACGAAAGCATCGGCAAAGGATTGCTCGGCATCGCGCCTTTTGCCATGATCATGAACGACCCACGTTTCGATAAGATACCAATGATCCTTGAAACCCCCGACGAAACGATTTGGGCTGAAGAGATAAAGCTGCTGTGTAGTTTGGTGGAGTAGTGTTCGTTGTTTGTTGTTTGTTTCCCGAATCGCTGCGCTCTCGGGATTTCGCTTCGCTCAAGTTTGTTGTTTGTTGTTTGTTGTTCGTTGTTTGTTGTTTGTTGTTTGTTGTTTGTTGTTTGTTGTTTGTTGTTTGTTGTTTCCCGCACGTGCGGAAGCCTGATTTTTATATTCCAATTTTTAAATTCGTAATTACGCCTTTATTTCCGAGTGCTAACACCCGGCTAATGATATCGCCCCTTTGGGGCTAATTCAAAATTCAATTCGACGCTTTGATTTCCGGGCGCTACGCACCCGGCTAATGATGTCGCCCCATTGGGGCTAATTCAAAATTCAATTCGACGCTTTGATTTCCGGGCGCTACGCACCCGGCTAATGATGTCGGTCGTTTGGGGCTAATTCCAAATTCAATTCGACGCTTTGATTTCCGGGCGCTACGCACTCCGCTAATGATGTCGCCCCTTTGGGGCTAATTCCAAATTCAATTCGACGCTTTGATTTCCGGGCGCTACGCATCCGGCTAATGATGTCGCCTCTTTGAGGCTAATTCCAAATTCAATTCGACGCTTTGATTTCCGGGCGCTATGCACCCGGCTAATGATGTCGCCCCTTTGGGGCTATGATAGAAAATCCCCTTGTACGGTCTATTTCTTTAGGCTTTGCATGTTCAAAAAAAAACTAAATATTTCAAAGATAAAGCTGGCAAAGCCCGCAAAAATAGAATCAACTTAGGCAGAGCCTAAACTGAACGTTAGTGCTGAGCGTATTGCTACCTACTACTTTCTACTTTCTACCGCCTTTCTTCC
Source organism: Clostridia bacterium (assembly GCA_009928785.1). Classification (GTDB taxonomy): domain Bacteria; phylum Bacteroidota; class Bacteroidia; order Bacteroidales; family 4484-276; genus SABY01. The sequence continues at coordinate 1,230 of SABY01000250.1, read as the reverse complement.
TGCCAACTGCCGACTTTCTTCCTGCCGCCGCTACTTTTTCAATGACGCCTTGGTGAAGATATAATCGGGAATCGCCACATCAAATTCTACTTTGGTAAAGATGAAATCGGTGCCCTGGCCATCTTTCAATACATCCTTGTAATTCATTTTGGTAGGAAACCAACGGTTGCCGAATTTTTTGACGTCACTTAGCGTGACGCGCTTGAGGAGTTGCCCGCTTTTGGCGAAAAGTTCCTCACGCAGCGGAACATAGCGCTCCTGGTCCACCCAGGTTTTGCGGCTGTGATAGGTGGCGTCGTCCACTTTAGCGGTAAGCTCCACTACCCAGGTTTTTCGTCCGTCGATGGGTTCTTCGCCTACCACCGTGGCGCTGTAGATTTCGAGCATCTTGCGATCTTCCATCACATCTTCGTACGACATGTCGCTGCCCATCACCGACTGGCGGAGCATGTGCCCCGAAATCTGGATGGTGCGGTCGGTTGAAGGCGAATAGAGCCAAAGCCTGTCGTTGAGTTTGAGCATCTTGGTGCCCTCTTCGCGCGGCGGCGAAAGGTACTCAGTGAAGGACTCGTTGTGGCCACGGGCAAAGGAACGCGTGGTCATGGTTCGTGACGAGCGGCGCCCGTGTACAATCATTTGTTCTTCTGACTGCACTGTGCGTGCCGTCATATTTTCATCCACTTTACGGATTATCTCCCCGCCGTCGGGGTATTGGGCTTGCGCTAAAGAAATCAGCGGAAGCATGATTATGAATAAAAATGTGCTTGTTATAATTTTCATTGTTTGATGATTTTGATGATTGCTTTTTTTTGATTACTTGGGGCTAAAGCCCCATGAAACTTTGTATCCTTTTATTATCCCCTGACATCCGGGGTTAGTAATCAATACCCAAATTTAATTGCGAGTAAACTGTAGCCTTCGTGGGGTCAGGGGGTGCAGTATAAAAATCACACCTCCAACTCCTTGAAAAGATTAGCGGTTTCGCGTTTATAAATGGCGCGGCCGGAGAGCATGTTTCCAAAAACCATTGCAAAAAGCCCCGGGATAAATCCGATGTACAAAAGGTCGGGGGTGAGGCGCGCCTTGATGACGGTGGGCATCATCATGCTGGCATCGCTGAGCATGCCGCCGATATCGATGCCATAAGTTTGCATGTACCAAGTGGCTGCCAGCCCGATAATGGTTCCCGCCGCCGAACCGATAATGCCAATGACGATGGCTTCGTAAAGC
>SABY01000249.1 GCA_009928785.1 Clostridia bacterium | reverse complement strand
CACGCTTTAAGGCGTGAAGATCGAAGTTCGAATCTTACTACCCCGACATTTTGAAAGGAGTTAGTTGAAAATCTATCTCCTTTTTTTATGCACAATGCTGTAAGTAGCAACTTTGCACCCTCAAAATTTGGCAAAAGTAAACCAGCAGATTTTGGCAAAAGTAAATCATCAATTTAATTAAAAATCTTCCAGATTTGTGTTTTAGAAACACTAACAAACTGGGAGCAATGATAACAAAGAAAAAAAGGATTTATATGTGGTACAAAGTAAAAGAGTTAAAAGGTGATGGCTTGAATAACAGCCAGATATCGCGTGAATTAGGGCTTGACCGGTCGACGGTGAGCAAGTATCTTTCGATAGGGGAAGATGAATATCACAATCGGATAGAGCAGGGTCGTAACTTGCCCAGGAAGCTCTCGGACTATTTAGGGTATGTAAAGAATGAGCTATCGTTAAAGCCCTATTTGTCTGCGGCACAAATTGAGGATCGGTTGAAGGAGCGTTACGCCAACTTACCTCAGGTACACAGCAAGACGGTTTATAATTTTGTTCAGCAGGTTCGCAAGCAATATGACATAGCAAAGCCAAAACGAGAAAGTCACCGTGATTTTGAGCAATTGCCAGAGACGGATTACGGCAGGCAGGCTCAGGTTGATTTTGGTGAGAGCTATCTGCAAACTCATGACAAAACCAGGGTAAAGGTATATTTCTTTGCCATTGTGCTTTCGCGATCGCGCTACAAGTATGTTTATTTGCAAGACAGGCCTTTCACCACCAGCGATGCGGTTTATGCCCACCTGTTGGCTTTTGAATATTATCAGGGGATACCCCGGGAGATTTTGTATGACCAGGACAAAGTATTTATCCATAATGAAAACCTGGGAGATTACCTGCTCACACATGAGTTTAAGGCCTTCAGCCAAAGCCAGCCATTTGAGGTGATATTTTGCCGTAAGGCAGACCCACAAAGCAAAGGGAAGGTAGAAAATGTAGTTGGGTATGTAAAAAAGAACTTTTTAAGAGGGAGAGAATTTACAAGCATAACCCACTTAAATCAGGAGGTATTGGGATGGCTGTCGCGCACAGGCAATGCGAAGGTACATGGGTCAACGCGAAAAGTTCCATCCCTTGAGTGGCAAATCGAAAAACAGTCGCTGCACCCCTTAATGGATAAAGCGATCAAGCCGGAAACGAATTTATCATCATGCAATGTTCGCAAGGATAACACGATAACCTATGAGGGTAATTTTTACACCCTTCCTTTAGGAACTTACAAAGGGCACAAAACTACAGTACAGCTTTCGCGCGATGGTGACTATCTGAATCTGTATGCTTTGGACAAAACCCTGTTGGCCACCCATGAGATAAGCAGCAAAAAAGGAGGCCTGATACGCAACAGCGACCATGCCCGCGAGAAGTCAAAATCATGCGCAGAAAAACATCAGCAAGTATACCAGCTATTTGGTTCCAATGAAAAAGCGAATCTTTATCTGGAATTATTACGTAAGGACAAGCCCCGATATTATCATGACAATCTTCGGGCTATTATCAAAGGTACAGAAGACATAGGTGAAGAGTTTATCAGTGAAAGCCTTGATTTTTGTCTTGAAAACGGAGTGTATAATGGTGCTGACTTTAGCCAGATAGCTATGAAATATCAGCAAGCAGACCTACAGAAAAACAGCCCTGTAATCAACATTGCTATCCAGGCTACGGCCGGCAATCACACGGCCGGCAACAATCCGGATGAAAATTTACAAACCAGTAACATCAAAACATACGAAAATATCATCGAGACATGGAACGAATAAAACAAATCAAGCAATATGCCGATACATTGCGACTGTCGCAACTGCGTAATAAGGCCGAATATGTTATTCATCAGGCACAGATCGACGGGCCATCTTATCTGGAATTTGTGTATGAGGTGCTGAAAACAGAAGTGCTTCAAAGGCAAAAAAACGATTACGAACGCCGCTTAAAACTGGCGCATTTGCCTGCCTTGCATGATCTGGATCAATATGACTTCAATTTTGCAAATGGCATCACCAAACCACAGTTGCGCCAACTGCGCGAGTTGCTGTGGCTCGAACAAAATTATAATATCATTCTGATGGGGCCGTCAGGAACCGGCAAAACATACATGGCTGCGGGTTTGGTTTATCAAGCTATTAAAAGCGGCTACCGTGCCTATTTTATTACCATGGAAGAGATCATCACTATTTTAAAGATGAAAGAAATGGTATCCTCTGCACTTGGCACCTATAACCGTTTGCTAAAAGCACACCTCATTGCCATTGATGACATCATGTTGCTTCCGATTAAAAAACACGAGGCAGTGGCTTTTTTCAATCTGATTAATCATCTGCACGAGCAAAGCTCCATCATCATCACCACCAACAAATCGCCCAGACAATGGGCCGAAACGCTCGATGATGAAGTGCTGGCCACCGCTCTGCTGGATCGGATTTTATATCGCTGCGAAGTGGTGAAGCTATCGGGTAGCAGCTATCGGATGGAGAATCGAAAAACGATATTTAATGATGATGCCCTGATAAAGAAAACCACAGAAGCGGAGGTCTTTCCTCCGTTCGCTACGCTTCCGGAGGAAAGACCTCCGCTTCCCAAACTTTAACAAGAAAGAAACTGATAAAAAATAAAATAAAAGTGCTGATTTACTTTTGCGAAAAATTGATGAAATTTAATTTGCTATTTACACCGTTTCACATGTAAATAAAAAAAAGGAACCCAATGGCCGGATTCCTTTTGATTTTGTCGGAGTGGGGAGACTCGAACTCCCGGCCTACCTGCCGCTGGGCGTGACACG
>SABY01000108.1 GCA_009928785.1 Clostridia bacterium | reverse complement strand
GGCGTGATGCTGGTGTTTCGCTTGCGCGGATGATTTCTCAGCATCATTCACCAGCCACATATTACAAACCGGACAACGGCCTTTTTCCGGATAGGTTTTTTCGCCTTCACACTTCATCGGGCAGTACCAGGCGCCGTTGGTGGTTTTATTTGCGGAAGCGTGCTTATCTGCGGAAGCAATAACTTTTTCTTGGTGGGCGTGGTGCTGGTGTTTCGCTGGCGCGGATGATTTCTCCGCATCGTTCACCAGCCACATATTACAAACCGGACAGCGGCCTTTTTCCGGATAGGTTTTGTCGGCTTCGCAGCGCATGGGGCAGTAGTATCTTGGTTTTATATTTTCGTTCATGATTGTTTGAAGTTACGATTTGCCATTTAACAACGTTGTTTTTAATACAACTGTTTACAAAAAGCTACATTTCCCAGGTGAAAAAGAGAAGTAATATTTTGAAAAGGTTTAGTTAGTGTCTGTCCATAAAGTCACACTTTTTGTAGCCCAGGCATTTATGCCTGGGAATAATTGATTTGTTATTTGTCCCCCCCGCCCCTCGCTGGGATTGCCTAAGGCAATCCCAGCGAGGGGCGGGGGGGTGACAACCGTTCATTTCAAACCCAGGCATGAATGCCTGGGCTATGGATTTCCTCAATAATCCTTAGTCTAAAGACAGACACTAGTTAGTTGTATGATTTTATATTCTTGATGACCCCCTCACCAACTGCCTTCTCTTGAAAGGGAAAGGACGGGGTGGGGTCGTTATGAATTTGGAATTCAATTCCACCTCCAAACTAATTACCTGCATTTTGTATTTTTTTATTAAAACATTTCTTTGGTGATTAATATTTTTTAACTTTGCAGCCTGAAAATAAGGATATCCGAGACCAATTTATTGCAACAGATAAATGAAAAGGCATTTTCATATTTTTTTTCCACTTTCCGGGGTCTTACCCGAAAGGCAGTTGCTTTGGGTAGCTGATTCATCTGATGTAACCTCAACGGTGGCTGATAAATCAGAACAAAACAGAACAGAACAGAACAGAACAGAACAGAACAGATAAAACTTATCCACCCCCGCTTCTCCGTCGGCGCATCCTACCGGCTGCTCTACCCTCCTTAAGCCAGCCGATAGCTCTTACAAATCACAAGTTTCTTTATCAAAATAGTATTGCTCTTTAACCTTTAATTCTTTATCCATGAAATACATTTATTTTTTAATAGCTGCACTATTGATTATGGCACCGGCAGCAAATAAACAGGCCGTTGGACAGCCGCCTGATTATCCGGCCACGCTAAGCATCGGTCAGAGTTTTACCACTGATACAACTATTTATCCGTTTAATGGACAGCATATTCACGGAATTGCTGCCTCAGGAAGTGTGCAGTTTAATAGTTACGCTTCCTATGTTAGAATTCTTATCAACGATAGCAGTGGTTTTCAATACATGCTATTCGAAAGCTATCCATTGCTGGATACAATTTGGAATTTTGCGTTTAACAACAAATGTGATGAAACATGCTACTTAAACAACTTTGCTGTGCATAGCATATCTTTTCACATTCAGGATGCATCCCTTACTCTGAGCCTACTGAAATATACCGAAGCACCAACTGACGGAGCTGATCAACTGCAATACGACGCAAAGATTGCAGTGGATAATGACAAAATCGACAGGATAAATAATTTTCTAATATCCAAAGGTATGTTGTGGAGAGCCGGAACAACAGGTTATTCGCAGATGTACTTCCAGGACAAGACTGATATCTACTGCGGCATCGACAGGTATTCCTTTGGAGTTGAATATTACATTGGTGGTGTATTTGAAATTTATGGTGATGAAAGTAGCTTCAATCTGCCAACTTATGAAATCATCGGAAGTTTCGACTGGAGAAGCCGGCACGGAGCCACTGAAGTAAATACACCTTACTACGATGGAGATGAAAATGGCAGTGGCTGGATGACCGATGTAAAATGCCAAACCGGCTGCTGGATTCCTGATGGAAATGGATATGGTGAATGGCAATGTATTTCAGAAGGCGAGTGTTCTCTGGCTGGTGGGGAGTGGAGGGCAACCGGGACGTGTACAGGATTTGCGACCATAAGTACAATAGAAGGATTTGCTAACCTGTACTTTAATCAGCACATCGATTTTGACCTTTCAGAACAACAATTAGCATCTAAGCCAGATGATCCTCCCTTTGATAATTGTGCAAATGTTCTTGAAGGCCAGTCTTATACCTATTCATATGATGCCTTTGTAAATTATGGTGTTGTTAGTGAAGAAGATTTTCCATGGCAGGGCATTTATGTGCCGTGTAACGAGCAGCAATACCCACCCATTGAAAAGGTTACTTTAGAAGACTTTATTACAGAAACATTAACAATAACTGCTGAGAACCTAAAACAGTCGCTAATAAGTCATGGTCCTATTAGCTGGGCGGGTTTATACCCATTAGCAGAGAACCATGCACTGACATTTGTAGGATTTGATGTATTGACCGTGGGTGATAAATTTACTATTGACTACCATACTATAGTAGAAGTTCCACCCAGATATTCAGATCATGACGTACCCATCTGGATTTTTAAGGATAGCTATGGGATGTCATCAAGACTAAATAGTTATTTTTATGCAATTCTGAATAAAGCCCCAAACGGCATATATTACCCGGACAATTCAGTAACAAATGCCATTTCATCTCTGGTTTATGATGATGGTGACATGCTGATAAGAGACGAAGACGGGGATGGTTATTTTAATTGGGGAATCGGCACATGCAGTGATTGCGGAGAAAGAGATGGTGACGACCATGACGCCTCACTGGGGCCTATGGATGAAAACGGGTTTTGTACTATTATTAATACCTACAGCACAAGTTTTGAGGATAAAGGGCTTGATAACTGGCGGCAATCGGCTGATGATAACTACGATTGGCTCAAACATAATGCTGAAGTATTTGGCTACGGTCCCGCCGGCGCTTACGATGGCGATAAGTTTTTACTTTTCGAAGGAAGTTTTGCCCATTCTGGTGAAATGGGAGAAAGGACAATACTGGAATCACCAACCATCGATTTACAAGATGAATGCTTGATTTCACTTAATTTCTGGTACTTTAGAACCTATAATAATGAATATAGTGGTGATCCAAAATTATCTGTTGAAGCAAGCGGAGATAATGGAACAACATGGTATCAGGTGTGGGAGGCTGATAACAATTCTGAGGATTATTCCTGGAAAGAAGCAAATGTGATACTTCTTAGTAATGTAAATAAGATAAGATTTGTGGGTGTGTTAGGTAGTTATCCGATTCAGGAGAATATGGGATTGGATATAATATCGCTGACCCCGCAGGAACAAAACTCTCCCCTCATCATCAGCAGCGACACCTGGTTTACGGGCGAAATATTTGCCTGCAACGACATTATTGTGGAACCTGGGGTTATGTTATACCTGTCGCCAGGATGTATCCTGCACATGCCTGCCGACCATAAAATTGTGGTGCAAAGGCAGGCAAAGCTGTTTGTTTTGGGTGCTACCATTACCGACAGTGGTGATGGATACTGGGAAGGCATAGAGGTGTGGGGCGACAACAATGAGTCGAACCAGTTCTACCAAGGACATGTAACGATTAAATATGGAGGTACGGTTTCAAATGCAAAGTACGCTTTTAAAGCCACCAGAATATGCGAAAACACCGATGATACAATGTGGGAATATTCAGGCGGAATTGTACGGGTTGATAGTGGCAGTCTGATCAACAATACTGTAGCAGCCTGGTTTTATCCCTATAGCGGAGGGTTGTCCAAAAGTTACTTCAAGAATTGTAGCGTAACACTCAGCGATGATTACGGCGGCGCTCTGCCATCCGACGCGATGTTTAAGTTGCAACTCATCAATGGTGTTAGTTTTACCAATGTTATTCTTGCCGATAACCGAACGACTGCTCCTATGGCAGTTACCGGTATAGAGGCCACAGGCTCCCGGTTTACGGTAAATGGAACCAACAATGCAGGAGTTTACACCACTACTTTCAGCAACCTGTTGTATGGCATCAAGGTGCTGGGCACACAGCCACAGAACAGAGTTATAGTGGAGGAATGCGGTTTTTATAACAATGTAAGGGGCGTTTATACCTCCGGAACAACCGGCGACAAAATCGTTTTGAACCGCTTTGAACCCTGGCAAAATGCAAGCTCCTTTTATGAAAATTATGGGCTGTATCTCGACCAGTGTACCGGCTACCAGGTGGAAGAAAACACCTTTAACAACCCACAACCTTCGGCGCGGCGCGGTAACGGCATAGTGATAAATCGCTCGGGAAGCGACCCCAACGAAATATATCGCAACGTTTTTTCGGGACTCGACTATGGCATAATAGCCCAAAACGAGAACCGGAGCCGCAGCGGCCTTACCGGGCTTTGCATTAAGTGCAATGACTTTGATGTGTGCAACAACGATATCGTGATCACGCACACCACTGGTCTCGAAACGCCCGAACAGGGCATTGCCGCACACCAGGGCGCCCCCACCTCCGATCCCAAGGATATGGCCGGCAATCTGTTTTACATCGAAAGTCCCGTTGCTGATGGCGATTTTGACGACATCAACAACCAGGGCAATCATATAAATTACTATGCTCCGTTAAATGTTCCTGGTAATTATCAACGATTATATCCGGTAGATTATACGCGTCATTCTGTTACCGTGGATAAAATTATTAATCAATGGACATTTGAATTGGGCTGCCCATCCCATCTTGAAGGAGGTGGCGGAACCGGAAGCGGCGACAGGGAGTTTTTGCTTGCCGTTATAAATGAAGCTACCGCGTATGCCGATTCGTTGCAAAACATCCTCAATGCGCTGACAGATGCCGGCAATACCCCGCAACTGGAGGCAGAGGTTTTTGGCAGTACTCCGCCCGAAGCCATGGAGCTTTACAGCCTGCTGATGAACACCTCGCCCTGGCTTTCGGATACGGTGGTAAGCACTGCCATACAAAAAGAGGAGGTGCTGCCCGGAGCAATGATGCGCGACATCATGGTAGCCAACCCCCACAGCGCCAAGTCGGATTACCTGCTGCAACAACTGGCCGATCGATGGGAGCCTTTGCCTGATTATATGATTGCGCAGATATTGCAGGGTCGCAGCCTGGTATCGCTGCGTGAAGAAACAGAGGCGAAACTGGCGGCATGGCAACTGAAGAAAAGCAACACTCTCAATACACTGGTAGCCGCTTGCCTGGCCGATACACTGGATACACAGGCATCTCTGGCCGACTTATATACCTTGCTCGAAAGCGACGCTGCACTGCACAGCAAATATCTGCTGGCATTTTTGAAACTACAGCACAACGCCACCCAGGCAGGCGCAGCCGTTTTGAACGGCATACCTGCCATGTTTGACCTGCCTGCCGCACAGCAACAGGCGCATGAGCAACTTACTGCCTACTACCAATTGCAGGCAGCGTTGCAGACGGATACTTTGCACCTGCTACAGCCCGACAGTTTGGAGGCAGCACAATTGAGCGGGATAATGGAAGCAAGTGAAGGTCTGTCGGCAGTATTTTCGCGGAACATACTACGTGCCTTAGCGATGACAGAATACCTCGAACCGGTGATCCTGCCGGATATGTACAAGGCTGCCGAAGTTGCCGAGGCTTACAATAAGCTGCTTGAGGCAAAGCCACCACAGTACCTGATGGTAAAGCCTAACCCGGCAAAGGATTATGCAATACTTGGCTACCGGATGGAAAGCGAAGGCGTTGCAGACATCCAGGTAAGGAGCCAACAGGGTCAACTTGTATATGCCGGCCAAACCGGCAGCATGCAGGATGAGCTAACGCTCGATATCCGTGGCTGGAAGCCGGGATTGTATGTTGTGTCGCTGCTGCGCGACGACAAGCTGATCGAAAGCACCAAGTTTACTTTAGCCCGCTAATATTAACCCGAACCCCGTGGCCGGTGGTTACGGGGTTCTTTAAAAACTTACAAAGATGAGAAATATCATATTTCAACTACTTTTGATACTATTGGCTACACAGGTACAGGGGCAAGGTAATCGGTGGGAGGTTATCCACGGGGTACCTACACGCAACGAATTTACACTTCATGCCATGGAAGATTATGACAAAGGGTTGTATCTTTCCGGGAGAAGTTGGATTGGTTACGAGGGGGAGGCCTGGAGTATAAAAACAGATGTAAACGGGAATCTCCTCTACGATAAAAAATTAAAGCATGAAGAATATACGCTAATCACCACCAATGCTGCATTTGACAGTGATGGCAATAAATATCTGTGCGGTGCGATATATTTAGAGGCCACTACGTGGCCGTATGTGTCCAAGCTGGATGTTTGCGGCAACCTGGTGTGGTGCAAAATGCTGGATGATATTAATTTTACGTATGGTTTTGCACAATATCTTCTTATTAACGACAACAATGAATTAATTGTTCTTTCCCATTATTCACAGCCATCCCAAATCTTCAGCATTTTTCTTACAGGCTTTGATTTGTCGGGTGAAGTGTTGTGGCAAAAACCTTATGCTACCAAAATAGATTATCCGCTTTTAGATTTTCGAGGGGCAGAGGATTTCATCGAGTTTAACAACAATTACTATATTACGGGAATGTGCTATTACCCTTTCCCTCACGATCCGGATCATCTATGGATGCGCGCCATGTTTATTGGTATCGATAGCATGTTCAACGAAAAATTCATGGTGCCTTTTATGTATCAGGATTCTGTTTTTGCTAATTCACTTAGCATCATACCTATCAATGACTCAGTATTAATGGGAGCCGGTGGCAGACGCATGCCTCCAAACTTAACCCAGGTAGCTATATCGCTAATGTTTATAAATACTGATGGAAGGGAGTTAGGACATATTGAGATTCCAAATGAAGCAATTGGGCCTGACGTAATCGAGGCTTATCCCTGGGATATCGAAAAAATAAATGATACACTTTTGTTGACCGTTTCCCATTTCGGTAATCAATCGGGAGATAATCCAGTGGGCGAAATCGTTTTGAGTACTTCCGGAGATGTTTATAAATTGGCAACAGAACCTGTTATGGAGTCAGCCACACTTCTGAAAACCTATGATGACAACTTTGTTTTAAATGGAATGAAACGACAAAACAACTCTTTGTGGTACAATGTACTTCTGCGCAAGATAAATGCAGACCTGGAGTCTGTTGCTTTTGATACTGTGCAGCGGGTGTACGACAGCTTGTGCCCACACACCATACAGTCGTCAACGTTAGACCTTACCGCCTGCCTTACACCGGTAAGTGTAAGCGAGCTACCCACCCCGGATGTGTACTACGAAAGCCTGCGGTGGATTCCGGTAAGGGCTTATCCCAACCCGGTTAAGCATGGAAAAGTAACGCTTGAGTTTGACAATACCGGCCATCACCAAAATATGGAGCTGCGCTGCTTCGACAACCTGGGCAGAATGGTGCACAGCCAAAAGGTTTACAAAGACCAGCAGGATACCGGGTTGCTGGTTTCAGGCTGGTCACCCGGTGTATATCTGGCCATCGTTTTCAGCAATGGTGAAGCCAGAGGAAAGGTAAAGTTCATTGTTCAGTAAAACAACTAAACCTCAAAAAGAAAGGATGGTCTGCCGCAGACCATCTTTTTTTTGTAAGCTACCTATTGTCAATAAGCGGCTTTAGCAAATATTCCAGCCCGTTGAGTTTTATTTCGTAGAGGGTGTTGAGCAGCATGCCTAGGCGTCCTTTGGGAAAGCCTTTGCGATGATACCACACCAGGTAGGGTTCGGGGAGCCGGTAGAGTTTTACGCCTTTGTATTTGCCGAAAGGCATCTCTTCGGTAACGAGCTGTTGGAGGATTTTTTCAGGTTGCGGGTCTTGCATGTGGTTTCGATTTTTTGGCTTCTTGTCCCCGGCTTAAAGTCCGGGGCTAGTGAAATATGTCTTTGTCACTGTTGCTTAACCTGCGGCAGGTGGCTTGCGCAGTTCTTTTCTTTGGGCTTGTCGTTGCTTTTCGTCCAGGCGTTTTTGCTTGTGCTCTCGCGAGAGCCGGAAACGTTTGCGTGCTTTCTGCGGAGCAAAGGCTTTTTGTAGCAGCAGGTAAAATTTCTCCGTTGCGATTTTCTTGTTCTCTGCCTGCGAGCGCGACTCCTGCGCAGCGATAATGAGGTCGCCATCGGCGCTGATCCGGTTTTTGAGCTTTTCGGTAAGCAGCGCTTTTTGCTCCGGCGAGAGGAGTAGTGAGTTTTCAATATTAAAACGCAGCTCGATGCGGGTGTTTACTTTGTTCACGTTTTGCCCGCCCGGGCCGCTGCTGCGTGATGCCCTGAAAGTTAGTTCGCTGTCGAGGTTGATGGTCATGGTGTTTACTGCGATGATTGTAGCTGGCGAAATTATAATATGTTTTGGAAACGAATAGTAACAGCGTCGCTCAAAGCGACACCGCTAATCTTGAAACAGAACCAGCCAACAGTTGTTAGTAGGTGGCTGTTTCGTTGGCTGGCATGAGTTGCCAGCAGTGTTTCCGTATTATGTAAAATTATTTGATGAAAAATATCTTACCTGTCATCGATCCGGGATTTTTGGCGTTGCGACGCAGCATCAAAACTTTTATTGCCATTCTTGTTTCGACGGCTATTTTTTGGGACGAGCCGCGCATGGCTATGCTTGCTGCTGTGTCGGCGTTGCTTTTTAGTCGCTCGCAGGCCGGCAATACCATCCGGGAGCGCCGTTTTACGATGCTCACCACCGGCCTGCTGATGGCGCTGCTGGCGGTGCCGGTATCGGTAATCTCACAACATCCGTTGGGCGCATTAATCTTCCTGGTGCTGTTTGCGGCTCTGCTGTTTTACCTTATCGGCAATGGCATTGTGCCTGATTTTCCGGCTGTAACGCTCATCGGCGTGAGTGTGGTGACGATGGCTTTTTCGCATACCGTTGCTTCGGGCGTACGGTTTGCCGGAATTTATTTGCTAACGACGCTGCTGGTTTTTACGATGCACTTTGTAATTTGGCCAACCCGTCCGCGCAAGCGTCTGGAGCTGCAGCTCATCATCATACGAAGGGCGCTGAAAGTTTATGCCGAATCCGTCATGGCGGATTATCCTTCGCTGGAGGCGGGAATTGACACCACACATCAACAAAGCGACCGAATACGCAAATCAATAGGCGACTTCAATAGGCTGTGGCAACTATTCCGCATGGCAGCTCCGGCAGCCGACAGTCCCGAAGCAAGGCTGCACCAGCAGATGGACCGCCTGCGGCGCGTGCACGAATATCTTTTGTTGCTGTGGCAATTCAGGGCTAATGCTTTCGATCATTCATTTTATCATACCAATATTCTCCACAACGAACGACTGCGTGCAATCCATCAATGGCTTATTAAAACCGCAGAAGGGACTAACGAAAAACCCCAACAGCAAGCAGAAACCTACCTGCAGGGAATGGAGGCGCTGATGGATCATTATCAGCACACGGGACATGAAACTGTGCCGGGCCATGAACTTATGCCGGTGATGAATACGCTCAAAGCTTTGCAAACAGTAATTGCTGACATCACCCACGAACAGGAGACGGGCTATGTGCCAATAAATGCGTTTTCGGTAAAGAAAAAAATGCAATCGTTTTTTATGAAGACCAGGCAGGCATTCAGCGAATTTGGGTGGCAGCAGCCGGCAGCCCAATTCGCGCTGCGCGCGGCCATTATCATTGGACTGGTGAAAGCCTACACGCTTTATTTTCATGCAGACTTTGGCTATTGGCTGGTGTTGTTTGCGGTATTGCTTATCCGGCCCAATCTGGGCATTTCCATCAAGGCGGGACGTGAGCGGCTGGCCGGGACGCTGGCCGGCGGAGCGTTGGCTTTTGTATTTATCCTTATTATTCCCGCCTCCTCATCGCTATTTTATGTTGCGCTGATGGTAAGCATCTTTCTGATGATCTGGTTTGCCAATCTCGACCGAATGGTGCCGATGGTCACAGCGCTTACTTTTATGATCGTGGGTTTGTTTTACCTCATCAGTCCGGATGGTGATGAGCTGGTTTGGATGCGGATGATATACACAGCCGTTATTGTGCTTTTGGTGATAGCCGGCTCGTTTTTGTTGTGGCCGTTGCGTGCGCGAAGCACGTTGGCTGCCTCGTTGGGCGCTGTACTTGAGGCGGAGCAAACATATTTCAATAGTATTCTTATAGCAACCGGCAATGAAGATCAGCAAGCTGTAACCGGTTTGAAACAGCACATTCGCGACAAGCTGCTGCAACTCGACAAAAACATGGAGGCAGCCCGGCATGAAGTGCTACAGCAACGGGCGGTTGGTCGTGCCATCAATGTCCGGCGCTATCTGTTGCGCTTGCTCAATACGCTGCATGCTCTCGAAGTGATAGCGCACAACCAAGCGAGCCGATGCGATGTTTCGCTAATTGATCTGGAACTAAAAACTTTTACGATAGCAGCAAATAAAGCTTTTGTGTCGATGAATCAAGCGCTTCAGCAGCGAACAAGCGTCAAAGATTTCCCATCTTTACAAGCTCCTTTTAATGCGCTATTGTCGCGCTTTCGCGAAATAAAACCTGCTAACGATTCCGGTGATTATGGCAGCTTACCCAATCTGTGGAATCTCTCGGCTCTGGTAATAAACCTGAAGCCGCTGATGCTGGAACTGGAAGGCATCCGGGAGGAGATAGATCAAAGGATGAAGGAAGTGTGAAATATAATTGCAGGGCGCTTGGCGCAAAGAGCAAGACGCGAGGAGCCGTGTTGGAGTTCTAACGAAGTCGTGTTTGGTAGAGGATGGGCTTGGAAGGGCTTGTACCTCGTCCACATTATTATTACAGGCTATGCCTGTTGTTCGTACATATTAAAAACTTCTGCGACAAACCGTTAGAGATTGGCTTAGAGAACGGGTTGGTTCGGTTTTGCTGATCAACATCCACAATTGGATGAGCGTCGTTATTTGGACTGTGAAAAAATTCATAAAAAAGTGGCGCCAACAATAATCTGGTCTGTTTTCTCTTATTACTTTTGCAAAAATTAAAAACGACTAATGACAAATTCAGAAACAGATCAGGTAACGGGTGCTTTGAGAAAAGTTTTTACTTCGGCCAGCGATATCTATGTGGATACAGAAACCAAAGAGTGTGAAGCCAAAATTTCGGTGGATGAGTTCAGGGGAGACATCACCGAGCGACTTTTTGCTGACGGCGTGCAGTTTAAAGTGATCGACTTTTGGGATACTTACCCTTTTAAATACGTCCTGCAATACCACACCAACAGCCAGGGCTAAGCCTTTTTGCAGGGCTTGCAGTTGTTGTTTTTTTAAAGTGTGTTCCGGATGGAGTTTCGCTTGCATCCGCTATAGTATTTATTAATGACCCACTCGCGGAGGTATGGTGGTTAGTTCTGAAATTTTACGAATGAAAGAAGCACGATGAGACTCAAGGTTTTCGACATCTACATCATCAAGAAGTTTCTGGGAACTTTCTTCTACGCCATAGCTTTGCTTTCTGTGGTAATCATCATCTTCGACATCTCCGAAAAAATCGACGATTTCATCGAAAACGAAGCACCAATAGGAAAGATCATTTTTCAATATTATGTGGTCTTCATTCCTGGCTTCATCAACATGTTCAGCTATCTTTTTACGTTTATTGCCGTTATCTTTTTCACCTCAAAGCTGGCCATGAACACCGAAATTGTAGCCATCCTCAGCAGCGGTGTGAGTTTCAACAGATTCCTTTACCCTTACATGCTTTCTGCTTTTATACTCACCATCATGTCGTTTATGTTGGCCAACTTTGTAATCCCCGGCGCCAATGTGGTGATGCGTGATTTTAAGGATCAGTACATCGAAAAACTCACCAAGAACAAAGACCTGAATATCCATCTTCAAATTTCGCCGGGTACATTTGTGTATGTCGAATCGTTCAACTCGTCCACCAATACCGGACAAAAGTTCTCACTCGAAAAGTTTAATGAAGCGCGGGAATTGACCTATAAAATGAATGCCGACCGGATTGTTTACGACTCGATAACCGGCAAGTGGCAAGCTACCAATTATTACATCCGCACTATTGCCGACAATGCCGAGTCGTTGCGGCGCGGGGCAGTGATGGACACCGTGATCAACCTGGTGCCCAAAGACCTTTTTATTAAAAAGGAAGAATTTGAGGAGATGAATTATCTTCAAATCCGCGACTACATCAACGAACAACAGATGAAAGGCAACCCCCGCATTGTCGATTATCAGGTAGAAAAGCACAAGCGCATTGCGTTTCCTTTTGCCACTCTGGTGATGACGCTCATAGGTGTGTCGCTGTCGTCACGCAAGGTTCGCGGCGGAATTGGTCTGCATCTGGGCAGCGGTATTGCACTTGCTTTCCTGTTTATCCTCATCATGCAAATCTCGTCGGTGTTTGCCACCTCCGGCGATCTGGCTCCCTGGCTGGCGGCATGGCTGCCCAACATCCTATTTGGCATCGTCGCCATTTACCTCTATTACAAGCGGACGAGGTAACGCTAAAGCAGAACATTTCACAGAACAAATGCCAAATAAAAAAGCCTTCCATCAGTGATGAAAGGCTTTTGGTGTGATCCAGCTGGGACTCGAACCCAGGGCCCACGGCTTAAAAGGCCGTTGCTCTACCGACTGAGCTACTGAATCAATTCCTTTTTTTAAAGCGGCTGCAAAAGTACATCCATTTTTTTAAATTCCAAACTTCCACTTCATTATTTTTTTTGCAAAAACTGACAAATCTTTTTAATGCCTTGAAATTGTGGGATTTCCAATAATATTATTTTCTTGATAGAAATGAGTTAAAATCAAAGCATGTCGAGGTTTCCAAGCCCTTCGCGCACGATCTCGATGTTGTCGCCGGTACAATCGAGCACACTCGATGGCTGGTTGCCACCAAAGCCGCCATCGATAACGATATCAACAAGGTTCTGAAATTTCTCATAGATCAGCTCCGGATCGGTGGTGTACTCAAGCACATCGTCGTCGTCGTGCACAGATGTTGACATGATGGGATGACCCAACATTCGTACGATTTGGAGCGGAATATTGTTGTCAGGGATTCGGATACCCACGGTTTTTTTGCGACTTTGGATGTATTTGGGTACCGTGTTACTGGCATTGAGGATAAACGTGTAAGGCCCCGGAAGCAGTCTTTTCATGAGCTTAAAAAGATTGTTGTCGATAGGCTTTGTGTAATCGGAAAGCTCGCTAAGATCGCTGCATAAAAACGAAAAATTGGCCTTGTCGGCTTTGAGTCCTTTGATGCGTGCGATGCGCTCTATGGCTTTGGGTTTGAAGATGTCGCACGTCAATCCGTAAATGGTGTCGGTGGGCGAAATGACCACACCACCGTCGCGCAAACATTCCACCACCATGGCTATCTGGCGCTCGCTGGGGGTATCGGGATGAATCTTTAATAACATACCTGCAGGTTTTTATCTTTGGCAAAATTACATTTTTAAAAGTTAAGCTGTTTTAAATAGTTTACTCCACGGGTTGGTGCCCTTTATGCAGTCTAAATTTATTCATTAATTTTGGCCGCACTTATTTTTATCAACCTTTCATGTCCACGTTGTTTATTACTGCTTTTTTAGATGTAAAACTTGCCGATGTCATCGACGTGCTGCTGGTGGCCTACCTGCTTTATGCGCTCTACAATTTGCTGAAAGGCACAGCGGCGATCAATATCTTTGTGGGAATTGTATCGGTATTTTTAATTTGGCGTCTCGTGACGGCCTTGCGCATGGAGATGCTTTCGCAGATACTCGGCGCCTTTATCTCGGTAGGTTTTATAGCATTGATTGTGGTTTTTCAGCCTGAGATCAGACAGTTTTTATTGCTGGTGGGCACCCCACGGTTTATGAATAAAAAGCGGTCGCGTTGGTTTTCAAAACTTAACCTCAGCAAACCCACGCATCTCGATGTGGATTCGATTGTAGCCGCCTGCCGCAAAATGTCGGTAAGTAAAACAGGCGCTTTGATTATTCTGGCCAAAGATAACGAACTGCGGCAATTTGTGGAGACAGGGCAGATACTTGACGCACAAATTTCGGATGAGCTGCTAATGAATATCTTTTTCAAAAATAGCCCTTTGCACGATGGAGCCGTAATCATTATCGGTAATAAGATAAAGGCGGCACGATCGATTCTGCCTGTATCAAGCAGTAAGAATGTGTCGGTAGGGCTGGGATTGCGTCATCGCGCTGCCATGGGCGTCACCGAGCGCACCGACGCCATTGCTGTGGTAGTGTCAGAAGAAACCGGTGAAGTATCCTACGTGAAAAAAGGCGTGATCATACAAAATGTTAATCTGTCGCATCTCAAGAATTTCCTGGAGAAGGAGTTTAACTAATGCCTGTGGGCAATCATCCTACCTCTGCTTCCAGGAAGCTTTTGTCCGCTAATTTTACCATAAAAAAAACCCGATGCTAATATTTAGATTAACATAGGGTTTAAATTTTGGGTGGTAGCCCGTAGGGG
>SABY01000107.1 GCA_009928785.1 Clostridia bacterium | reverse complement strand
TAACAAACAACAAACAACGAACTTGAGCGCAGCGAAATCCCGAGAGCGCAGCGATTCGGGAAACGATTAACAAACAACAAACAACGAACTTGAGCGCAGTTGCCTGCCCCGACCCATCGGGGAAATCCCGAGAGCGCAGCGATTCGGGAAACAATTAACGAATAACAATTAACGATCAACTGATAACGATCATCAAATCATGAAACAAATACTCATAATTCTCTTTGCGGTACTTTCGATCACCGCAACTGCCCAGGACACCTTCTCCATCATCGCTGTGGATACAATTACCGGCGAAATTGGTGGCGCCGGGGCTTCCTGCATCGACGAGAACGCCATACCTACCGGTGTACTCATCATCAACGACATCATCGCGGGGCGCGGCGGAATTCATACCCAGGCGCTGTGGCGCCCGACCAACCAGCAAAACGCACACAACCGGATGATGGAAGGCATGTCGCCACAGGAGATCATCGACTGGCTGGTGGCCAACGACGAACAAAATAACCCCCAGGTGCGGCAGTATGGTATCGTTGATACGGATGAAGACGGGCATCCGCGGAGTGCAGCTTTTACGGGCACCAACTGCTCCAACTACAAAAATCATATCACCGGCCCCAACTACGCCATCCAGGGCAACATTCTGCTGGGGCAGCAAATCCTCGATTCGATGGAAGCGCGTTTCCTCCGCACCGAAGGCGCGCTGGCCGAAAAGCTGATGGCTGCCCTGCAGGGTGCCAACGTGCCGGGCGCCGACACACGCTGTCTCAACCAGGGCACTTCGTCGCTCTCCGCATTTGTGCGCGTAGCCAAAGCCGATGCACTGCCCGGCGAGTGGTGGTGCGACCTGCTGGTGCCTTCCACACCTTACGGCGTCGAGCCCATCGACTCGCTGCAGGTGCTCTTTGATCAGTGGCTGATCTGGACAAGTTTAGAAGACAAACCATTCATACAACCCAACCGCGCCAAAGTTTTTCCCAATCCGGCCAACGATATTATCAATATCCTAATCGAAAAAACGACTGGCTTTTCAGAGTTTCAGATTCAGATTGCAACCATTGACGGCCGACTGGTCGATCAATTTATTTATAAAGATAAACCATTGCAGGTGGATGTTTCAGCGTATCCAACCGGCATCTGGCTCTACACCGTTTCTGCCGAAGGACGCCTGCTCGATGCCGGAAAAATTATCATTAATAAATAGAAAGAACACATGAAAGAATACAAAACCATCCAATTTGAGATTGCCGGCGACGTAGGCACCGTGTGGCTCAACCGCCCCGAAATCCACAACGCCTTCAACGAAGTGATGATCAGCGAAGTGCTCGACATTTTTACAAAAGTCAACACCATGCCTGAAGTGCGCGTGGTGCTACTGCGCGGACGCGGCAAATCCTTCTGCGCCGGCGCCGACCTGCACTGGATGGGCGGCGTGGCAGGCTATACTTTTGAGCAAAATTACGCCGAGAGCCTCAACCTCTCTAAATGTTTTTATGCCATCTACACCTGCGCCAAACCTACTATTGCGGTGGTTCATGGAGCGGCCATCGGTGGTGCCAACGGACTGCTGGCAGCCTGCGATTTCGCTTACGCGGATAACGAAACAACCTTTTCGCTTAGCGAAGTAAAAATTGGAATTGTGCCCGCCTGCATCTCGCCTTACGTCACCAAGCGCGTGGGCGAATATGGCTCCAAAGAATTGATGCTGACGGGAAAACGATTTAAAGGACCAGAAGCCGAAAAACACAGGCTCGTCAATAAATCCCTGCCAGCCGATCAGCTCGAAAATTGGGTGCAGGAAGTGATTGCCCTACTTCGCACCAGCGGCCCCAAAGCCATGACACATTGCAAAAATCTGATCGATCAAATCGCCAACAAACTCACCCTTGACGAAGCCATCACCTACACCGCTAAAATGATTGCCGAAATCCGTGCCTCCGACGAAGGCCAGGAGGGAATGAATGCCTTCCTGAACAAACGCAAACCCGGGTGGGTGGAGAGAGGATAATGGTTAATGGTTCATTATTAATGGTTCATGGTTCATAGGTAGTTGTTAATGGTTCATAGTTAATAGTTAATGGTTCATAGTTAAAATTAGTGGTTAATGACTCATAGATAATGGTTCATAGTTTATTATTGTTGCTCTCCGGTGGACGATTAAGGGATAACGATTAACAGATAACGATTAACGGATAACGATTAACGGACAACGATTGACGAATTACGATTAACGAATTACGATTAACGAATTACGATTAACAGATATCGATTAACGGACAACGATTAACAGATAACGATTAACAAATAACTATTAACGATTAACGGACAACGATTAACGGATAACGAATAACAACTAACGATTAACGAACAACAAACAACAAACAACAAACAACAAACAACAAACTTGAGCGCAGCAGCCTGCCCCGACCCATCGGGGAAATCCCGAGAGCGCAGCGATTCGGGAAACAAACAACGAACTTGAGCGCAGTTGCCTGCCCCGACCCATCGGGGAAATCCCGAGAGCGCAGCGATTCGGGAAACAAACAACGAACTTGAGCGCAGCGAAATCCCGAGAGCGCAGCGATTCGGGAAACAAACAACGAACAACAAACAACAAACAACGAACTTGAGCGCAGCAGCCTGCCCCGACCCATCGGGGAAATCCCGAGAGCGCAGCGATTCGGGAAACAAACAACGAACAACGAATAACAAACACCAATACGCTCCATGAACAAACACACCATTCTCTTCAACAAAATCCTCATCGCCAACCGCGGCGAAATAGCCATTCGGGTGATGCGTGCTGCCAAGGCACTCAATATCCGCACCGTAGCCGTGTATGCCGAAGTGGACCGCGACTCGTGGCACGTGGCCTTTGCCGACGAAGCTTACTGCCTGGGCGAGCAAGAGCTGGCCGACACATATTTAAACGTAGATAAAATAATTGCCATCGCCCGCGAAACCGGCGCCGATGCCATCCACCCCGGCTATGGCTTCCTGAGCGAAAACCCGGTGCTGGTGGAAGCCTGCGAAAAAAGCGGCATCACCTTTATCGGTCCCGACACCTGCGCCATCAAGCTGATGGGCAACAAAATCAAATCGCGCGAATTTGTAAAAAAACTAAATGTTCCCACCACGCAAGGTGTTACGGGCGATACAGAAACGCTTATCCGCCTGGCTACCGGCATTCCGCTGCCAATTTTGGTCAAGGCCGCTGCGGGCGGTGGTGGCAAAGGCATGCGCATAGTCCGCGATCTGAAAGAGTTGCCCGAAACCATCGAGGCCACGCAGCGCGAAGCCAAAACCTATTTCGGCGATGGAACCGTGTTTGTCGAAAAATATGTGGAAGAGCCCCGCCACATCGAGATTCAGGTGATGGGCGACAAGCACGGCAACGCAATACATCTTTTCGAGCGCGAGTGTTCCATCCAGCGGCGTTACCAAAAGATTATCGAGGAGTCGCCCTCCCCCACCCTTACACCTGAAGTACGCCAAAAGATGGGCGAGGCAGCAGTCAAAATCACCCGCGCCATCAATTACAGCAATGCCGGCACCATCGAATTTCTGGTTGACAAAGACCTCAACTTTTATTTTTTAGAAATGAACACCCGCATCCAGGTGGAGCATCCCGTAACGGAGATGGTCACCGGCATCGACCTGGTGCAGGAACAGATATTGGTAGCCGCCGGCAATCCGCTCAGTTTCAGCCAGGCCGACGTGACCCAGAAAGGCCACGCCATCGAGTGCCGCGTTTATGCCGAAGACCCCGCCAACAACTTCCTGCCGTCGCCCGGACAGATGATCTTTTACCGCGAACCCGAAAACCACCGCGTGCGCATCGACGCCTGCACCAACCAGGCCGCTACCATCCACAGCTTTTACGACCCCATGATCTCCAAAGTAATCGTGTGGGAATACGACCGCGAACGGGCGCGCACCAAAATGATTGACGTACTCAAAGACTACATCATACAAGGCATCAAAACCAACATTCGCTTCCTCATCGAGCTGCTTCAGGAGCAAAACTATGTCAACAACACCATCAGCACCAAATTCTGCGACGAGCACCTCGACGAGCTGGTGCACAAATCCGAAGGCAAGCGCAGCCACATCCTCTACCAAGCGCCACTGGCCGCTTACGTGTTGTATTATCTCAACTGCAAAGAGTGCAAAAAGGAATCCACCATCTGGCAACGCATCGGCTACTGGCGCGACGTGCTCTCTTTCCACCTCAAGCTCGACGGCCAAACCTACGAAGTCATCGTTTATCCCGACAAGGCCGGCCTTTCGCAGGTCATCATCGACGAGAGCCGCTACACCGTGGAGATCACGCAACTGAACCAAAACAAAATCACCATCAAAGCCGCCCAAGGCATCTTCCGCGCCGACATCTCCCACGACGACATGGGCAACGCCTTCGTCTCCGTCAACGGCCACATCTTCAACATCCACCGCGCTGACCTGCTGATCCGCGAAGACTTTTACACCGGCATCGACAGCCCCGACGGCGGCGCCGACGGCCTCATCTTTTCGCCCATGCCCGGCAAAGTCGTCAAAATCAACGTCAGCCCCGGCGACACCGTCACCAAAGGCAGCGTGCTGCTCATCGTGGAAGCCATGAAAATGGAAAACAACATCCTGGCGCCGCGCGATGGCATCGTGGAAAAAGTAAACGTAAAAGCCGGCCGCATGGTCGATGGCAGCAAACCGGTACTCATGCTACAGGCCATGGAAGAATAAAGGACGGTTTTTGATTTACGATTTACGATTTTTGATTTACGATTTTTGATTTACGATTTTGGAAAGATGAATGATGAAAAATGGATTTTTTATTTGGGCGGCAATACGGGCTTTCCGCTATATCCGCCTTGCGGCGGGATGCCGCTGCAATCCCTGCCGCGCAGCGCGACCTCAGCTTAGCCGGCGAGCGTTCAAGCAGTTCCTCTAAAGTCTCTCAAGCCATTTTGCAAAAAAAACATCATAAATATAATATTTCGTGTCCTTTTTATAGATCATTTTTTTATCGAGGAGCGATCCATTTTTCAATTTAAAACAAAATGTTTTAAACAAAATGTTTTAAACAAAATGTTCATTTCCTGGAACCGCCTCAGGACAATACTTAAAGCCATATGATTAAAAATTAAAAGGCTGCCAACCTTAAGAGGGATTCTTTAAAAGAAAGTCGCTATAATTTTCGCGGTTGACTACTTGAAAGGTACTATCGGGATAAGCGTTTTTGAAATCTGATGGAATTTTTGAGCTGCTCTTTTCACTCCATTTAAATTCAAAGGTATTTAACACTCCAGCATTTTCCTCAATCAAATCAATTTCCTTTTGTTGATAGGTGCGCCAGAAATACAGGTTTGCCCTGCGGTCGCTGGCCTGATTGAATTTTATTCGTTCGATCAGGCAAAAGTTTTCCCACAATTGTCCAGCATCATTGCGGGTTGCGAATGATCACTTTTCCCTGAAAAAGCCACGGAGTAATTTTATCCATTAATGTACGGTCGAATATGATCTTATCCATTTATTATGAAATTTGTCCAATAAACCCGACAAATTTAATGTAATTTGTCAAGTACACCCGACAGATTTTATGAATTTTGTCAAGTATATCCTACATATTTTACGAAATCCGTCGAGCTATTTTATGGAAATACCAGCACCGCCGGCTGCGAAACATAGAGCCAGTAGGATTTCCCATGGGCAAGCGATTGCAGTGTAGCAATTCCCTTTTCCGGCCACCACACACCCGTGCCGGCCACTTCTTTGATTGCCTCGATCGCTCCGGCTGGTTGCGATATTAGTTGCCCTGGCACCAAAGCCTCGGCGACGATAATGGGCAAAAGATTCCAGCCGGCTTGTAGGTTTATGGTTTTGTTAATAACCAAAGAACCCGGAATAGCAAGGGTTGCCGGCTCAGTCATTTTTATAAAATATCCTTTGCGGGAATTCCACGGAAGTGCCTGTGGTGGGTTGTTTACAGGCAACAATGCGCCCGTCTCTCCGGCCAAAAATATTAGATTATCAATTACCTCTTCAAAAATGGCAGCAGCATCATTTTCTTCAGGATTTACAAAAAGAGAAAGACCGCTCCATCCGGCTGGCAATGTTATTTGTTGCGTTGCCTCATTGCGCAGCAGCGCCTTCCAGCCGCTTTGGGTAACGCTGTAGTCTGAACGAAATACAAACGTAAGCGCACCTGCGGCATTGGTGGCCACAATCCGTTCAGGACTTTGCGTGCCACACCAGGTGCCAAGCAAAGGCGCAGCATCAGAAGTTCCATCATAAATTTTAAGGTAGTCGTAGCCACACGAGACCTGGCTTTCGAGCGAGAATTCCAGAAAGTCAACGCTGACTTTGGCTTGGGGCGTTTTTGGTAAAAAGGTAGTCGTCAGATTTTGATTATTACCATAGTTGTTATTCTCACCACCTGCATCATAAAACAAACCACCTGTGAGGGTCAGCGTTTGGTTGGCCATTAATACCGGCGCATCTACATTTATAAAATTGATTTTTGAAGAGTTAGCAACATGGCCGCCGGCATCGGTTATCGTAAGCGAAACATTGTATTGTCCGGACGAATTGTAAAAAACGTTGGAGGGATTTTGAACGGATGAAGTGGCAGGAACGCCTCCTTCGAAAGCCCATTGCCATGCCACCGGGTTTCCTATACTAAGATCAATAAAGCTTACGCTGCTGCCGGTTGCGATGGCATTTTGCGAAGCTTCAAAGTCAGCCATAAGTCCGGCGGGGGAAAGCGTTACATCAAGCGTGGTGGTAAGATTATAACTAACCTGAACAGCGGGAATGGTTACAGGCAAATATCCCTGCGCCGAAAAGGTAATATCGTAAGTTCCCGGCGCTAAAAGTCGCTGGTAAAATCCGGTGAGGCTGTCGGCAAAAACCCACGACTGGTCGATGTCGTGGCCATTGATAAAAGCTTGGGCTTTGAGCGGCTGCCCGGTGAGTGCATCGGTTACGCTGCCTGCAACGCCATAGCGGCACTCGTTGTAGTAATTCACCAGCGACCGATAATTCCATTGCCAGTGATTTTCGAGTGCTGTGGTGGCGAGTTTTTTCACATTGGATAATTCCATGGTCACTTCCCGGCAATGGTGGAAATAATTCATATAATCCTGCCGTCCGCCGCTTATCGAATACCACTGGTAGCCGTTGGTAATGCCGTTGTCGTAGCCATCCAAGTAACTTGCGGGCGAATAAACATGAACAGTGTCGGCATATTGCCGCGACACATGGCGCCACCAAGCGTCGTCAGCAGCCAGGCGCGCCCAAGTATCCCACGGGTAATTGATCACCTCAGCACCCCCATGCGTATTGGCCGACATCGCAAAATTTTGCGCTTCGGCCAGTTGCATAAATGCGATGGTTTCGGGCTGCCAGGCGTTGCCATCAGGATGCTGACCATCTTCGGGATCGGGATAATTGCGGTTGAGATCGACAGAATTGGCATTGTACCGTCGGGAACCATTTACAGTATGGTCGCCACCATAAAAAGTGCCGTCGGGATTGGCCAACGGATTTATCCAAATTTCGGTATTGTCGATCAATTGAGTGATGGCGGCATCCTGCCCATACCCTGACACAAGATGATCGGCCAGCCGCAACAGCAAGATATAGCCTACAAGCTCATCGCCGTGCATGGTTCCGGTATATAAAAACTGCGGCTCCGCTTCGCGCGTGCCCACATTGTCCGAAATACGCAGCATCATCAGCTCGCGACCGTTAACGGTTTGCCCAATGCTGAAACACTGGCACAGGTCAGGATATTCGTCGGCATATTGCTGCATCATGTCGAGGTATGCGGTATAGGTTGGGTAAAAATCCCAACTGCGGATATTTCGAATATCTATTTTGTCGCGCATCACCACGGGCACGTCGCGCAGTCCCGGCGCCAGCAAAAGGGTATATTGCAGGCCGGTGGTCAGAAATTCGGTAAACTCTTTTTCGTTTGCGTAAGCATAAACGGTATCACCATGAAGACAATCTACCGAAACGAGATGTGAAATTTTATTCACTAATTGCCGGTCACTAACAATGGTTTTAAAATAAATCTCACCGCGCGTGGCAAGGATTTCTTCGAGTGAAAGCGTTTGTGCCGAAAGCATAAGCCTGGAGGCCATAAAGATCAGGAGCAGAAATCGGGATATTTTCATGATGTAATGGATTAAAATGATTGCATCAAAAATAGGCACGATTTACGAATTGGGATTTTGGATTTTAGATGTTAGATTTTGGATTTTAGATGTTTGATGTTTGATGTTAGATGTTTAATGTTAGATGTTGGATGTTAGATTTTGGATGTTAGATTTTGGATGTTAGATTTTAGACTTAAGCCTGAATACTTTTGACTGAGAGCTGAAGACTGAGAGCTGAGGACTGCAACCTGTGGACTGAGAGCTGAGCACAGGAAACTTCTACCGCAGGATGCTCTTGTTGAAGATGATGTAGCCGATATTAAGACCAATAAAAAATTTCTCTTCGGGGTTATCGAAATAATTTACCGAAAGGCTCACCGGGCCAATAAGCGTATGATAAACGATGGAGCCGGAGAATATCCAGTATCTTTCGTCGAAAGGGTCACCATAAAAAGCCAGATTATTGGCATCTTTTTCAATACGCTTATAAGGCTGAAACAGGTAGGCCTCGGAGCGCACGTCGATGCTGCGGGTGGCACTCCACACAGCTTTAAGACCGGCTGCGCCATAATTGTAAGCGCGGTAATGCATCAAAAACATGGTCTTGCTTTCGGGCACCGGCTCGAAGGCAGGAGCCGCCAACAAGCTCGATGTATAGTTACCAAAAAAATCCTGGCTGGAAAGATGCAGCCGGCCATAAAACCCTAATTTTACAGAACCTATACTCTGGAAATAGTTATCCCACAGCAAATCAGCAAAAGCCCAGCGATGAAACATTCCGGCAAACTCCGGCTGTATATTTTTAGCAGAGCCACTCTCGAAGGTTTCATCGCCCCACACCATGCCGGCAGCGATGCTAAAACGCGCCCCGGCGCTGGCATACTGTTTTCGGTTGAGCGAGTTAAGCTCCCAGCAGATGCTACTCTGAAGATAGCTGAACTGCGTGCGGTCGGCAGTGTCGGAGCGGGTGAAAGTATTGTTTTGATAATATTCGTTTTGAAGCCGCCCCACAGCAAAATCAGCTTCCAACCGTCCATTCACCATGAGCGGCATGCCTGCGTAAACATCCAGGAAGTTTTCGTTTTGTATTAAAAAAGAAGGGGTAACGTCTTCGATGAAATGAATGGTGCTTGTGAAATAATCGAAATGATTGTAAACCACCATACCTCCTGCATACAATGGAATTTTTCCGGGAAAGTCGAGCCGGGCGCCAGCCAGCACCGAAGTATAAAAACGACCAAAATAGACATTGAATTTTAACCGCAAGGCTTCACGAAAGAGATAACGATAGTTAAGCTCCGCAAAAGCAAGATTAGCCGCACGTGTAGAGATGTTGCCACCAAGGGTCAAAGTAAATGGGTTGGCCGGGCGAAGATCAAGAAAGAGGTCGTACTTATTGGTATTTGGATTCATCTCAAGGCGGTTGCCTTCGAGTTTTAGTTTATCATCAGCGGCGAGCTTGTAATAATGGCTGGAAATTTTTTCGAGCGAAGTCTCGTCGTCGCGATGTGTAAGTGTGCGATACACATATTCCGTTTCGCTGGGTTTCAGTCCGCTGATGAATATACTGTCGATGATGTAAGGTTTTTTTCGGGCGTTAAACTGCTGCCGTATCGAGTCTATTTGCTGCGCGGTGCGTCGCTGCGCAATCCGGGCTTTAATCATAGGCATGTTCTGCATGGCCATATCATAGCCGGCCTGGATAAACGCTTTTGAATAAGAGAAATCTGTGAGATTCACCTTGGGCAGATTAGGCTCCAGCAATATACCGCTTAGCGAATCGAGTGCAAAATCGGTATCGCTCATCAGCATATTTTGTATCTGCGAAAGCACATCGTCGGCGTTTGGTTTGGGATAGTTGCCCGACACCTTGCTGCCGATGATTATCATGGGATCGAAATCATCTTTTGCCACGTCGGTGGGGAAGTTGTTGTACATGCCGCCATCAAAAAGCAGGCGGTCGTCGATTTTGATGGGCGTATATAAAAACGGGAATGTGATGCTTGCTCTCACGCTGCGCGCCAGGTCGCCATGCCGCAGGACGATGGCCTGACTTGAGTCGATGTCGGCAGCTACGCATCGGAAAGGAATCATCAGGTTGTCGAAGTTGTAGCCAGCCACCGCAGAGGCGTCGGAAAGCAAGCGCGTAATTTGAAAATCAAGCTCTACCGGAGTTTTTATTCCTGACGGAAGCACTTTGGAAAAACGATTTTTGAATTGCAGATTCAGATCAACCCAACCGGCGTCGGGGCGGTCGGCGGTGTAATACCACGAATAGCTCCGGTTGACGTCGCCGGCAATCCAACGACGGAAGTCAGCAGAGGTAAAGATATCTTCGATCTCCCGGGGCGAAAAGCCGGCGGCATACATAGCACCCACGGCGGCCCCTATGGAAGTGCCGGCAATGTAGTCGATGGGGATGTCGTTCTCTTCGAGTGCCTTGAGCACACCGATGTGCGCCATGCCCCGCGAACCCCCGCCACTTAGAACAAGTGCAGTGCCCTGCTGCGCCAACGCCGGCGGCAATATTCCTACCAGCAACGATAATAAAATAAGTAATTTACCTAAGGAATGATACACCACTAACCTCTGCTTTGGTGATGCAAACGATGGTTTCATGGATAAATTTTTGATCGGTCAGGCAAAAAGGTATTTAGACTGCATGGGGTGGAAAAACCGCCAAATGATGCTATCCTATCTTTGCGAAAAGCACCACGTAGTTCTTACCATACTTTTTGGCGCATTTCGGGCAGGTGGTGTACCAGCTATAGTTTTTCGTTGATATCATGCCTTTGCTTTTCAGAAGCGCCGAAAAATCTTTCATCCATTTGCCGGTGTTGTTGAAGGAGCCTTCGTAAACTTTGCTATAAAAACTACCGCTTAAAGTGGTGTTATCGGCTTCGGGCACCTGCTGATCTACGGACAGATACACGTCCATATTCCACATAGAAGTGTGATCAGCAAGGCACAGGTTGTCGGGCACTTCCACATCGGTATCGCTCATCTTGCTGTCGAGACGTTTCATTACACTACCAAAATTAATTGGCATATAAAAAACCGAGAATACCTTGTCTTTAATAAACATTTTGTTTTGCCAATGATGCAACTTATCGTCCCAGGGGTGGGGATTAAATTCCGGGCAACAAATCTCGGCAGATGATGATGTTGACATTTTTACCTCCTTTTTTTCGGATTAGAAAAAACAAAATTAATGCTATTTCAGGCATAGTACTTTTACACTCCCAATTTATTTTCAGCACTATCCAACATCTTTTGCAATCATGATATCAATAAAGAAAACTTTTTATTAAAAAAACTGCCTTTGCGCTATTAAGAGGCAAAGGCAGTTTTATTAAAAAAGTAGAATTCTAAATCTGTTAAACTTTGTCGAGCGCCTGGGTAAGGTCGGCCAGGATATCCTCTACGTCTTCGATGCCTACTGAGAGGCGCACGAGGCCGTCGGTGATGTTGGCTTCGATTTTCTTCTCATGCGAAATCTTCGAGTGGGTCATCGAAGCCGGGTGCTGTATCAACGATTCGACGCCACCAAGTGAAACGGCAAGCAGAATAAGCTCTACGCTGTCCATCATCCGCTTTCCGGATTCAAGCCCGCCTTTAAGCTCAAACGACATCATCGATCCGGGGCCATGCATCTGCTGTTGTGCCAGCGCATACTGCGGGTGCGACTTCAGCCCGGGGTATTTTATCCACGCTACCTTAGGATGGCTTTCGAGGAATTCGGCGATTTTCTGCGCCGATTGCTGTGCTCTTTCTATGCGCAGCCCGAGGGTTTTCAATCCGCGGTGCACCATGTACGCCTGATGTGGGTCCATGTTGCAGCCCATATTGGCCATCACCGGCTTGAGCATTTTGTGGTACTTTTCGCTGGCCGACACGATCATGCCGGCTACAATGTCGGCGTGTCCGTTAAGGAATTTGGTCATCGAATGCACCACCACGTCGGCGCCCAGGTCGAGCGGACGCTGCAGGTAAGGGCTACAAAAAGTATTATCAACCACCAGCGGAATGTTGTGCTCGTGCGCTATCTCTGCCAAAGCTTTAAGATCGGAAATACCTATGGTTGGGTTGGCGGGGGTTTCGGTGTAAATCATGGTTGTTTCGGGACGGATGGCGCGGCGCACCTGATCCAGGTCGGTAGTGTCGATGTAGGAATATTGAACGCCAAAGCGCGAAAACACTGTTTCCATCACACCACGCGCCGGACCATACAGGCTGTTGTGGCTTACGATGTGTTTGCCGGCGCCCAGAAAAGCAAGATAAACCGTGGTGATGGCCGCCATACCCGAAGAGGTGGCTATGCCTGCGAAACCATTTTCGAGGTTGGCAACGGCACGCTCCAGTGCATCAATGGTCGGATTGCCCAGGCGGGTATAAATGTAACCATCGCTTTCGCCCGAGAAACAGGCTGCTCCGTGATCGGCATTTTTAAATTTGAAAGTTGAGGTTTGATAAATCGGCACGGTAGCACTTCCAAAAGCGTCTTCAACTTCTCCGGCATGCACCTGACGTGTCATAAATCCTGCTTTTTCTGATTTCATTGGTATTCCCTTTTTATTAATAAATATATGTGTGATTTGCAAAAGTAGGTTTCGGATGGGTAACACTCCCGGCTGGCACGTTACAAACTCTGACATGCAACAACGCACCACCCGAAGCATAAACCCGGCGAGCTGAAACTTCTTTGTATCATCCTCCATTTTTGGCAAAGAATACTACTTTTGGATTTTAAAAAATAAGGATGGTTTTTTAATAATCATCTGCCTCAAATGCTGCAACTAAGGCATGGTACTAAATTATATCTGGATAGGGTTTTTTTTGATTGCCTTTGTTACAGGCCTGGTCAAACTGTTGGTTTTTGGCGATGCCGAAGTTTTTCCGGCTATGGTAGGCAGCACTTTTGAGATGGCAAAGCTGGGTTTTGAGATTTCGCTTGGCCTCACCGGCGTGATGACGCTGTGGCTGGGGCTGATGAAAGTGGGCGAACGCGGTGGTGTAGTAGCCATCATGGCGCGATGGGTAGGCCCGCTGTTTCGCAAATTATTTCCCGACATCCCGCGCGACCATCCGGCCACAGGTTCCATCCTGATGAACATTGCTGCCAACATGCTGGGCCTTGATAATGCTGCCACACCGCTCGGGCTGAAAGCGATGGATCAGTTGCAGAGCATCAACCCGCAACGCGACACAGCCTCCAATCCCATGATCATGTTTTTGGTGCTCAACACCTCTGGGCTAACGCTTATTCCCATCAGCATCATGGTGTATCGCGCGCAACTCGGCGCCGCCGACCCGTCCGATATTTTCCTACCCATCCTGCTGGCCACCTTTTTCTCGACCATGGCCGGCATTCTTGCGGTAGCTTTTTTTCAAAAACTAAATTTATTTAATAAAGTAGTGCTTGCTTATCTGGGTGGTTTCACGCTGCTGGTGGCAGCCATCATCTGGTATTTCACCATTATCCCCAAAAGCCAGGTAGAAGTTATCTCTTCTGTTGCGAGCAATTTCATTCTGTTTTTTATCATTATTTCTTTTATCGGACTTGCACTGTACAAGCGTGTAAATGTGTATGAAACCTTCATCGAAGGTGCCAAAGATGGTTTTAAGATTGCCATCAAAATCATTCCTTATCTGGTGGCTATTTTGGTAGCCATCGGTGTATTCCGCACGTCGGGAGCTATGGCGTGGCTGGTGGATGGAATAGGATGGCTGGCCGGAGCGGCAGGCCTCAACACCGATTTTGTGCCAGCGTTGCCCACCGCCTTTATGAAACCGCTAAGCGGTGCCGGCGCCCGCGGCATGATGGTGGACGCCATGAATACCTTTGGTGCCGACTCATTCGTAGGGCGCCTTGCCTCAACTTTTCAAGGCTCGACTGACACCACCTTTTATGTGCTGGCTGTATATTTTGGCTCGGTAAGCATTCGCAAAACGCGCTATGCTGTTACCTGTGGCCTCATTGCCGACCTGGCCGGAATCGTAGCTGCCATCTTTATTGCCTATCTGTTTTTTTATTAAGCCGAAATAAAACGCTAAGCACAACCTGCCTGAACTCGACTGCGGATGCAGAAGATTTCCTGAAGCGATTTTTTTTCCACCCCCCCAATCTTTCTCATCAAATCAAAAAAATAATTTTCAGAAATTTTCATCTGTATTAATTATTTCTTTCTATTTTCGTGGTCTGTTGTCCGGAATGCAACCCAACTTGTGAACCTACTGCTGCTCGATTTAACTGCAACGACACTTTTTTTTGATTCGGATTATTAAGATTTTAATGATTTTGAACTTATTGACTTAACCCTCCAAAAAAGTCTGAAATTTATTTCCATTTTAAATAAGATGCTAACTCATTGATTATC
>SABY01000248.1 GCA_009928785.1 Clostridia bacterium | reverse complement strand
AAAATTCCAAATCTCAAATCCCAAATGACAAATAAATCCCAAATTCCAAAGCTCAAACCACGGAGCTGTTTGGTTATTGAAATTTGATTGTTGAGATTTTATTTGGAGCTAGATTTATTGTTTTTTGGAACTTCTACAAAAAATCCCAAATCCCAAGACGCAAACCACTGAGCTGTTTGGTTATTGAAATTTGATTGTTGAGATTTATTTGGAGCTAGATTTATTGTTTTTTGGAGTTTGTACTTAGAAATCCCAAATTCCACATCTCCGGTCGCCGGCGCACAAGCCACTGCTGCTGCTTGTGCGTTGGCGTTCTCTCCGTCGGCTGACGGAGGAGTTAGAGGGGATCTGAGAGAAATTCCAAATCTCAAGCCCCGGAGAAGTTTGGTTATTGAGATTTTTTTATTGAGTTTTATTTGGAGCTGTTTACTCCGACTCCTGGCGGATGTTTTATTGATTTTTGGGACTTGTGATGAGAAATCCCAAATCAGCACATCAACACATCAGCACATCAGCAAATCAACACATCAGCACATCAGCACATCAGCATATCAGCACATCAGCATATCAGCACATCAGCATATCAGCACATCAGCATATCAGCACATCAGCAAATCAACACATCAGCATATCAGCACATCAGCACATCACTGGTCGTCCTTTAGCGGCTTGAAGCCTTTGCCCAGCACTTCGTTGGCATCTATTACGGTTACAAATGCGTCGGCGTCCACAGTGTGTATATAATCTTTTAGCATCTGATATTCGCGGCGGCTTACGCTGGTGTAGATCATGTGTTTATCGTTGTTGTTGTAAAGTCCTTTACCGGTGAAGAGTGTTCCGCCACGGTTGAGATCGACAATAATTTTCTGCCGGATGTCTTCGTGCTTGTCGGAGATGATAAACATAGTTTTTTCGTAAGAAATACCGCGGAGGGTGATGTCGATCACCTTGCCGGTGATAAAGATTACAATCCAGGAGTAGAGCGGAATTTTCCAGTCGCCAAAGGCTGCCAGCCCCACCAGCACGATGGACGAATCGACCAGGATCATCAACTGGCCCAGTGGCAGGCCGGTGAATTTATTAATAATCATAGCTACAATGTCGGAGCCGCCGGATGTAGCGCGTGAGCGGAAGATTAGCCCCAGCCCGAAACCGATGAGCACGCCGCCAAAGATTGAAGCCAGCAGCAATTGATCGCCAAGTTGGAGCGGGTCGTTCTGACCGACAAAGTAGGTAAGAAAGTCCATCCAGAAAGCTGTAGAGAAAAAGCCGAACACCGTCTTGATGCCAAAGCGGGGACCTAATATTTTCATTCCAATTAGCGTAAGCGGTATATCCATGCTCAATCCCAGCAAACCAATGGGAATGCCGGTAGGCCAAAATTCAAAGACGCCTTCGGTAAGATAATGGATTACGATGGCGATACCATACACGCCGCCCGGAACGATGCGGTAGGGATTGATAAAAAGTACAAATCCGCCAGCCATGATAAAAGAGCCGACAAGGATGAGGCTATATACTTTGAACCATTCGCGGGAGAATAGTTTTTCTTTTGTTACAAACGGCATTACACAGTTGTTGGTTTAGGTTAATCTACTCATGTATAAAAACGGCGCAAAAGTATAGCCTTTAAAATAGCTACAATCAGCAAGGCTTCAGGGGTAAGGATTTGTAAATGAGAAGCAAGGCCATCAACCTGCAGGTTTGTTTCTTTTATGTCAACGAATTGAAAAATCAGTTACCTTTGCACCACTTAATATTAATAATTATAACCTTTAAAACATTGTAAATTTAAGTGTTATGGAAAAAATCTCAAATTTTATAGATTCTCTAAGTAAAAAACACTGGACATCTCTTCTGATCCTATCGACGATTATTTGCATCGGTTTTATTACAGTGGCAGTGCTCTATGGGATGATAGCTGGTGTGATACTATTTTCATTTTTCCTTGGTATGAATTTCACCTCATTATTCCTCATACTCTTGCGGAAAAGTGATGAACCTGTCAAACATGAACAAAGAACTTAACCAATAAATAAACCCCTTTTCAACCTTTTCATCGCTTCACCCAGTTCTGTGGATGAAGCGATGTTTTTTTTGTGGGATTCTGCTGTTGAGCAGAAAGATTTTAAAATAAACTTTCACATCCGATTGATGAATAGCCCCGGCCTTTAGGCCGGGGATTAAAGTAAAAGGAAAAAATCCTCCGGGCTTTAGCCCAAAAGATGAACGCTACATGAGCTTCACAAAACAAAAAAGATTTCCAACTACTCGCAAGGCTTTTCCTATTGGTTTTTGAAATTTATTTGTGATTGTTTACACCGACTACCGGCGGTTGCTTTATCGTCCTTGTTTACACCGGCTACTGACGGTTGGAATTTAGCACGCCGGCATCCTGATTTAAAATGAGCTTCCTTACCGCATGTTGTGATACACATTGCTCACGTCTTCGTCGTCTTCAAATTTGGCAAGCATTTTTTCCATATCGGCAGCTTCATCAGGGGTCAGCTCTTTGGTTTGGGTGGGGATGCGGTCGAACTCAGCGGTGATGATCTCAAAATGATTTTCCTCGAAATATTTCTGCAGTGCGCCAAAAGATTCAAACTCGCCATAAACGATGACGGCATCCTCTTCGTCGAAAATATCCGACACGCCCAGGTCGATCAGCTCCAGCTCCAGTTCTTCCAGGTCGGTATCTGTGGAGCTTTTGAGCTTAAAAACGCATTTGTGTTCAAACAAAAAACTAAGGCTGCCGCTGGTTCCCAGTGAGCCGCCGTTGCGCGTAAAGTAGCTGCGCACATTGGCCACCGTGCGCGTGGGGTTGTCGGTGGTAGTTTCGACAACCACGGCAATGCCGTGC
>SABY01000247.1 GCA_009928785.1 Clostridia bacterium | reverse complement strand
CATACTTATTAAAATTTAAATATTTGTAAATATTCAACAAAGATGGTGTCAGACCAGGGTATTAAAAAATCAAATCAACGGATGGGAGGATTTTATCAACGAATGGGTACAGGACAAATATCAACTATGTTATATTTCTAATCACTGCTGTCAGACTAAACAAGGACAGTTGACATAAGATTCTTCGCTTCACTCAGAATTTATTTCATTTTTGTCGGACAGAAGCGATTTCTATTAGTTGCTGCAACTATGAATTGAATTGCAGGTGTGACTATCTTCATTAATATCTACCGACAATCAGGAAAGGTAATTGATGCCGGGCCGTTAAGCTTTATCAGGTAGGCTTTACCGGGTTCCAGCGTTTGTAGTGTTTGAACTACGCCGGGCCAATAAACACCTGTTCCGGCAACCTCTTTCAATACATCCACCTGATCTATAACTTCAGAAAACAAGTTGTCAATATTCACATTACATTCGCTCAACACCGGGATCAGATACCAACCGGCCGACTCAAAATCCAGGCTAAGGTCAGTAACCGGAGTCCCCAGGATGCTAAATTCCTGGCCTCCGACCACCTTTATCATATATCCACTTTTGCTATCCCAGCCCCCATTTTGATCGATGGTGTTTAATTCGGCTTCGGGCCAATACACGCCATCCATATTTTGAAGAATGACAAGCTGACCATCATCAGTAAGTTCTATAAACATTTCGGCTACCATGGGATTATCAGGAACTAAAAAACCTGAAATTCCGCTCCAGCCTGCGGGAACCTGGATGGTTTGGGTGGTTTGGCCTGAGGTTGTATCATTTTTGGCTCCAAAGGTTGGCGACATAAACGTGAACTCCCCCGTACCATTGGGGAACCTCGCGAAGGTAGTATCGGTAATTTGCTGACCGAAACTTATTTCGTCAACGATAGAAAGCGAGGCATCGGATAAAAGAATGGTTTCGCCTGACTTGGATAGTTTTAAATCGGCGTGCAATCCTTCCTGATCCTCATCCTTGTCGGCCCACACAATCAGATACCCTCCTGCGGTAATGCTTGTGTCCGGGAAAGACCATAGATCAGGTTCAGAGGCATCATCGGATAAATAATATCCGGTGAGCGAAATAGCTGTAGTCCCGTTGTTATACAGCTCTATCCAGTCGTCGTATTCCCCGTCCTGATCTGTTACCGTACTTGCATTATCAGCCATAAATTCGTTAATAACCAAATTGCCCAAACTGCTTGCAATGCTCATCGAATAATACTCGTTGGCGGCATGAACAGGCATAAAAGCGGCTGCATCATTGTTTTCTGCATAGAAATAATACTGCATTTCAGTACTTTCGGGCATTACTGAAATCCCATACACATTATCTCCGGCAGCACCATCATTGTGATTTCCATCATCAAACATTTCCAATGTTTGAAATGCCTGGGATGACCATGATCGATAGGCCAAATATACCTCTGATCCGTAGTTTACTTCTGCGCTAAACCAAATTTCACTATTTGTTTCAGGTTGCTCCGGAGTATAATTTACGTTTGAAAACACCGGTTGCTGATCCTCAAAATCAGCCAGGTTTAACAGGTAATTGATGCGTGTTTCCATAAGCTGGGTAATTCCAATTTTTGAAAAAGGACCTCCTCCAACAGCGGAATTGATGTTGGCGATAAAGTTGCTGTAGGTATAAAATTTATTGGGGTCAGCCTGAACATAAGCATCAATGATGTCTTGAATTTCCAGGGCTCTGGTTTTGTACCAGCCATTCGAAAATAGTTCTTCGATGATTGTCTTCATGTGCGCCACATACATTTTGTAGTAGGTGTCGTTGCTCAACACATTTTTGATGTTGGGATAATCGCTGCTGGTAATATTTACAAAAGGAGAAAGATGTTGAAGCTGATAGGTGTTGAGCGGACCACTACTTTGAAGCATGGTAAATATCCCGAAGCTTTCGTTAAAATCCCACGGGATGGGGTTAAACCTGCCGGCATCGTCCTGAAATAAATAATAATTTTGAGGGTTGTTGATGGGACCATCCAGATTCACCACCATGTTTGAAAAGGCCAAAAACCACAAATGCCTGTCGATGTTGAGCACTTCATCTACATAGTTGCTGTGGTTATTGAGTGTGTCGAGAAACTCAAGCAACTCGTCCCAGCCAAAATCAGATTCTGCTGCATATAAATCGTAATAGTCTGTTGAGTCGTTACCAAAGTATTCCCAAACGCCACCCATCTGGCCGGGTTGCACATTGTTGCCCAGTTCTCCTTTGAAACGTGCATTTTCGTCGCTGGTAAAATGTGTGCGCATGAAATAT
Source organism: Clostridia bacterium (assembly GCA_009928785.1). Taxonomy (GTDB): domain Bacteria; phylum Bacteroidota; class Bacteroidia; order Bacteroidales; family 4484-276; genus SABY01. The sequence goes on along the minus strand of SABY01000247.1, from coordinate 554 downwards.
TTATCCACATCCTGCACACTGGTATATAGTCCCAGTTGTGTGCCATTAACGTAAACTTTGGCAAAGTTCGCTTCGCTGGCAGGCATGTATTTCCTGGCAATTTCATAGCTCAGCGCCTCCCGTACAAAGCTGGGGTCGTTGTAAACATTCGCTAATTTTAGAGTACCATAGCCCTCAATCTCCTGATTGTTGATAATGTAATCAAGTTTAATATTGAGCGGGTTTTTCACCTGGTTAGCCCTGTAGCTGCTATTGCCTTTGTAGCGCACGCCTACGCTGTCGAACACCTGCCCGTTGATGCTCACCGATCCCATCAGGCGATCTTCATTTCCGGCCGATACAAGCTGATCGAGCAGGTAATCCCAGTTGGATTGTTCAAAAGTAATTTCGATGGTGTTGATGGTGTTGATGTCGTAAAAGCCCTGGCTGAACGTCGAGCCTGTGAGGCCTAAAAGTAAAATCAAAAATAGTGTTCGTGTTTTCATACTTATTAAAATTTAAATATTTGTAAATATTCAACAAAGATGGTGTCAGACCAGGGTATTAAAAAATCA
>SABY01000010.1 GCA_009928785.1 Clostridia bacterium | reverse complement strand
AAAATAGAAAATGGCATGTTTGGGCTTAAGGCTTTTGCAGAAAAAAAGACTATAACGATAAAGGCTAATAAAATCGCTGATGGGTCGGGGCAGGCAGCTTCGCTCAAGTTTGTTGTTTGTTGTTTGTTGTTTGTTGTTTGTTTCCCGAATCGCAAAGCTCTCGGGATTTCCCCGATGGGTCGGGGCAGGCAGCTTCGCTCAAGTTCGTTGTTTGTTGTTTGTTGTTTGTTTCCCGAATCGCAAAGCTCTCGGGATTTCCCCGATGGGTCGGGGCAGGCAGCTTCGCTCAAGTTTGTTGTTTGTTGTTTGTTTCCCGAATCGCAAAGCTCTCGGGATTTCCCCGATGGGTCGGTGCAGGCAGCTTCGCTCAAGTTTGTTGTTTGTTGTTCGGAACCTTTCGACAATCAAATGCTACCTTCTCCCTTCCAACCTCTCTCTTCCAACCTTCTCCCTTCCAACCTCTCTCTTCCAACCTCTAACTTCTAACCTCTAACTTCTAACCTCTAACTTCCAACCTCTAACTTCTAACCTCTAACTTCCAACCTCTAACTTCCAACCTCTAACTTCCAACCTCTAACTTCTAACCTCTAACTTCCAACCTCTAACTTCTAACCTCTAACTTCTAACCTCTAACTTCTAACCTCTAACTTCCAACCTCTAACTTCTAACCTCTAACTTCCAACCTCTCCCTTCCAACCTCTCCCTTCCAACCTCTCCCTTCCAACATCTAACTTCCAACCTCTAACTTCTAACCTCTAACTTCCAACCTCTAACTTCTAACCTCTAACTTCTAGCTTCCTTCTCTCTTCTAAAAAACAGCAGAGACGCACCACGATGGTTCGCCTCTGCTTTTGAAATAAATAAGAAAAAGAATTTATCTGGCTACTCTTTCGAGCCAGCGCAGCATAAATATCATCGTGAGCATGGACACTGTACAAGCAATTACGAAGATTCCCCAGGTCATCCAGATGGGAACATTCTGATAAAGTATAGCACCGATAAAGAGCAACTGATTGCCCAAAGCGGTAGCGCCCAGCCATCCGCCCTGCATAATGCCCTGGTACTGCGGCGGAGCAACTTTTGAAACGAACGAAATCCCCAACGGGCTGATGAAAAGCTCGGCAACGGTAAGAATAAAATAGGTTCCGATGAGTAGGAATGGCGTAACCTTCATACTGTCGGCCAACGGCTTGCCGCCGGTGTCGGGGTCGATGCTTTCGTACAACGGCAGTCCCAGTGAGCTAACCAGCATAACTACAAAAGCCAGTGCAGCTATGCCCATACCGATAGCAATTTTTCTGGGAGTGGAAGGCTCTATACCTCTGGCACGCAACCAACCAAACAAACCAACAATTATCGGAGTAAGAAAAACCACAAAGAAGGGATTCATACTTTGGAAAATTTCAGCAGAAAGCTTCCAGCTTCCTAGCTGCAACAGCGTGTAGTCGCGGGCAAAAAAGGTAAGGGTGAGTCCGTTTTGATGGAACGAGAACCAAAAGAAGATAACAACGCCAAACACAGCAAACAAGGCATACATCCGCTGACGTATTTCCTGTATCGACATCTTCACCTCGTGATGTGAGAGTTTTTCTTCTTTGCTATCCATTGCTTTGCGTGGATCGGGGAAATGTCTTTTGTTCATCATGTAAATGATAAAAGAAATAGCCATGGCAATAATAGCCACCCCAAAAGCATAGTGGAATCCGGTGACAAACACGTTGAGGTATTCATTCACGAAAGTGGGAATATCTACTGCGCCACCTCCAATGGTTGCATCTACAGCTTTTTGCTGTAAGGATACCATGGCATCATCGTTTATGGTTTTATCAAGATAAGCATGTGCCAGCTTGGGTAGCTCGGCATCGTAGAGATAGCCGTTGCTACGCAGCCACCAGTTGCGCACTCCTACCGCAATGAAAGGGGCGAAGATAGCGCCAACGTTGATAAACATATAAAACAACGAAAATCCCGAATCGCGCAGCTTGTCATACTTTTTATTGTCGTACATCTGTCCGACGAGTGCCTGCAGGTTGCCTTTGAAAAGTCCGTTACCAAAAGCAATGATGAAAAGACCAATGAGGGTGATTACCAAATATGTGGTCTGGTCGGTAACAGGTGTACGCGAAGGAATGGCCATGGCCAGATATCCGAGCGACATAACGATAAGCCCCACCATGATGGTGCCTTTGTAGTTGCGCGTTTTGTCGGCAATTAAACCGCCTACCAGCGACAGGATATAAATCAGTGCGTAAAAGGTGGCATAAATGTATCCGGCATTGGTTCCGTCCAGGCCAAATTTGGCCATCAAAAACAACGACAGAATCGCCATCATGGTGTAAAAGCCGAAGCGTTCGCCCATGTTGGCCAGTGCTGCAGCTATCAATCCTTTGGGATGTCCTTTGAACATAATTGTAGATTTTTGTGAATAATGAGTGAATATTAGTTTGTTAATATCGTCCCGAAACAGTTGAAATTTTTCGGAAAGGCGCAAAAATAATTAAAAACAGACGTGGGACAATAGATGATGTATTAAAATCTTGTCGCCAAAAATCACAGTCGGCGGCGCAGTAAGGCGACACAAGAAGTATTAATCGTTAATTCGTAATTTCTTTTTGTAATGAAATCAAAATCCATTCGTCTGACTTACCGATGACACAACAGGCATTTATCGACGAGGTGCTTCCGCATCAGGACAAAGTTTACCGGCTGGCGCGGAACTATCTCAGCAACGCCGACAGTGAGGATGTGGCACAGGAAGTAATGATAAGGCTGTGGCAGAAACGAGCTGAGCTTTCGGGCTATCGCAGCGTACCAGCGCTGGCCATGGTAATCGCGCGCAACTTGTGCCTCGACAGAATAAAAGCCAAAGGCTATCAAAACAGTTCTTTGAACGGAATTAGCGAGCCGGCTCACCACCAAACTCCGGCCTCGGCGCTGGAAGCAAAGGATGATACGGCACTGGCGCTGTCGATCATCAGCCAGTTGCCCGAACAGCAGCGAATAATTGTGCACTTGCGCGATGTAGAAGAGATGGAATATGAGGAGATAGCAGCGGTGGTAAAGATGAATGTGAACACCGTCCGTGTTAATCTTTCGCGTGCACGAAAAACAATACGCGAAACCATGATCAAAAACTACAACTATGAATACCACGGAAATTAAAATACTACTCGAAAAATATTACGAAGGCCGCACTAATCTTGAGGAAGAGTGCCAAATGAAAGCCTATCTGCTTTCGCCGAAAGCCGACCCGCAATTTGCTGCCGAAGCGAGAATGTTTGGCCATTTAGCGAAAGCGAAACAAGAAACACTGCCGACTGCCGTAAAAGAAAAAATACTGCACCGCCTGCAACACACAACTGTATTGCCCTATTACAGAACCCGGCAATTTTGGTATTACGCCACAGGTATTGCGGCCACACTGCTGATACTTTTTACCATCGCCATTAGCTTTTATCAACAGCCCGCCGGTAAGGATTCACTCGCCGGCACCAACTACACCCGCGCCGAGGCGCAAGCGGCTGTGCTACAAACACAACAGGCACTTGCTTACGTGGGAACAAAATTTACGCAGGGAACCAAACCACTGAAGGAACTCGACAAATTGCAAAATACACAGGTGAGGATGCAAAAACTTGGCAAGCTCCACCGCAACGTAAAAACTATTAACCACAACATGGACAAGGCTTCGGAAAGCCTGAAGGAAGTTGAAAAGTTATCGAAATTCAAAATAGTTGTTAATTAAAATTTTAGAAAAATGAAAAAGATCACAATGATTGTTGCTGCCCTGATGCTGATGCTCACGGGAGCAAACGTAAAAGCCCAAAGCCCCACCGATGCGCTTTTTGATAAGTATGGCGCCAAAGACGGCTTTACAACGGTGCATGTCACCAAAGAACTCTTCAGCCTGTTTGCCGAAGTAACGCAGGAGGCCGAAGGTGACGACATGCAGGAACTCAACAAAGTGGTGCAGGGACTCGACTACATCCGCATATTGATGCTGGAAGACACGCTACAAACACGTCAGTTGAAAGATTTTAAAAACGAGCTAAATAGCGTGCAACTGAAGGGTTTTTCGGAACTGATGACCGTGAACGAGGGCGGTGAATCCGTTAAGTTTATGATTCGCAAAAATGGTAAAAACATCAATGAGCTGCTGCTGATCATTAACCAGCCTAACGAAGCGGGGTTTATTAGCATCACCGGCAACATCGACCTGAAAACCATTGCCAAGCTTTCGAAGTCGATGAACATAGATGGGATGGAAAACCTGGAGAAGATTAAGTAAAAACAAAAACCTTTTTCAGCACAGAGGCACTACAGCGCAGAGATTAAGAAAGTTATTTTTTGGATTTTCCTTTGTGTCGTTGTGTCTTTGTGGTTTTTCTTTTGGATTTTCTACACAGTGACACCAAGCGTAAACGGAAACTAAAAATGCCTCACCACAGAGGCACTATGGCACAGAGGCTTAAGAAGATTCATTCTTTCTGATTTTCCTCTGTGTCTCGGTGCCTTAGTGGTTTATTCTTTTGGATTTTCACCACAGAGGCACTACAGCGCAGAGATTAAGAAAGTTATTTCTTTTGTTTTTCCTCCGTGTCTTGGTGCCTCCGTGGTTTATACTTAGTTTTCCTGGAACCGATAAAATCAGAAACCGCGGGCTTTGAATTGTTTGTAGTTAATTAAAATTACAGGAATGGAAGTGCAGGATGACGATAAAATCATCCTGAGTGGAAATGCTGAAGGCCCGGAGGATTACGATCTTGGTATGGCACGCCTGACTGCTGATGGCATTTTAGATACTTCGTTTGGAACCGATGGCATAACCGTAACCGATATTAACAAAGACATCGACCAGGTGGAAGATGCTGCTTTGCAACCCGACGGAAAAATTCTTGTTGCCGGCCATACCGCAGGCGCCGACTTCCCCGAGTTCTTGGTGGTTCGTTTTATGAACGACGTCGTTAGTGATCCGGCTGTAATAATTAATCCTTTAGAAATTACCAACGCCACCGTCCAAGTTTCCTTTATGCCCAACGCAGCCTGCGAAACTTATTTTGCATTAATCAGCACACAGGCCGAAATGGAAATGTGGTCGAACTGGCTGGGCGTAACCATCGATTCGCTGGTACAGATGTGGGGTATCGAAAAAACAGAAGCTTTTACCCATCTGTGGACAGAGCAAATTCCAAACACGGAATATACGATTTACGCCCGCCCGCTTGATGCCAACGGTGTGGCTTTCCCGCTCAATACCATTAATGTGACAACACTCACGGGTGGTGGCAACGGCCTGGCAGAAATACAGGTGGCAGTGACGCAAATCACCGACAGCTCGGCACGGCTTATCGCCACTCCCAACGCTGAAACGGCTGTATTTTTTGACGGACTGATTACAAAGGAGTATTTTGACGAAATTGGTCAGGATTCCGCAGTTGCGGTTATCAAAGACAATGGCTATCCGCAATATGATACCGACGATTGGGTGTGGATAGATTTGTTTGCTGCCACCGATTATTATGCTATCGCCATCGGCAAAAATGCTCTCGACGCATGGGGCCCGGCAACCATTGTGGAATTTACCACACTGGAACCTGTGGGAATTGCTGATCCTGTGGAAACCCAGACAGCTAACTCCATTTCCCCGATGCCCAATAACGGTATGTTTACATTTACAACTCCAGGTAGCCAAACAGGTTCCATCCGTATCTTTAACACAAACGGACAAATTGTATTTGAGCAAAGAGTTTCGGGTGATCAACCAGTCATCGATGCACGCCACCTCTCCAACGGATTGTATCACCTACATTTTACCTCCGAATCGAAAGCAATCACCGTTTCTGAGAAATTGATTATCACCAGATAGGCTTTCATTTTTTTAATAGCTTATCATAAGAAATATTGATTTGATGAAGAGGTTGGCAATGCAATTGTCAGCCTCTTTTTTTTTGGCTAAAGCCAACTGAAAATGTGAGAATTATTTTACGATGGCTAAAGGAGCTTAGTGTTTTGCAGCGGTAGCCTTAAAAAACACAAATTGTATTAGATTTGCATTTGAGCAAAACAAAAGTTTTTAATCATGGCAAACTTTTCTGTTTCGATACCCGATCAAAAAGTTCCTTTTTTTAAGGAACTAATGAATAATCTTGGGTTTACCACTTACGAACCCCATGATGATTTTGACATAAAATAGAAGATGATGAAAAATCCCCTCTTTCTTTTCTTGTTCCTTTTGATTTACCTTTCCGGGACAGGCCAGGAACTTCAATATCCGGAAACCATATCTGAAACCGTTTACGACACCATTTTTGAAATAGTAGTTGCTGACGATTACCAATGGCTGGAAAATATTGCTGACGTAAAAACAAAAGAGTGGATTGACACGCAAAATAAGTTCACCGAAAAAGCACTGCGCAAACCCGCCAGCAAATGTAATTCCTATCACTCCATCGACAAGTACGCATACATCAAATATGAAAATCCAATAAGACAAGGCGATTATTATTTTACCTATGCCTATTACAACAACATTAGCCTGCCGGCTCTTTTTTATCAAAAAGCAATCAACGATTCACCAACCATCATTGTCGATCCGAATTTTATTTCGTCGAGCGACAACATTTTGCTAAAAGGATATTCGGTTTCGGGGGATAGCAAACTTCTGGCGTATCAGTTTAGCCGGAATGGAAGCGATTGGGGCGAGATAAAAGTGGTTAACCTGCGTACCGGTAGTCACCGGAATGATCATTTAATACGCGTAAAGTTTTCGGGTATCTCATGGAAAGATGATGGGTTTTACTACTCCACATTTCCGGAGCAGGGAATGGAGACAACCACCGGTCAGGAAGTGTTTTATCATAAACTTGGTATGGATCAAACCGAAGATGAACTCATTTTTCGTCGCAAGGGAAATCCAACTGCTTTTTTCTCGGTAATGACCACTTCCGACGAAAGGTATTTTATTCTTACAGAAAGAGATGAAATAACGGGCCAAAGCAATATTTTCTATATCGACTTTGCCAGTCCCTCGCCGGCATTAATGCCACTGATAACCCGACTCACAGCAGATGAGCATCTGAATATTATCGATAATCAGGGCAACCAGCTTGTAGCAACATCATTTAAAGAAAATAATAATGGAATGATTGTTCTGATTGACCCTGCAAACCCAAGAGCATGGAACGTCTTAGTTCCCGAATATGATGCGGCACTGCTACTGGAAGTCAAATTGTTGGAGGATAAGTTAATTGCCGTTTACCAATCGAACCAAAAACAGATAATCTCCTTTTTCGACTATCAGGGCAAAACGCTTGATGTAATCCAGCTTGGATTTGGGTTTTCGGCAGGGAGCTTTAATGGTGAAAAAAAAGACAAAGAGATTTTATTTTCCTACTCCGGCTACACGCAGCCAACCGTGGTGTATATTCTCAACACGGAAACCTTCGACATGAAACCGCTACGGCAAACAGTGGTGAATTTTGATTACACCCAGTTCGAAACCAAAGAACTGGAATACGCATCGAATGACGGAACGCGGATACCCTTGCTGATGGTTTATCGTAAGGATTTAGACCTCACCACCCCGAATCCTCTCTTATTAAAAGCCTATGGGGGTTTTGGAAGTGTCGCAACGCCCGGCTTCTCCCCCGGAATTGTCCACTTCCTGATGAACGACGGAATATTTGCTTTCGCTAATATCAGAGGCGGTGGCGACAAAGGCAAAGCATGGGCGCTTGCCGGCAAAGGGAAAAACAAACAAACCTCGTTCGACGACTTTATTGCTGCTGCAGAATATCTCATCAACAACAACTACACAAGTAGCAACAAACTGGCAATAACCGGAGCATCCAATGGCGGGCTGGTAGTGGGCGCGGCAATTACGCAACGACCCGAATTATTTAAGGTGGCGGTTCCCATTGTTGCTCCGATGGATATGATAAGATTCGAAAAATTTACCATCGGCCACCTTCACGCGGATGAATACGGAAGCATCTCCGATTCGGCCGATTTTCAGCAGTTGCTGGCCTATAGCCCCTTGCAAAATGTCGTTGAAGGAAAAAGCTACCCGGCAATGCTAATAATGACCTCGGAAAATGATGATCGTGTCCCTCCTTTTCACTCCTATAAATTTGCTGCAAAAATGCAAAATCTGGATTCGCAAAAAAATCCGGTGCTCCTGCGAACAGAGCAAGATGCCGGTCATTATGGTGCGGAGAGTAGTTTTAAAAAACGTCTGCGCGAAGAAGCCGACATGTATGATTTTATCCTGTATCATTTGCTTTATCAATAAAAGAAAACCGAGCAAGCAGAGACCACAGAAAGAACATTCGCATCTTATCCCTTCATTTCTTCACCACAAATTCCCTCATATTGCTGTGCAGCAAAGTGTCGAGTTCGGCAAAGTTTCCGGGCTGCGTTTGTGCATACACAAATCCAAACACATGAAACTTGTGCACGTCCACGCGCCGAAGCTCCAGCGGTTTTTCGAGTTGTGTCAATAGTTTCTCGTAATCAAAACCGGCGATTTCGGCAGCAGGCCAACCCGTGTTGTTGTTCAGAATAATGATGCTAAAAAGATCGCCGGAGTGGTTGGCGATGATTGCGGGCCAATCGGGTTTTTGCTGCTGCATCAAAAGCTGGTAAGGATTGAAACCAAAAGCATAATTTGTAAGTTCGGCAGAAGTGCACCATCCGCCATAGCGCAGCGGGTTGCCCTCAATCGGCATTATCGTTCCACGCGCATCCACACGCACTTCGAGATGTAGCGGGAAATTGCGCAAATCCATAATTTTTCCCAGCCGGCTGAGGAAATCCAGAAAGCGGTCGTGATTTGTGCTAACGATTTCAGCAGACGTAACGTACAGCCGGTCGCTGGTGTCGGTGGCATCGGCAAAATAGTGGTGCATCATACCCAGGATCATCGGCATTCCATCTGCACCATAAAAAGCGTCAATGGTGTATTCGTCGCCTTCAATATTCTCCTCAATTATGAAACTATTCATGTCGAGCACACTCTGCGGATAGGTGTCGCGCACACGCGCTACATCGGCGACTATTTGCGTTTTAATATTTTCTAAATCTTCCGCAGTACTTCCTTTGTAAACCCCCAGGCTAAAAAATCCGGTGTTGGGCTTGATAATAAAAGGCTGTGGCAAATCCGCAAACCGAAGATGTGCCAACTCTTGTAGCGAAACCTTGCTATAAAAGAGCTTTGGGTTGAGCTTTTTGGTAATATCCCGAAAACGGGCTTTGTCTTTAAAAGCCATTATTTTTTCGGGCAGGGAAGTAAACTGTAGGTTTTGGTTGATCCATGCCAGCGAGTTTTCGGACGAGGTGTAAATGGTGGTGATATTCCCTTCCTTTATCATTTCCTGCGCCCGCGCCGGACTAATGAAATTGATGCCCTCGGAAGGAAGCAGCCCACGCGCATCCGGCAGGTCAAGAACAGGATATTGATTTGTTAATAGTGTTTTGCGCAACAGCACAGAGACATAAGGCGGATCGATAATAAACATAGGTTTGGAGAGTTTGTGGCTGCAAAACTAAATAATATGCTGCCGGAGTGGGTGATAAAGGCGCAAAATTCGTCATGGCACTTTTGGCTCAAAAATTATTCAGATCATTCCAAGGCACCACCTGAAAGCCCTTAAAAACGTAAGGTTCTTGTCCGCCGTAAATAATAAAGCCTTTGTCGGCACTTAATCCCGAAAACTTTGCGAAGTTTAACAATCCATTTACAAAACCAGAGGAAAAAGTTCTTGATGATTTTATTTCAATGGCTCTTATCGTATCCCCTTCCACAATACAATCCACTTCGTTTTTGTTGCTGTCGCGATAAAAATAGAGGTTAGCAGGAAGCGCAGCATTCAATCTTCTCTTCAGGATTTCGATGATGATAAGATTTTCAAAAAGGTTTCCTTTTAGATAATGTGTTTGTATTTGATCGGCCTTATTAATATTTAATAGAAACGCAGCCAGGCCAACATCAACGAAATATAGCTTAGGTGATTTGATGATGCGTTTGTTGAAGTTTCTGTAATAGGGCTGAAGCAGCGTAATAACATAACTTGCTTCTAATACCGACAGCCAGCCTTTTACGGTATTTACGGTAATTCCGGCATCGTTTGCAAGCGACGAATAATCGAGAATTTGCCCAATACGGCCAGCGCAGAGCCTGACAAAATTTGAAAATTGGTTGAGGCTTCTCACATTTTGAATTTCACGTACATCGCGTTGAAGATATGTTTCAAAATAAAATGGGTAAAACTCTCCTGGCAAAATGCCCTGATCATAAATCCGTGGATAAAAGCCTCTGAAAATCCACGTTTCATAGGTATCATCATCAAAAAGATTCCCGACTTCCTTAAGGCTAAACGGAAGTAGTTTAAGTATAGCAGTTCTTCCGGCAAGTGATTGTGAGATTTTTTCCGACAGAAGGAGGCTTTGTGAACCTGTTATAATAAACTGTCCGTTAATTTTTTGTTCATCGGCATGAATCTGTACAAAAGATAAAATTTCAGGATATTTTTGAACCTCATCAATTATGACTTTTTTGCCACGAGGCTCAAATAAAATAGAAGGGTCGTGTTGAATAAGCTCCCTTGTAACAGGATTTTCAAGTGAAAAATATTCGTGTTGGTCAAATGTTTTCCTAACGAGTGTTGTTTTTCCTGATTGCCGGGGACCTGTAATCGTAACAACAGGATATTTTGTGCTAAGCGCAATGGCTTTGGTTTGAAGTATGCGGTGTATCATTTATGTAATTTTGCAATTGAAATGCAAATATGCATAAAATCCTGTAACCATTTACAATACATTCGAAAACTTATCAACGGTCATTTGCACCTGCCTGCTTAATTCTACTTTTGCCGCCATTATTTGCATAGCAATGACATTAATAGATTTTATACCTGAACAACCTTTTCTGTTTTGGCTTCTGGTGAGCTTTGCCGCCATTACGCTGGTGCAGCTCATCTACTTCTGGCTGTTGTTTGTGCGGCTGGCTTTTTACAAAAAAACTTTTGAAGAAACCGATGAGAAGCCTGTCTCTGTGGTAATTATTGCCAACAACCAATACCGGGACGTAAACGAAAACCTGGCAGTTTTTCTGGAGCAGGCACATCAACGTTACGAAGTAGTTTTGGTGGTGGATAACTCGGAAGATGGCACCATGGAGCTGATGGATGAATTTACGGCCAAATATCCCCATCTGCGCGTGGTGGAGCTTACGCAAAGTCTCAACTGGTTTTCGGGGCGCAAGTTTCCGTTGTCGCTGGGCATCAAGTCGGCCTACAGCGAACTGATACTGCTGAGCGATATCACCTGCCGCCCTGCCAGCAGCCAATGGATAACAGAGATGATGTCAGCCATGCAGCCCAACCGTGAAATAGTACTGGGCTACGCCTCCTGGCGCACCACTTCCAAAATTAATAAGTGGCTTCGGTTTATGGCTTTTTACGATGCGTTGCTTTACCTGTCGATGGCATTGTGTGGCATTCCGTTCAAAGGTATCGGACGCAATCTTTCCTACACCCGCGAACTTTTTTATCGCAACAAAGGTTTTAGTTCGCACTACACCATCAGCGCCGGCGACGACGAATTGTTTGTTAATAATACAGCCACAAGCCAAAATGTATCGGTGCAGTTAAGCGCTGCCAGCCGCATCGATCAGGTGCGGCCCGTCACCTTTCGCCAATGGCTGCAAAGCGAACGAACCCGTCTGCGTATCCGTCATTATTTCAGGCCTGGTCACCGCCTGCTTATCGAAACCTACAATGTGTCGCTTTTTCTTTTTTACGCCTTGCTGGCCGCCCTCCTTATATTAAAGGCGCCCTGGATTTCGGTGGCAGCCATTTTTGCTCTGCGGCTCATCAGCCAGCTCATTCTGTTTGGATTGATACAAAAACGCCTGCACGAAAAGAACTTGCTGCTGCTGACGCCTCTTTTTGAAATCTTCTTATTATTCATCGATTTCTTTATCCACCTCCGTCTGCTTTTTTCGCGAAAGCGAAAGTGGCATTAGGAATTTTAGTGGAATCAAAATATTTTGAGTTTTTAAAAATTTTTAAAACTCTCTGCATTTTCCATTGTTCACTTTTGTAATTAGTGTCTGTATTTAAAGTAAGGTTTATTGAGGGTATGCATAACCCAGGCATTTATGAAATTCATAGCCCAGGCATTTATGCCTGGGATTGAAATGAAGGGTTGGCAAAACCCCGCCCCTCCCTGGGATTGCCTTCGGCAATCCCAGGGAGGGGCGGAAGAGACATTTTTCATATCGATTGTTACCAGACATAAATGACTGGGCTACAAAAAGTGGGACTTTATGGACAAACACTAATTAGGTTTGAAATAGTGGATTAGAAAAGAAAATATGAAATACAACTTCGACGAAATCATTTCCCGTGAAGGGACTAATTGCATAAAATATGATGCCCTGCAACGCGTGTTTGGCAGCGAAGAAGTGCTGCCGATGTGGGTTGCCGACATGGATTTCCGCACGCCCGACTTTGTGATAGACGCACTGCGCAAACGGCTGGAGCATGAAATATTGGGCTATACTTTTCGTGGAAACGAATTTAATGAAGCCATAGTAAGCTGGATGAAAAAACGCCATGGGTGGGATGTCGATCCGGCGTGGCTATGTTTTAGCCCCGGCGTGGTGCCGGCGCTCAACATGCTGGTGATGGCGCTCACTGAACCTACCGACCGCATCATTGTACAGCCACCGGTGTATTTTCCGTTTTTTGGCGCTATCCGCGAAAATGGCCGCGAGATTATCGAAAATCCTTTGGTGTTGAAAAATGGCCGGCTTTGTATGGATTTGGATGATCTGAAACAAAAAGCCGTGGGTGCACGCATGTTGCTGCTGTGTCATCCACACAATCCGGGCGGCAGCGTGTGGACGCGGCACGAGCTGGAAACAATGGCGCAGATTTGCATCGACAACGATGTGCTCATAGTTTCCGACGAAATTCACAGCGATCTTATCTTCGACGGACACCGGCACATCCCGTTGGCATCGCTCAGCCCGGAGGTAGCTGCGCTAACGGTCACCTGCAACGCACCTTCCAAAACTTTCAATCTGGCGGGGCTTGCCACCTCTTATCTTATCATCCCCAACAAAGACCTGCTCGACAAATACAACCACATGATCAACGACCAGTTGCACGCCGGCATGGGCAATCTTTTTGGCGCCATTGCTTTGCAGGCCGCTTATGCGCATGGCGAAGGGTGGCTCGAACAATTGCTGGAGTATGTGCATCAAAACGTAAAATTCGTTGGTGAATATTTGCAGAAAAACATTCCGCAGATCACGATGATCGAACCAGAAAGCACCTACATGATTTGGCTCGACTGCCGTTCGCTGGGGTTTTCGACCGGAGAGCTGAAGGATTTCTTTATTAATAATGCGCACCTGGGCCTCAACGAAGGCGCAATGTTTGGCACCGGCGGCGAAGGATTTATGCGCCTCAACGTGGCCTGCCCGCATCAGATGGTGCAGTGGGCCATGGAACAACTCAGGGCAGCAGTCGACGGCCTGAGGGAATAAACGTTTTATTTAGGATTTGGGTTTAGGATAAATATCCTCCCGTTGGGGCTAAAATTCAAAATTCGATATTCAAAATTCGATATTCGATATTCAAAATTCGATATTCGATATTCGATATTCAAAATTCTAAAATATTGTTCGGCAATCTTTTTTGTCATTCTTGGATTGATGTCGCCCCGTTGGGGCTAAATTCAAAATTCGATATTCAAAATTCTATCTTCTACCCTCTACCCTCTACCTTCTATCTTCTACCTTCTACCCTCTACCTTCTATCTTCTACCTTCTACCTTCTACCTTCTACCTTCTACCTTCTACCTTCTACCATCTACCTTCTACCTTCTACCCTCTACCTTCTACCTCCTCTATCTTCACCATTTCCCCCATCAGGTAAGTAGCTTTTATCACCCGGTCGTCGCCCAGGATCATCAGGGCAAAAAGCATTTCGTCGAGTGAAGCGTCACGGGTGCGGTAGTTTATCAATTCGCTTTGTGTGGGGTCAATCACCACAAAATCGGCTTCTTTTCCTATATCAAAATTACCAATCATGCCATCCAACAGCAAGGCTTTGGCTCCTCCCAGCGTGATGCTGTAAAAAGCGTCCATGGCATTAAGTGGTTCACCTTTGAGCGCTGAAACTTTGTAGGCATCCTGCAGGGTTTGCAGCATCGAAAAGCTGGTGCCGGCGCCCACATCGCTGCCCATTGCGAGTTCAATTCCGGAGCGCTGCATACGATAAAAATCCAACAGACCGCTGCCCAGAAAAAGGTTGGACGAAGGGCAATGCACAATTTTTGTTTTGCTGTCGGCTACACGCTTTAGTTCTTCGCTGGTAAGATGGATACCATGCCCCAAAAGCGTGCGGGGTGAGAGTAATCCAAAATAATCATAAACGTCCAGATAGTTACGACGGTCGGGATAATAGTGGTGTACGGTTTCTATCTCCTTGAGATTTTCTGAAATATGTGTTTGCAGATAAAGGTCGCTGCGTGTTTCAAAAAGATGTGCAACCATCCGGAGTGATTTGGGGCTGCTGGTGATGGCATAGCGTGGCGTGAGGGCAAAATGAAGCCTTTGTTGGTTATGATATTTTTTAATAAGCTGCTCTGAAAGCTCAAACGATGCTTCTGCCGGGAGGCACAGTTCCTCAGGTGCATTGCGATCCATCCAGGTATTGCCGCCAATGAGCCGCATGTTAAGTTTTGCGGCTTCTTCAAAAAGTGCTTCGGCAGCAGCAGCATGCACCGACGAATAAACCACGGCGGTGGTGGTACCATTTTTTAGAAGCTGCTTCAGAAAAAAGCGTGTATGTATGCGGGCATAATCCGGCTGCTCAAAAAGTGTTTCGGCGGGGAAAATATAGCTATCGAGCCAGTCGAGCAGCTCTTTGCCAAACGAGGCAATGGCTTTGGTTTGCACCGAATGCACATGTGCATCCACAAACCCCGGCACAATCAGGCAGTGACCATAATCTACAATTTCAGCTCCGATGGCTTCACCGGCAAGCTCGTCGTAATCGCCTGCAGCCACAACCTTTCCCGCTTCCACGAGCAGCAATCCGTTAGTGTAATATCTGTGCTTTGCGCCGGCATTTTCTATGGTGGCGTCGTTTGCAAAATCAAATAGCTTTCCGCGATATCCCTTCAGCATTGTTTTTTGTTTGCAAAGGTC
Organism: Clostridia bacterium; assembly: GCA_009928785.1. Taxonomy (GTDB): domain Bacteria; phylum Bacteroidota; class Bacteroidia; order Bacteroidales; family 4484-276; genus SABY01. The sequence goes on along the minus strand of SABY01000010.1, from coordinate 42,828 downwards.
TTAATTTCTAAATAAAAATGAAGAGGTAATTCGTGATTATCCATTAAGTCGGCTTTGTCGCGAACGCGCACTAAATCCTCAGGAGGTGGATGACTGTTTCCGGTTCTGTGTCTTTGCCACCGCTTTGTGAAAATCATGCACTTTCTTCGCGCCATAGCTCGCACCGAGAGCTACCAGTATCAGCAATCCGTTTTCATATTATATGTTTTGAGGTTTGTTTCTCGCTGATTTGCGCAGATAATTTTCTCGCTGGTTTGCGCACATAGATTTCTCGCTGGTTTGCGCAGATAATTTTCTCGCTGGTTTGCGCAGATAATTTTCTCGCTGATTTGCGCAGATAATTTTCTCGCTGGTTTGCGCAGATAATTTTCTCGCTGGTTTGCGCAGATAGATTTCTCGCTGGTTTGCGCAGATAGATTTCACTCAGATTTGCGCTACTCTGCGTTTTTACATTCGCGAAAATCTGCGAGAACTATTTTATAAAAGTCCGCTGCCACACCGTAAATTCCGAGAGCGTATGCTGAAACTTATTGCGGGTTTCGCGTATCACAAAGGGAACCTTAAAGGGATCGGCCACCAAATCGAAATTAGCATCCAGATGCTCATGAAGCCCGTCTATTGAAGTTACCGGCTCGCCATCTTTTTTGTAGCCGCCCAACCATTTCTGCCGGGGCGTATATTCTTCGAGCCAGGTGTAAGGCGACGCCAGAATGAGCACACCACCCGCGTTTAGCCGTTCGTGGATGGTGTCGAGAAACTTACCGGGGTCGTAGAGCCTGTCGATGAGGTTGCCGGCAAAAATCAGATCGTAGCCCGAATATTTTGGACTGAGATTCACCGCATCAGCCTGATAGAATTCCACCTTATTGCGCAGGTCAGCAAATCCCGATTCTTCCAGAGTAACCTCATGAAACGAAACCAGTTCACCTTCTTCGGGCAGCACATACCGTATGCGACCATTGTTGAGCAGGTCGTCGGCAATTTTAATAAATCGTGCCGAGAAATCCAGGCCGGTTACAAAGTCGAAATGGCGTGCCAGCTCAAAAGTTGTGCGACCTACTGCGCAGCCCAGGTCGAGCGCCCGGCGACGGGGCTTATCGTGGGTGTGTTTTATACAAATCGCGGCGCTATGGGCAGCAAAGTTGGGCACATCAAAATAGGTTTTGCCATAATGCGATTCGCAATATTGCGACACCAGCGCATCGGTTTCGTAGGTGGTTTGTTGAATTTTTACCGGGGCATCGCTGCGAATATAACGGAAGCCGGCATGTTGGAAAAAGTGGCGCCGAAAAGCGTAGCGCGAATCGCGTGTAGCTTCGTTGCCGGTCGAAATCCACGAGCCGCCTTTGATGAGGTTGTGGCGCATGTCGAAAGTGGGTGCCGAAAAGTCGTCGTAGAACGGATGCACTTCAAAGCCCGGAAAGCCATTGATGGGCGTTTCAGTCCATTGCCACACGTTGCCGATGAGGTCGTAAAATTCGCCAAAGCGAAATTTATCCACAGGCACCGACGAAGCAAAATATTCCAGGTTGATGTTGCCGGGAGCCTTTTCCCAGAAGGGTTGATCCGCGATCGTCTGCGTTTCGCGTAAGCGATACCATTCTTCTTCGGTGGGCAGGCGATAGGTTTGTCCGGTTTGTTCACTTTTCCAGGTGGTAAAAGCTTTGGCCTCCAGATAATTTACTTCTGCCGGCCAGTTCCACGGCATACTGATAATGTGCGTCATGGTGCGTAATTTCCAATCGCCATTAGCTATTATCCAAAACACCGGATGATGGGCTTGGCGGTAGTTGCGCCAGCGCCAGCCTTCTTCCGTCCAGTATTTTTCGGTGGCGTATCCGCCGGCTTCAACAAACTCCAAAAATTCCTGATTAGAAACCAGATATTTTGCAGCGTCGAAACTTTCCACTTCTTCCATGTGCAGGCCGTACTCATTGTCCCAGCCATACAGCGGATGATCGCGTTTTTTGCCAAGCATCACTTCGCCGCCCTTTATGGGAATGAGTTCGTTAGCGGGAGCGGGGCCACTATCTGTGCAAATCTCCCACAGCGGTAGCGGCTTCACCTGGTCGATGGGCAGTTGCCGGATAAGCACCGACGAAGTCTCGATGTGGATGCGTTCGTGCTCGATGCCCATCATGATGGTCCACCATGGATGCGTCCACGTGATGGGCATCTCCAGCGGAAGCGTTGCGATAAGCTTCTCCACAACCTGCCGCACTTCTTTGCGGTAATGGCGCACCTCTTCCACCGAAGGCCAGGCGTAATGGGTTTCGTTGAGGTCGTCCCACGACATTTCATCTACGCCTATTGCAAATATCGACTCAAAATGAGCATTCACACGCTTGTCGATGAGGCGGGCAAGGATTAATTTATTAATAAAAAATGCCGCTGTATGTCCCAGGTAAAAAATCAGCGGATGGCGCAGCGGATCGGCACGCATGTAAAAAGTCTCGTCGCTGCGCAGCGTGTCGTAGAGCCTTTCGTGAAGTTCGTAGGTTTTTTGAAAATATTCAAGAATCTCTTTTCTTTTATCTTCCGCTTCGCCCTTATCTAATACGATGGTTCGTGTGACCATCTCCGCCAATTTTTTTTTCATTTTTTAAAACTTTATAAATGTGCAAAAGTAACAAAGCAAAAGGGGCTTTGTTTATAGGGCTAATCGACGGGAAGAAGCAGGGCGCTTTGCGCAAAGAGCATGGCGCCGGGATTGTATTTTTGAATATCGAATGATGAAGTAAAAAAGGCAGGGCGCGTGGCGCAAAGAGCATGGCGCCGGGATTGTATTTTTGAATATCGAACCGGAGAATATCGAATTTTGAAGGGAAGAAAGAACGAGCAGAGCGCGTAGTCGAACCAAGTCGAAACCAACCTAAGTTGAACGTGAGCGCTTGGCGCTAAACAGACCTCGAAACATCCACAGGACTTTCGAGCGTCAAAAGAAACCCCTGTTACATTTTATCCACTTTGACAAACGCGACGATTGGTTACTTTTGCAAAAAAAACTAAGATGATTTCATTCGATAATACCGAGATAGCTTTCAAAAGCAAAACCGACAACGACCTGCGGCGCTCCTACATGTTGTTCAAAACCTTAGCGCACAACAGCTTGGTGCGTATTGGCGGAGCGCTTACGCAAACAGCCATTCGGATGCAAGTCCCCATCAACTGGATTGTGAAGCCAACCATTTACAAACAGTTTGTGGGTGGCGAAACAATCGCCGAGTGTGCCGATACGGTGCATGAGTTGGCCAATTACAACGTTAAAGCTATCCTCGATTATTCTGTGGAAGGGCGCGAAGCTCCCGAGGATATTCAGGCGGCATTCGACGAAACGCTCCGCTCAATAGCCAACGCAGGCATGGAGCCTAACATTCCGTTTGCGGTTTTCAAACCCACGGCTTTTACCACTGCCAACGTGCTTACAAAAGTGAGTGCCGGACAAAAACTTTCGCCCGCCGAAGCTACCGAAGCCGATAATTTCCGCAATCGAATAGATATGCTTTGCAAGACCGCTCACGACCAAAATATCCCCATTCTAATCGATGCCGAAGACTCGTGGTATCAGAATTTTATTGATGAGGTGGTGGAGCAGATGATGGTGAAATACAATGGCAAGCGCGCCATCGTGTTCAACACTTTCCAGATGTATCGCCACGACCGGCTGGCGTTTTTAAAAAAATCGTTGCAAAAAGCTGTGGATGGCAACTACTACCTGGGCGCTAAGTTTGTGCGTGGTGCCTACATGGAAAAAGAGCGTGAGCGGGCCTTAGAGATGAACTATCCATCACCGATTCAGCCCGACAAAGAGAGCACCGACCGCGATTATAACCTGGCGCTGAAATTCTGTATGGAGAACATTGGCAGGATTACCATCTTTAACGGAACACATAACGAATACAGCGCGCGCTATCTCACCGAACTGATGCAGCAGCAAGGCCTCAAAAACGGTGACCCGCGCGTATGGTTTTCGCAGCTTTACGGCATGAGCGACCACATTAGTTTTAACCTGGCACATGCCGGATACAACGTAGCCAAATATTTGCCCTACGGGCCGGTGAAGCATGTGATTCCTTACCTGGTGCGCCGTGCCGAAGAAAACACTTCCGTAAAAGGACAAACCGGCCGCGAGCTGAGCCTGATAAGCAAAGAGATGAACCGACGCAGCCAGACCAAACGATAAATCCGGGGAGTGGATGACATTGATTGCGCAAAACCGGTAAGTGCTATTTTGTAGCTATCTGATTACTTACTCCTGCCTTTACTCCGGGGGAAAGATAAAAAAATTCGATGGGCTTTAGCCCAGACAGATAAAATGTTATGATAATTTCGCACCCGATTTTTTAATTTTTAATAGAAAAATATAATGGATTACAACTTTCAGGAAATAGAGAAGAAATGGCAGAAATACTGGAGTGACAACAAAATCTACAAAGCCTCCAACCAAAGCAGCAAGCCCAAATTTTATATTCTCGATATGTTTCCATACCCGTCGGGCGCCGGCCTGCATGTGGGGCATCCGCTCGGATATATTGCCAGCGACATCTACGCGCGCTACATGATGGCCGGCGGATACAACGTGCTACATCCGATGGGCTTTGATGCCTATGGCTTACCCGCCGAGCAATACGCCATTCAAACGGGTACGCATCCTGAAGTTACCACCCTGAAAAACATTGAACGCTACCGCGAACAGCTCGACAAGATTGGCTTTGCCTACGACTGGGATCGGGAGGTAAGAACCTGTGACCCGAAATATTATAAATGGACACAGTGGACTTTTATCAAACTATTCCATCATTATTATGATAATAATGCCGGCAAAGCGCAGCCGGTGACCCGCCTGGTAGAGCATTTTCAAAACAGCGGCTCGGCAAACATTGATGTGCGGCATGATGCACATGAGCCTTTTACTGCCGGGCAGTGGAAAGCTATGGATGAGCAGCAACAACAGGAATTGCTGATGCACTATCGGCTGGCTTTCCTATCGGATACAATGGTAAACTGGTGCCCCGAACTGGGAACTGTGCTTGCCAATGACGAGGTGAGCGAAGGTTTTTCGGTGCGTGGCGGCCACCCGGTAGAGCGTAAGCTGATGCGTCAATGGTCGCTGCGCATTACCGCTTATGCCGACCGCTTGCTCGATGGGCTGGAAAAGGTAGATTGGTCGGAATCGGTAAAAAAACAGCAGCGCGAATGGATTGGCCGCAGCCAGGGAGCATCTGTTCTCTTTGAAGTAGAGGATCATCCCGAGAAGATTGAAGTTTTTACCACCCGCCCCGACACACTTTATGGCGCCACTTTTATGGTGCTGGCTCCGGAACACCCGATTGTACTCAACATCACCACGCCGCAATGCCGCGGCCCGGTGCGCGAGTATATCGAGACCACCAAAAAACGCTCGGAACGTGACCGCATGACGGAAGTGAAAAAAATTACCGGCGCCTTTACCGGTTCGTATGCCATTAATCCGCTCAACGGTGAGCGCATGAAGATTTACGTAGCGGATTATGTGCTGGCAGGTTATGGCACCGGAGCCATCATGGCGGTGCCTGCCCACGACAGCCGCGACTTTGCCTTTGCCAAACATTTCCTGCTGCCCATATTACAAGTGGTGAAACGTCCCGATGAAATACTTACCGATCCGCTGGAGTGGGACGATTCATACGATGCTAAAGAAGGCACCCTCATCAATTCGGGCGTTATAACAGGCCTGGAGGTTGCCGAAGCTATCAGCAAAATCATCGATTATCTGGAAGAAAACAATTTGGGAACGCGTCGTATCAATTACCGTCTGCGCGATGCCATCTTTAGCCGCCAACGCTATTGGGGCGAACCTTTCCCGGTTTATTACAAAAATGGAATCCCATACACTTTATCTGAAGATGAACTTCCGCTAAAGTTGCCGCCGGTGGATAAATTTCTGCCCACCGAGAGTGGTGAGCCGCCGCTGGCGCGTGCCGAAAACTGGAAAACCGCACAAGGCTATCCGCTCGAAACCAACACCATGCCCGGCTTTGCCGGTAGCAGCGGATATTACCTGCGCTATATGGATCCGCAAAACGATGAGGAATATTTTTCTAAAGATGCCAACGCCTATTGGCGCAACGTGGATATTTATTTTGGCGGCGACGAACATGCCACCGGCCATCTTATCTATTCCCGATTTTGGAACAAATTCCTCTTCGACCTGGGAATGACGGTGGTGGAGGAGCCTTTCCAAAAAATGATCAACCAGGGGAAGATTCAGGGCCGCACCAGTTTTGTGTATCGCATCACAGGGAAAAACACTTATGTTTCGCTGGGGCTAAAAGAAAAGTTCAGTGTTACGCCTCTGCGCGTGGATATCGGCCTCGTGCAAACCATCGCACCAGAAACCTATAAGCTCGACATTGCTGGTTTTAAAAAATGGCGCTCCGAAAATGCCGATGCGGAGTTTATCCTGGAGGATGGAAAATACCTCTGCGGCTCGGAAGTAGAGAAGATGTCGAAATCATATTTCAACAGCCAGAATCCCGATGACCTTATCGAGAAATATGGCGCCGACACCTTCCGCCTTTACGAAATGTTTCTTGGCCCCCTCGAAAACGACAAACCCTGGGATGTGCAAGGAATTGAAGGCGTTTTCAGGTTTATCCGCAAGTTGTGGCGTTTGTTTCACGACGAGAAAAACCAATTTAGCGTAAGCGACCAAAAACCAGAAGCCGCAGAGTTGAAAAGCATCCATACCGCCATCAAGCACCTGCACGACGACATCGAACGGTTTTCGTTCAATACCGGCGTGAGTGCTTTTATGATTTGCGTTAACGAGCTTACAGAGCTAAAATGCAACAAACGCATGGTGCTGGAAGATTTAGTAAAACTTATCGCGCCCTACGCACCGCATATCGCGGAAGAGCTGTGGCATCAGCTTGGACACAGCACCAGCGTGGTGCACGAGCCATTCCCTAAATTTGATGCGGCCATGCTGCGTGAAGATACTTTTGAATATCCCGTTAGCATAAATGGTAAACTGCGCTTTAAGTTGCGCCTGCCTGTTGATATGTCCAAAGAACAAGCCGGTGAGATAGCGCTGAAAGATGAGGCCGCTCAAAAGTGGGTAGAAGGCAATCAGGTGCGCAAGATCATTGTGGTGCCACGCAAGATCATCAATATCGTAGTGGGCTGACAATTTGCAATTTTTGCAAACAAAAGAAGTTATGTAAGGGTTTATTTCTGGTGAAATATCAATTATGAAAAACCTTAGAAATCTTGCCCTAATCCTCCTGTTTTTTGGAAGCGTATCTTCTGCCTCAGCGCAGGGATACCCATACCGCACGCTCGAAAACAACGCCTGGGAAACCGGCGAGAAATTAAAATATAAAGTCTATTACGAATCGTTGCTTACCGGCAAAGTGAATGCCGGCACCGCTACACTGGAGGTAAAAAACAGCAACCGGCTTTTTAATGGAAGGGAAGTGCATCACATCGTGGGTATCGGAAAATCAAACAGCGGCTTCGACTTCTTTTTTAAAGTCCGCGACCGCTACGAATCTTTTGTTGATAAACAAGGGCTTTTCCCACATCTTTTCATCCGCCGCACACGCGAAGGTGGCTATGAAAAAGACGACGAGGTGACCTTTGATCATAAAAACCTGAAAGCCACCAGCCGAAGTGAAACCAAAAAGATAAGCCGCTACATTCAGGACATTGTGTCGGCGTCGTATTATGCGCGTACCCTCAGTGCCGACACTTTAAAGGAAGGCGATAACATCTCGGTAAATTTCTTCCTCGACGATTCGGCCTACATCTCCGTTATCCAGTTTCAGGGACGGCAGATTGTGGAAACGGAGCTGGGAAAATTCCGTTGTCTTACTTTTAAGCCTATGGTGGCCACCGGTGAGGTGTTTAGCAATCCCTACCCGATGACGCTTTGGATAACCGACGACGAAAACAAACTTCCGATACTTGGAAAATCTGCCGTGATTGTTGGCAGCATAAAGATGGAGCTGATCAAATATTCCAACCTGCGCAATCCCATCGAATCTAAATTGGACTAACGTCTGCCATGAACTGGGTTTCGAAAAGCCAAGGAATTACGATTTTTGAATTTCGGTTTATGATTTACCAATGATCTGAAAACGTAGAGACTTGCGAACTGCCCCTACGGTTTTTTATGTTCAGAACCTTTCTTTATTAAAAAGTAACGCCATTGGAGTTTTCGTAATTTTGCCACCAAACATTTTTGAACTATGATAAAGCTAAGCGTCAACATCAACAAAATTGCCACTTTGCGTAATGCCCGTGGCGGCAATATCCCCGACGTCATCAAAGCCGCCATCGACTGTGAGCGGTTTGGTGCGCAGGGCATCACGGTCCATCCGCGCCCCGACGAGCGCCATATCCGCTACCAGGATGTACGCAACCTGAAGCCTTTGCTCACCACCGAGTTCAATATCGAAGGCTATCCATCACGTGATTTTATCAATCTGGTGCTGGAAGCCAAGCCGGCACAGGTTACGCTGGTTCCCGATCCGCCGGAGGCAATCACCAGCAATGCCGGATGGGATACCATCAAAAACGAGCGCTTCCTCACGGAGGTGGTAGCGGAATTTAAGCGCAACGGAATACGTACTTCCTTATTCGTCGAAACCGAAGCACGCATGATCGAAAACGCAAAGAAAACAGGAGCCGATCGTGTGGAGCTATATACCGAGCAATATGCCACCGACTTTGCCAAAGACCCCGACAGTGCAGTGCGGCCTTTTGTAGAAGCTGCAAGGGTTGCTGCTGTCAATAGCCTGGGATTGAACGCCGGCCACGACCTGAACCTCGACAATCTTCGTTACTTTGCGCACAGCGTGCCCGGCCTGCTCGAAGTTTCTATCGGCCATGCGCTCATCGCCGATGCGCTTTACCTGGGATTGGAAAACACCATCCAGCTTTACCTGCGGCAGTTGCGGTAACAACCCAATGAATAATAGAATAATTGGAATTGATGTGGCAAGAGCACTTGTGGTTATCGGAATGATAATCGTTAATTCAGAATTTTGAGCTTCAGCTTCAAAAACCCGGAAAGCCGTTCACAAATTTAATGGAGATATCCTCAAAGCTGTCCACGAATTGAATAGTGAAATCAGGGAAGCTCTCCACAAACTGCCACTCGCCGCAGTCATCCGGAAACGACGTCACCGTTTTCACCTCCAGATCAGGAAAAGATTCTACAATTTTCACCTTTAAATCAGCAAAAGAGGTAACCACCTTTACTTTCCCATACAACCGGATGCCGCCATAGGTGCAGGTGGCTTCGTTTGTGGCCGGCTTTTGATGGCGTAAGGCATAATCGGTTATACCGGCCGAGCGGCTGAAGCTAATAGTAAAGTCAGGAGATGACTGCACGAATTGTATGCTGAAGTCTTCGAAATGTTCGACAAATTTCCACTCACCACAGTGCGATGGATTGTTGCGCGTGGTGTCCACGTTTAATTCCGCATTATAACTCACCACCTTGACTTTGTAATCAGCAAAACCCTTTGCAACTTTTACCTTTCCATACAACTGTTTTCCGTCGATGGTGCAGGTGTAGGCATCTAATTTTTGGCCAAAGGCCGAAACTGAAAGTCCTGAAGCCAACAGAAGCATTAGCGTAAAGCGAAAGATAATTTTCATTTGGAATTGATTTGGAATTGATTTGGAATTGTGTCCAAAAATTAAAAAATCCCGGGAAAGCATTGTGGCTTTTCCCGGGATAAAAAGACGTTTTTTTAAAAACCGCCTATTTTATTACCACTTTGTTTGTAGTGGTTTGTTCGGCATTGGTAAGCGTAACAAAATAAACGCCTTTGGGCTGCTGCTTTAGGTTGAGCGTTGCATGGTTAGTCATGGTGGTCTGAAGCACAATTTGTCCGTGTGCATTGGTAACCGTAACAGCGCATGGCTCATCGGTAGCGACGTTGATGATTCCGGTAGAAGGGTTAGGATAAATAACTGCTGATGATTCGCTGGTATTGATTCCGGTAGCTCCGAATTTAAAACCATCAATCACCGACAATCCATTGGTTGCAAATAATCCATCAGCATTCGCGAAAGCGGGATTATAAACTACCGAAACATTTTCTGATGCGCCACTGCGGAAGATGCGGCACTGCATCGGCTGGCCTTCTGTCATGCCGTCGATGGCATCGGTGGTGTTGTCGTCACCATAGACTACCAACGGAAGCACGGTTTCGGCGCCGTTATAAATGGCCATGCCGGTGCATAAACCGCTGCCATCAAACATCCCGATAACGTCGCCGGCCTGGAGCATTGCAAGCGCCTGTTGGCTAATGGAAAGGATGTGTTGATCGCCGGTGGCGGTCACATTGTTCCATGTGGTGGTGTTGATTGGTTTGATAAAGGCTGCCACAGATGACTTGGGTAGATTAATATCAAAATCGATGGCACCTGATTGCGTAAATCTGGTGAGGTAGGCATAGCCGGGCACAAGCACTTCGAGTGCGCCTTCCACGCCGGGAATTATTCCACCGGCAGGCCAATAAACAGCGCCGGTTTTTATGTCGAACATAAATTCCACAGCACTGCCCAACGGCACAATCACATCAGCAACATTTACCGGCTCCGAACTCAATACCGGAACAAAAGCAAGACCCGGCTCAAACATGTAAGTTTTGTCGGCAAGCTCAGCGCCTTCAAATACAAAGTATGTCTGTTCGGTGAGCTTGATTTTGTACCCTTCGTGGGTATTCCATTCGCCTATGGTATTGATGGCGAACTCTGGCCAATAGAGGCCGGATTTTCCAAGCAGGATTACCAGGTTGTTGTTGATAGGTGCAAAAAGTTCTTCCATCGAAATTTTTCCCGGCTCCAGATTGCTCGATATCCCGCTCCAGCCACCGGAGTATAACATTGGTAAAACCTCAGCCTCGTTGCAACCAGCGCCGGGTGTTCCATATACTGCATCTCCGTCGCCATTGAGTCCGGCAAATTTGGTAGATGCCGACCAGTAAGCCGGGTCGTTGTTGTCGATAGAAGCATCGCAGAAAGTAAGCGAAGGGCCGTAACCATCTGGCTCGACGGGCCACAAGCCACCATCGTCGAAGGTTACTTCAGCACGGATATTGGCCAGATTGTCGCTCAGCGTTATTTTCTCGCCGCCATTGCTCAGGCCGCCGCTGATCCATTGGGGAGCTTCAAAGCCAAATACCAAAGCGAATGCTGCCGTATTAACACAGCTAACCGAATATTCGCCAGGGGCAAGGATGATATCGGGAAACACAAAATTAACACCTGCCGTAAACGACCATCCATTGAGATTAACCGAACTGTTTCCGTTGTTGTAAATCTCGATATACTCCAGCATGTCCTGGCCGTTTTCGGGCGGATTGTACATAATCTCGGTGATCTTGATGTCGAAAGGTGGCACGATGGCAAAAAAATCATCGCTTCCGTCGTTGGGCAAATTTTCGGCTGTACGCAAAATTATCGTGTAGTTGCTTCCAACCGGTTGTGTAACATCCCACACAAACCAACCTTGTTCTATGTCAATATCTTCTGCCAGTAGTATTTCATGGGTTACAAGATTGAGATAAATGTCCACGGTAGTTTCGGTGAGGTTGCTTTCCCAGGTAATGGTAAATTCTGAACCCTGCTCAATCTCTTCGCCACCATTAGGCGCGGTCAGCAGCAGATAGTCGGGCACAACGATGTCGGCCAGGTTGCGGCTGGTAAAAAATTCGCCGTTGGGACGCGAGTTGGGAATACCCGTTACATCGGCTACCTCGGTGGGGATGGTTGTACCAATGTAATCCACATCATAAAAAGTGGTTCTGAAATTGGCACTTTCAGTAGCATCGCTGATACCATATTCCTGCCCGTTGGCAAAAGTAGCGCCGCCATCGGCAAATGTTACCCCTTTTATCTCTACCAGTTCCGATTCATAATCATCAAAGTTGGTAGCCAGATCATCCAAAGTAATTACCTGTGGAATAATGATATTTGCGGTGGAAGTAGCAGCACCCGGATCCTTTGCAGGCGTAAACTGAATCATACCGCCATATTCGCTCAGCGTGCCGACGATGCCAGTAATACCATCATAAATATCATAATTAGTAGTGAATTTTCCGGAAGGATCGTCGATAAGAACACCGGCAGTAGCATCTTCAATAAATTTCTGGCTGCGGAAAGTTTGCTGGAAGGTAAGCACCACTTCGCCGGTAACTCTAAAATAATCTGTTACACCATCAAAATAAGCGGCGCGCAAAGCGGCGAGGTTTTCCACTTCGATCACCGGCAAAATTTCGTAGTTAGCAGTTGAAATATTGCTGGGATCAAAATCTTCAGCGTATGCGATAGCTTTGATAGTAATAGTCGCCGTTACCGGAATGGGTGCAGTATAAAGCGTTGCATTGTCGTCGGGATCGCTGCCATCGGTGGTGTAATATATTTCTGCACTTGGGGTTTCGCTGGTAAGCGCTACATCGAAGCTCTCGAAATACATGCCTGAAGGCATCGAGAACACAGGCATAGCAGCGACCGGAGTGGCAGAGCCACCACAGTTGGCGGTGTGCATCCCGATGTTGCTATAGTCGTCGGCATTCATAACAATCCACTCGCTGTTGGCGGCATCGGTGCCTGCCGACGACGCCCAGTCGGCGTTGGGGCTGCAAACATCGGCTTTGCGAATAAGTGTATGATTAGCCGTTGCATTGGTCACGCCTGCTACATTCCATCCTGAACCCGGATCTGGGCCATCGGTTCCAATCACATCGATAAGCTGCCATGTTTCGCCAACCAGTTTTGACAATCCTACTGCATCATCACCATTAAAAAATGTCAAATCACTCGTTAGGTCTGTTTCAGCAAGAATTTCCGGTATTGATTGACTATTGGCAATAACATATACATCGCCATCAGCCAGTGTGCCGGAAAGTATTTCTGTAAATTCCTCCCAGTTACCGCCATTGGAGATACGATGTACCTGGTAATTGGAAAGATCGACAGCAGCACCGGTTCCGTTGTAAATTTCTACGTATTTATTATTGCCGTAGCTGCCTTCGTAGTATTCGCTGTAAAACAGATCGGTTGCGCCTGTTACCTCGCATGAGCCACAACTCCCAAAACATACTACCTCGAATGTGGTTGCCACATCTGGTACCGTGAAATATCGGTTACCGTTGCTGGCACATTCCTCAGGCACTTGCTCCGGCTGAGGATCGTCCCAGCTATTTCCGTTTACAAATTTATATTCGATAAATTCGCCTACAGGCAAATTGGCGGTGTAGCTATAAATGCCATTACCCTGGTCGGTCATTGGTGTAGCACCCGGCTGCCATGCCGGGTTTTGAAAGCTTCCGGCAATGTGTATTCCGTCGGGCGATATTGTTTCGTTGCTCATATCCACCTGAAAGGTAATTTCAACCCTGGGCACTTCACAATCCAAGCAACTGCCCCAACAAACCGGGTCGAGGGTAGTGGCTACGGCAGGAACCGTAAGGAAACGGTTGCCATCCCAATTACAACTACCAGGCACATTTTCCCATCCACTGGTACCATTCAAAAATTTGTACATCACAAAATCGCCAACAGGCAGCGAAGCGGTGTAGGTGTAAATGGCATCATGGTCAAGAGTCATCGCAGTGCCACCGGCATTCCAGCCCTGGAAATTGCCGGCGATAAATACGCCATCGCCGGATACAGTTTGTTCGGCCATATTTACCTGAAAGGTAACTTCTACTTCAGGCGGATTGCACACAGTGCAACTGCCAAAGCAAACCGGATCGAGCACCAGCGCATCCTCGCCAACAATCACCTGGCGGTTACCGCCAAAGCTGCAACCTCCGGGAACGCTTTCGTCATCACCCCAATTTACACCGTTGATGTACTTAAAAGAATATGTGCCAGCCGGAAGCTGCACTGTTATAGCATACACGCTGCTGGCGTCCACCTGTGTCATCATGGTAGCGCCCGGCGCCCAGTCGCTCGGGTAGCCTGCTTCATTTTGAAAATCTCCGGCAACGCTAATGCCATTGGGATTAGGCGTGAGTGTTCCCAGATCGACCTGAAAGGTTACATCTGTTTGTGCATTGCTGATGTTGAGCAGGCCGCCCATCGTCAGCATTAAAAAACCAAGTAAAAAATTCTTCATAACGTGTTTAAATTTAGATGAATAAAAGAGTTTGAGATGATTTTGATAATATCAATAAAAAAGGCTGCCACGTTATCGCAGTTGCAGGATTGGCGTCATCGCTTATTCCTGCTGCCTGTAGATGATTTCGTAGCAGCCTTTCTATGATCATTTAAATATTGCTAATGCTTGATACAATGTATGTTTTGTTGATCCTTATTCATACAGTTGACAAATTTAATAAAATATGAGCCAATCTTAAGTTTTCGGATGGTTATCAAAACAAAACCTGCATTAATCCTATTTTCCTCCACAGTCCGGATAAATTAAATTTACCGGTGCACTCACCTTGATGAAATAGGCACTGCCTGGTTGCAGCGTTTGCAGCGTGTAAATGTTGAGGGCAGGCCAGTACGTTTTGTTACTGCCCATTTCGGTTACAACAACAATTTCGGCATGTGGGCCAAACAGAGCAGCAGCATCCACCGCACAAGCACTCAATACCGGCAGGCCGTTCCATCCTGTTGTTAGTTCAGCGGTATGGTCGGCGCTTGGGGTGCCATAAAGAACCAGATAGCGCTGGCTCGTCAGGTTGATCTGATAGCCTTTGTCGGGATTCCAGTTTCCAATGGTATTAACGCCATTGCCTGGCAAGTAAACCTGACTAAAATTCTGCATCCCCAACAGTTCTCCCACGATGGGTTGCATATTGGTTTCTACCGACTGATTATTCAGGTCGAGATAAGTAGAAATGCCTGACCATCCAGCTTTCAGTAAAATGCCCTGGCCGGGCGTGGCAAAGTTGGCTGCTCCTGGCGTTGCATAAACGGCCATGTTTTCGGTATTAGCGAAAGCGTAAGTGGTTTCTGGTTTCCAGTTATTACCATCATTGTTATCAGCATCGGCATCGATAAGTGCCAGCGAAGGGCCAAAGCCGTCGGGTGCTACAGGCCATACACCGCCGTCGTCGAAGTTAACAATATCCACCTGCTGGCCGGCATTGTTCATCAGCTCGATGGCTTCGCCGCTGTTGCTCAATCCGCCTCCAGTCCATTGCAGCGCGACGATGCCAAATTGGTTTAGCATTACGTTGGCACGATAGGCAACTACTACGTAGCCACCGGGAGCAAGCTCGTAATCAGGAAACACAAACTCTACGCCCTGGCTGAAGTAATAGTTTTCGAGATTGACGGCCAAAGCTCCGCGGTTGTAAATCTCGATAAACTCGGTGGTGTCGGTGCCACCTTCGGGGCCGTTGTACATTATTTCGTTTATCACCAGATCAGCAAGTTGTGCCGGTGGTATGATAGCAAATGCGGCATCGCTTTCGTCGAAGGGTGTGCCGGTGAGCGAATCGGAAATTAGTATTGCATAATTGGCGCCTGCAGCCTGCGAAACATCCCACAGGAACTGCATATCAGCTACCGGTGCATATCCCAAAACAGCAACGGGACTGGCGTCTTCCATCAGTTGAACCTTCACAGTACCTTCGTAGTTGGCATAAGTCCAGGTAATGGTGTAGTTGGTTGCCTGCGTAATCTGTTCACCACCGTTGGGGTTGGTGACAGTAAGCAATGGTTCCGTTCCAAAGTTTACAGCACCAGGGGTTCCGTTATCCTGCGCACTGGCCGCCCAGTTTTCGGGCACGCTGTTGTCGAGGGCTACATCGAGCAATGAGAGCGACGGACCATTGCCATCGGGAGCGGTGGGCCAGGGAGCACCATCTTCATAAGCCACGTTGTTAACCAACTGACCTGAGGGGTCGAAAAGCCGCAGGTTATCGCCGCCATTGCCTAATGACCAGAGAGGATTGCCAACAAAATCCGGGGTAAAAAACAGCGGAGGCGCCAGCAACTCCAGAGCGATGGTGAAGTATCCGCCGGGTGCAATTTCGTAGCCGGCAGGAATCACCACCGGAACAGCGGCATCGTTGTCGTCGAGCAGATAGTAGCCCTCGAGCGAAACAGTAACCGCCTCGCGGTTGTACAATTCGCACCATTCGTTGTCAACACTGGGGGTATTGTACATTATTTCATTAATAATAATATCAGCTACAGGTTGTGGTTCAACAATAGAGAACGGAGCGTCGCTTACATCAGAAGGTGCTCCCTGATCCATTCCCGAAACGAGAATGGTGTAGTTGCTTCCAATGGTTTGGTCAGCCGGGATGTTCCATCCAAAAGTGCCGTCAGCGGCGGCAATCGAATCTTCCAGAAGAATTGTACCCATACCGTCAGAAAGTTCTATCATCACATCGCCGGTCACAAATTCGTTTGTCCAGGTGATGTTGTGCAGCGTTCCCTGTGTCCAGGCTTCGCCACCATTGGGCGAAGTTACGGTGATGGCGGGAACGATAGTTCCTACAATGCTAAATACGTCGTCGCTTTCGTCCATAGGCATTCCGTCGGTGGTTTCGGAGATGACGATTTTGTAATTGTCGCTCGTTGTAAGGTCAGCAGGTATTTCCCAGTCCCACACACCATATTCTACGGGCACATTTTGGGCAAGTGTTACTGTGGTGGTGAGTTGGATATCGGTAAGTTCAATTTTGATTGTTCCGGTAAAGCCGAGATATGTCCAGGTAACTTCCTGTGAGCTGCCTTGCTCAAAGGTTTCACCACCGTTGGGAGCGGTGAGCGTAAGGAGTTCCGTTCCAAATACAGAATTGGCTACACCGGGGGTTCCGTCATTCACCAGGCTGGCAGCCCAGTTTTCGGGCAGCGAGTTGTCAAGACTGGGATCGAGCAATTCCAGTGATGGGCCGAAGCCATCGGGTTCTGTTGGCCACAATCCGCCATCGGCATAAGTTACGCTGTCAGCAGTTGCACCCTGAGGATTCAGGAGCACAATAGCTTCGCCGGTGTTGTTGAGGCCGCCCGTAAAGGAACCCACCACGTTAGAAATTCCATAATGAGAAATAATAGTATCCGGTTTAAGCGCAATTACCAGGTAACCGCCGTCGGCAATGGTGGTGCCGGTTCCAAAGGTATAAGTGATGGCGTTGGCCAGGCTCCAGCCGCCCAAATCCACAGCAAAGCCGCTGTTGTTGTAAAGTTCCAGGTATTCGTAATCGGCATCATTACCCAGGTCTCCTGAAGGATTGTACATGATCTCGTTGATGACAATGTCGGGATCGGGCAGCGGTTCGATTACGGAAAAATTAGCGTCGCTCACGTCCAAAGGATCGCTGGCGTTTACTCCCTGCACTTTTATTTTATAGCTGCTGCCTATCGCAAACGTCGTGGGAATAGTCCATTGGTAGCTTCCGGTATTGACCAGGTTATCGGCCAATACAATATTGGTAAAAGGCGGCTTGGTTATCGTAATTTTTACGTTGCCCGTAAAGTTAAGATTCAGCCAGGTAATGTTGTAGGTTTCACCTTTCTGCCACACTTCGCCACCATTAGGCGAGGTTACCTGAATAGAAGGCGGAACCAGGTTTTCGATGAGATCGGCACTGCTGCGGGCAGTCAGATAATTTCCATCAGTGCGCGCATTGGGCAATCCAATGATATCCACAGGTACCGTCGGAATGGTGGTGCCGATATAATCTACATCATAAAATGTTGTTCTAAAATCGTATTCCACGGCAGCCGGGCCGGTAATTGGGTAAATTAATCCGTTGGCAAACGTTGCTCCTGCATCGGCAAAGGTAACGCCATTAATACGTACCAATTCTGATTCGTATGTATCGAAATTTGTAACCAGATCAGTAAGCGTAATCACTTGTGGCGCCGGGTAATTCCCCGAAGAAACCGGATCGCCAGGGTCTTGCGTTGGCGTAAGTTGCATCATCCCGCCAAACTCGGCTACCTGCCCCCAGAGGTTGGAGATGCCGTCGCCAATTTCGAAATCGGAAGTGATGATACCATTCACGTCGTCAATCAAAATACCTGCGGTGGCATCCTGCAAATACTTCTGGTTGCGGAAAGTCTGCTGGAAGGTAAGGAGGGCTGTGCCCGTGTAATGATAAAGGTGACCGGGCAATCCTGCACGAAGCGCTGCCAGCGTGGTTACCGTTTCCGGAAAAACATATTGTGCCGTAGTAATGTAGCTGGGATTGTAACCATCCAGAAAGCCTTTTGCCTTGAGGGTGGTTGTTTGCGAAATTGTTAGTGGTAGGGTATAAAGCGTCGATTGCTGCGTAGGATCGCTACCATCCGTAGTGTAATAAATGTCGGCATCGGGAGTGTCGCTGGTAATGGTAACACTTACCGGATTGGAGTAGGTTCCGCTGCCAGGCGTAAAGTCAGGTGCAGCCACGGTAGTGCCGCCCTGGCATTCGGAGATGTGGAAGCCCAGGTTAGTCCAATCATTTTGTGCTAAAACTATCCACTGCGAATCGTCGGCATTGGTTCCTGCCGAAAGCGCCCAATCGGTGGTGGGACTGCATATATTGGCTTTTCGTACCAGGGTGTGTTCTCCGGTAGCATTTGTTATTCCGGCTACAGGCCATGCTGTACCGGGGTCTTCGCCCTGTATTCCGATGACGTCTATTAATACGCCATCCTTGAATAAACCCAGCGCATCATTACCATTAAAGTAAGTAACGGTGCTGGTTGCATCAGCTTCAGCAAGTATAATTGGGTCTGATCCGCTGTTTGCAATCACAAAAACGTCACCAGCGGCTAGTTGCACGCTCCCAAAAGAGTAAGTGTTTCCCCATGCGCCACCATTTGATCCCAGCCTAACAGTGAAGGATGTCATATCCACTGTATATTCAGTTGGGTTGTAAATTTCGATGTACTTGTTGTTGCTCGATCCTTCGGAGTACTCCGAAAATATAGGCAGCGGGATCTGCCCGAAGGTCGTTAGCGTTAGTGCTGCAAAAAACGCTGTTAAAAAAATGTGTCTTAAAATTTTCATAAAACATTAGGTTTTAATTGTTAATAAATAGATTTTAAAAAAAAGAAAGGCATCCCGGATCAGTTCCGGGATACCCTTTGAAAAATAATAATTACTGTAGGATGATGCGGCTGTTGAAGATGTTTTCGTCAGCTTGCCCGTAACCTTTTACAAAATAAAAACCAGGTTTCAGATTGCTGATGTCGATTGCCTGTGAAGCATCCGCCATTTGTTGGCGCAGCATCAGGCTGCCGGTGGCTGAATAAACTTCCACAAAGTGCACTTCCATTTCGGTGTTGATGGTAAAAGTGCCGTGTGTCGGGTTGGGGAAGATGCTGACCTGCCGCTGGCTTGCTACTTCATCGATGCCACTGATGTTGAAGCTTCTTGCTTTGACATTATCCACCTCCCAGGTAGCTGAGGCAGCAGTGGTAGAGGTATAAACAAAAGCGATGGTAATGTCGTCAATTACCAAATCCTGAATGTCGATTACGCCGGAGTTGGTCCACTCCCAAAAGATGTTTCCTACAGGCCAAATGGCTCTGTCGGTAATATCCGTCCAGGTGGCACTGCCGGGCTGCCCGTTGCCGTTATAGTCGGTCGAGAGTTTCAACGCCAGGGGTGCCCCAGTATAGGCCACAGCCGAATTAAAAATGATGTTGAAACCATAGCGCCAATTGCCAAAACTAATATTGGGTGAGATGAGCCAGTCTTCGTTATCGAATGAGGCGCCGCTAAAACCACTGATGCGCGCACAGGGAGTTCCGTCGATGCCATGGATGGTATCGCGCGCCCACACCTGGTCGCCAGTTATACTTACACGTTCCCACTCTTCCCAACCCGGATTGAAGGTTGTGAACAATGCGTCATCGTAAGCATACATATAACTTAAATAGATTGTGGCATACGGCGGCACACCGTCCGTTTTGTAATCTATCTGTGAGCCTGAGCCTGTGTATGGGAAAATTCTGAAGAAATAATCGCCATTGTCGAGGTCGATGAATGTATAGCGTTCTATGCCGTATAGTACATTCATAGCGCCGCTGCCATCGTTTAGATTCGGGTCGTTCTCTACGGGAACGCCATCTACCGGTAAGGGCAGGTTACTTTGGTTGGCAGCTACAATCAGGTAGCCGTCAGGTACAATTTCGCCGGTAGCATCATCCCAGATGAGCTTTACATCACTGGACCATGCTTCAGTAGTTTCAAAATTTTCCGGATAGTTGGAAGGCTCGGTGGGAGGCAGCTCCTCCACGGTGATGCTCACATTATCAATTTCCCAGTTACACGAAGCCGTTGCAGTGGAGAAAAACTGGAAAGCCACATAAATGGTGTTGTTGGTAAAGGATGAAAGATCAATGTAACCGGATTCCGTCCAGGCAAAGCTGCCGGGCGACCACATCGCTTCATCGGTTAGCATCGCCCAGGTAAAATCGTTGGGGTTGCCCGTGCCGTTGTAGTCGGTCGAAATGCGCAGCTCCAGTTGGGGGCCGACATAGTTTTTGGCCGAGAAGAACTTGAGCACTTCGTTGCTGGTGGTGCTAAGGTCGATTGGCGGTGAGATAAGCCAGTCTTCGTTTTCGTTGTTGCCCCCGGAAAAACCCGACATCAAAGCACAGGGTGTGCCTTCCAGCCCATAAGTATTGTTGCGGCTCCATTGCTGTGCTCCCACTACGCTTACAGTTGTCCATCCGCCCCAGTCGGCATTAAAATCCGTAAAGAGCAAAAAAGTAGTTTCCTCGGTTGTGGCTTCCGCGGTGGGTGGCGTACCGTCAGTTTTATAGTTGATATTTTCGCCGGAATTGGTGTAAGGATAGATGGCAAAATAATAGGTAGAATTTTGCGGAAGGTTATAAAAATGTGCTGTTTGCGCACCCGGCATTATGTTGAGCGCGGCACTGCCATCGCTTAGCACATTGTCGTTTTCAACTGGAATACCATCCGCCGGAGCGGGGATGGACGGATTGTCGGAAGCCAGAAGAAGATACCCTGCCGGAAGCTGGGCGCCCACGGCATCTGTCCACGAAAGTGCTATCGACTGTCCGGAAGCAACAGCAGCAAAATTCATTGGATAATTGGTAGGCTCCGGATCGGGTACATATTCGCCTTCGCCGGTTAGTAATACATTATCAACTTCCCATGTGGCTGCATCATCGGTGCCACATGCATAAACGAAGGCAATGTAAACACCGCCTGCATATCCCGAAAGGTCTAACTCTCCCGAAGCAGTCCATTCCCAAAATACAGCACCATCGGGAAGCACCGGCTGCAAGTCAATCCAGGTAGCAGTAGCGGGGTTGCCACCGCCATCATAATCTGTCGAAACGTAAGCCGCCAGTTGTGGCGTAGCGGTGGGATAACCTACCGCAGAATAGAAAGTGAGGATTTCGTTATCGAAACTTCCCAAATTAATCATGGGCGAAATGAGCCAGTCTTCGTTTTCGACAGCAGCACCGCCGACAAAACCAGAGATACGTGCGCAGGGCGTGCCACCGATGCCAAAGGTATTTGCAGCGCTCCACACCTGATCACCGGTTACGCTGATGGCTGTCCAGTTGCCAAAGCCGGCATTGAAGTTTTGGGAATGTATCACCACGATGTCAGGAGTTTCCACTTGTGCTGCCGGAGGAGTTCCGTCAGTTTTAAAGTTGATGTTGGCACCACCATTCGTATATGGGAATATTTTGAAATAATAAGTAGTAGAAGGTTCCAGGTTGGAAAAGGTAAAAGTTTGCGTACCAAAGGCAACATTGGCGGCTCCTGTGCCGTCGCTCAGGTCGGTGTCGTCGGCAACGGGAACTCCGTCAGCGGGCAAAGTAATGTTGTCGGCGGTGCTGGCTTTTATCAGATAGCTGTGAGGCAGTTGGCTGCCGGTAGCATCTGTCCACGAAAGTACAGCGCTTAGACCTGCAAGTTCGGCAGCAAAAGCGGTAGGATAATTATCCGGTTCACCGGCCAGGCCTGTCCATGATTCGAGGTCGCCGTTGTTGATGGTCAAAGGTGTCCCGATGGGTGATTCAAAAATGAAATCATCCACATACTGCACTTCGCCGGGTACAAATCCGGCAACATCATAAAACCGGATGCCGACCTTTGCGGTGGTAATGTTGGCAGGAACCTCGCCTTCAAAACTAAACTGCATCCAGCCACCCGTATTGGGTCCCAAATAGTTGGTTGCATATAATGTGGTATTATCCGACCAAATGACTTTGGCCCGAACACGTACAAATTCGGAGGTAAAACCCCAAAACGACATTTTGAAGGTGTTGCCTGTCGTCACAGGAATCACAGTTTCATTATCAAAATCGCAATTGGCCTGCTCTCCACTATTTACGATGATGCCGCTGCTGTAAGTGCCCTGTTGCACAATAGTCGATTCCTGAAAGGCTTCGATATCGGTATCTACCATCCAGCCAATTGGCTCTTGTGCCTGCACTGCCGTTATGGCCAACAGCATCAAAACGAAGAAGAAGATTTTTTTCATGTGCTGATATTTTTAAGTATTAAAAAAAGAGGAAGTCGGACCAAGTTGTTCCGACCTCCTTTTAAAATTATTTATTCGATAATAATGCGTCTGGTAACTGCCGTTCCCTGTTCATCGAGTATGAAGCGGACAAGGTAAAGGCCTTTTTGCATTTGCTGCAAATTAATGTTTCCGCTGGAAGCGGGTAGATTTGCGCTATAAATGAGCTGCCCGGTTACAGAGAAAATATCGATAGCAACGGGCGCTTCTTTTAGGTCGTAATTGATCAGACCACTGGTAGGATTTGGATACAAGCCAAGCAGGTACGAATCGGGATCGTTGATGCTGCTGGTACCCTGGATGCGGATGTTGTCAACCTCCCAGGTTTTCGAGGCCACGGCATCGGAAACGAATTTGAAGGCAACGAAAATGGTTTGATTGGCGTAATCCTGCAAACTGAGGCTGCCCGAATATGTCCACACCCAGAAAGGGTCTCCTGTCGGCCACTGTGCCTGTGCCGTAAAGTCGTCCCAGGTGAAATCGTTAGGGTTGCCGCTGCCATCATAATCCGTCGAAACAAGTACCTGCAGCGGGTCGCCGGTATAGGCCACTGCAGAGTAGAACGAAAGCACGGTATTTGTGATTCCGGTAAGATCAATAGCGGGCGAAACCAGCCAGTCTTCGTTTACGTTTGAAGCGCCGCCGGCAAATCCGCTTACCCGGGCACATGCTGTACCATCGATGCCAAAAGTATTGTCGCGTCCCCACACCTGGTCGCCGCTTACGCTAAATTGTGTCCAGTTTTCCCAGCTCTCGTTAAAAGTAGTAAACAGCAGATCGGCAGGAGCCTCGGCGGTAGTAGCCTCGGCGTGCGGTGCGGTGCCATCGGTTTTAAAGTTGATGGTTGCGCCGGAATTTGTGTAAGGATAGATCACGGCGTAGTAAGTAGTGTTTGCTGCAAGATCATTAAAACTCAACTCTTCGGTGCCGGGCGTTACATTTTTGGCACCCATGCCATCGCTCAAATCCATGTCGTCGGCTACAGGTGTTCCGTCCACGGGAGCTGTAAAAGTGTCGGCATTGCTGATTTTTATAAGATAACCCTGCGGGACAACAGCGCCGGTAGCATCCACCCACGTGATGTTGATGTTTTGATCCTGCGCCGTCATGGCAAACATGGTGGGATAGGCGGTTGGTTCGCCCATAGCCTGCATGGGAGCCAGCAATACGTTGTCGATTTCCCAGGTAGGAGCCTCCATATCTGTCGAAAAATAAACAAAAGCCATGTAAATGGTGCTGCCGTTAAATGCGGATAAATCAATGTTTCCCGACTCAGTCCATTCGTAGTTATTGGTTGACCACGCAGCCATATCTGTAAGATCGTCCCAGGTGGCGTCGTTGGGGTTGCCGGTGCCGTTATAATTTGTCGATACTTTGAAGCGCAGTGCCGGGCCGGCAAATTTGGTTGCAGAAAAGAAACTTGCCACCATGTCGCCCATGCCTGCCAGGTCGTAGGCCGGCGAGAGCAGCCAGTCTTCGTTGATGACGGCGCCATTATTAAAACCGGCCATCTTAGCACACGGGCTGTTTTCGATTCCAAATTCGGTGGTGCGGGTCCATGTTTGGTCGCCCACCAGACTTAGCGGTGTCCATCCGCCCCAGTCTTCGTTGAAGTCGGTGAAAAGGTTTGTTGCCACTTCCTGGGTGGTAGCCTGTGCCATTGGCGGTGCGCCATCATTTTTATAATCTATCGTCGTCCCGATATTATTGTACGGGAAAATTTTGAAATAATAAGTTTGCCCTCCGGCCAATCCGGCAAAGGTAGCGCTGGTGGTTCCGTACGATAGATTCAGGGCGGCCATTCCGTCGCCGAAGTCGAGGTCGTTATCCACCGGGTTGCCATCTTGCGGCGCCACAATGTTGTCGTCATCGCTTCCTAATAACAGGTAATGCTCCGGCAGCACATCGCCGGTGGCATCGGTCCAGGTGAGGTTGATGCTTTGACCCTGTGCCAAAGCTGTAAAGGCAGTAGGATAGTTGGATGGTTCAGGCTCGGGTGTTATCTCACCTTCGCCACTTATCATGATGTTATCAATTTCCCAGGTAGCTGCTGCGTCGGTTCCACAGGTGTAAACAAAAGCAACATGCACGTTGTCGCCTTCGTGGGCTGAGAGGTCTATTACGCCCGAATTGGTCCAAACCCAGTTGGGAGGGCTTACCGGGAGTGTCGGATTCAGTTGTGTCCAGGTTGCGCTGCCGGGGTCGCCGCCGCCATCATAATCGATCGAAATATGGACAGCAAGCTGTGGCGTTGCAGTAGAATAACCCACTGCGCTGAAGAAAGAGAGTATTTCGTTACTGTACGCAGTAAAATCCAGCGATGGTGAGATGAGCCAGTCTTCGTTGGCATAGGTGGTGCCACTGCTGTAGCCAGTCATTTTAGCGCAAGCGGTAGTGCCGATACCATTGGTGTTGTCGCGACCCCATTCCTGCTCGCCAATTACATTCACGCGTGTCCAGCCGCCCCAGTCGGCATCAAAGTTTTCGGTTTCCAATATTACAATGCTACCAATGGTGGCTTGCGCCGATGGAGCCGTTCCGTCGGTTTTGAAATCCACATTGAGGCCGCTGTTGGAATAAGGAAATATTTTGAAATAATAAGTTGTTAATGGCTCCAATCCCGGAAATAGAAATGATTCTCCACCAAAGGCAACATTGGCGGCTCCGCTGCCGTCAGACAAATCCAGGTCGTCGGTAACGTAGGTGCCATCCACCGGAAGGGCAATATTATTCTGTGTACTCGCTTTTATCAGATAGTTGCCTGGCAATGGATCGCCCACGGCATCTACCCATGCAAGTACAATGTTCAGACCCGAAGCGGTGGCTGTAAATGCAGTCGGGTAATTGGAAGGCTCACCCAGGGTGCCGCCCCAGGTTTCAAAATCACCATTCACCACCATTTTTGGTGTGCCGATGGGTGATTCAAAAGCGACGTCGTCCACAAAATTAATTTCGCCGGGATTAAAACCAGCTACATCATAAAAGCGAAGTCTTACGGTTCCTGTTGCTACGCCGTCGGGAATGGTTCCTTCAAAAGTGTATTGTTCCCAGCCGGCAGTTGCCGGACCCACATAAGTGTTTGGATATACTGTAGTGCCGGCATTATAGTCGATCACGGCTGTAATACGTACATGTTCACTGGTGTTGGCCCAGAAAGAAATTTTGTAGGTGGCGCCGGGCGTTACGGGCATCGGGCTGTCATTGCCCAGGTCGCAGTTGGCCTGTACATCAGTATTCACGATTACGCCGCAACTGTAATCGCCGCCATGCACAGTGGTTGCTTCTTTAAAAGTTTCTATTCCTGTGTCGTCAATCCAGTTGGATGGCAATTGTGCCTGTGCTGTTGCAAAAGCAATCATCAGCACCATTAATAATGTGATTTTTCTCATAATTAAAACAAGTTTTTGATGGTAAGATAAAATGTTATTTTTCAATGATTAATTTTTCGGTAAAGGTTGTATTTGATTGGTAATGTGTAGCTTTTATCACATACATCCCACTAGCTAAATCGACTTTGAAGCGGATGATCTGGCTCTGGCTAATGTGGGTTTCCAGCACTCTTTTTCCATACAAATCATACAGCTCAATATGCCAACTGCCTTGCAGCGGGGCGTTGAGATAAAAATATTCTTTAGTCGGATTGGGGAAAACGGTGAAATCACCGGCAGGTAATAATTCATTTACAGTGGTTGTAATGCACGGACCGCCAGGTGTTGCGAATATCGAATCGCCGGCAGCATTTACAGCGGCATATTCAGCCGAGATAAGCCAATTGGTGGCAATGGTGTTGTCGTCGTCGGGATTGCATAGTACCAACGAGGGGCCGCTGCCGTCGGCCAGCGAATCCCAGGGCGAAGTATCGTCGTATTCCACAGCATCCACGATGTTTCCAAAATTATCAATCAGTTCGATCAGTTCGCCGCTGTTGCTCAAAGCGCCGCCTGTCCATTGAAGAGCTTCCACACCAAAGGTGCCGAGCATGGCAGCGGAGTTAACTGCCATCACCACGAAATCGCCGGCAGGGAGCACCAGCTCCGGAAAAACGTATTCGATGCCGCTGCTAAAACTATATCCCGTAAGGATGGCTTCGTCGTTACCGTTGTTATAGATTTCGATAAACTCCAGGGAGTCTGTTCCGCTTTCAGGAGGATTGTACATAATTTCCGTAATCACCAGCGTAGGTATTTCGGGCTGGTCGATGATGGAAAAAGCCGCATCGCTCATATCGGTGAGTGTTTGCGTTGCGGCATCAGAAATTTGAATAAAGTAGCTGCTGCCAATAGTTTGTCCTGCCGGAATTGTCCATTCCCAACTCTGAAGCAAACCATCCACATCTTCGGCGAGAATTTGGTTATTACCCGCAGTATTGATAAGCTCGATGTCGATATCTCCGGAGAATTGAGAATAGTTCCAGGTGATGTTGTAAGTCATACCTCTGTAAAGGTATTCGCCGCCATTGGGATAGGTCACCACAAGCAACGGTTCCGCCGAAGTGTTTGGATTGCCGGGCGTTCCATACAGTACAATGCTTGGCTGCCAGCTTTCGGGCAGGCTGTTGTCCATGTCAGGGTTTATCAGCGAAAGCGACGGACCATTACCATCGGGCGCAATAGGCCAGGGATCGCTATCGGAATATTCCACCATATCCACGGCAAAGCCTGTTGCATTGCCCAGGGTTACCATTTCGCCGCTATTGTTGAGGCCTGATGTATTTTCGAAAGGGCCTGTTACATTGCTAATTCCATAGTAAGCCATAATGCTGTCGGGATTTTTGGCTATTACCAAATACTCATCCGGCTGAAGCATTGTGCCATCCGAAAAAGTAAAGTCGATACCGCTTGTAAATGTCCATCCCGTAAGGTCAACGGCTACATTGTCATTATTATAAAGTTCCAGAAATTCGTAATAATCATCATCACCCAATTCCACGGGTGGGTTGTACATGATTTCGTTGATAACGATTGCCGGCACTTCTGGCTCATCGATAATCGAAAAAGCAGCATCGCTCATGTCGGTGAGCGTATGGGTAGCCGCATCAGAAATCTGAATGTAGTAGCTGGTGCCAATAATTTGATCTGCCGGAATTGTCCATTCCCAGCTTTGCAGCGTTACATCTATTTCTTCGGCAAGCACTTCATTAGCACCCGCAGTATTGATGAGTTCGATGTCGATATTGCCGGCAAATTCTGCAAAGTTCCAGGTGATATTGTAGGTCGTTCCGCGGTACAGATTTTCGCCGCCATTGGGATAGGTCACCACAAGCAATGGTTCCAGCGAAGAGTTTGGATTGCCGGGTGTGCCATAGGGAACGATGCTTGGTTCCCAGCTTTCGGGCAGGCTGTTGTCGAGGTTGGGATTAATCAGCGAAAGCGAAGGGCCATCACCATCGGGACTGGTTGGCCAGGGAGCGCCATCAGCATATTCCACCTCATCTACCACGTACCCGGCGGCATTACCCAGCGCTACCAACTCGCCGGTATTGTTGAGGCCGGTAAGATTTTCGAAAGGTCCCAATACATCACTAATACCATAATACGCCATGATGGTATCGGGATTTTTGGCGATTACCAGATATTCGCCCGGCAGCAGCACTGTGCCTGTGGGGAACGCAAAGTCAATACCATTTATAAATGTCCATCCCGTAAGGTCAACCGTTTCAGTGTCGTTGTTGTAAAGCTCGAGAAACTCGTAATAATCATCATTTCCCAATTCCACCGGAGGGTTGTACATTATTTCGTTGATAACGATGTCGTAGATTTCAGGAGCCGGCAATATGCTGAATATTCCGCTTAGGCTGCTAATGGTGGTTGTAACGCCACTGATGCGGATTTGGTAATCGCTGCCTGTGGGCTGCTGGGGCGGAATATCCCAACTGTAGGTTCCGGCGTTGGCGTTGGTGGTGGCGAGCTGCTCCCAGTCAGGATTTCCGGTAGAGGCATCGGCAGTAAGTTCTATCAGCACCTCACCTTGTACATTGGAAGCTTGCCAGGTAATATTGTACGTTGCTGCTGCAAACCAATTGTTGCCTGCGACCGGGGCTGTTACTATAAGCTCCGGCTCCGCTACTCCGGTGGTGGCAGAGGTTGACGGTGCTGTGCCATCGGTTTTAAAATCGGTATTACTACCGGAATTGGTGTAGGGATAAATGCGAAAATAGTAGGTGGTGGAAGGCATCATATCAAAAAATGAAAAAGCCTGTGCTCCAAAAGCTACATTGGCAGCTCCTGTGCCATCACTAAAATCGTAATCATTTGGAACAAAAGTTCCGTCTTGGGGCACAACGAAATTCAAATCAGTGCGAGCCAGGATCAGATAAGCGTCGGGCAGTTGGCTGCCGCCGGCATCTGTCCACGACAAATCCACTTGCTGTTGGGTGGCTTGTGCATCAAAGTTGGCTGGGTATTCTGACGGTTCGGGCTGCGCCGACGGCCACAGTTCAAAGTTTCCGTTGAAAACTTCTTGCGGTGTTCCTACCGGACTTTCAAAAGTTACCTGATCGACATATTGTGTTTCAGGCGCCGCAAAGCCACTCACATCATAGCAGCGGATGCGCACATTGGCGGTGGTTGCATCGGCGGGAACCACCTCTTCCCACACAAATTCTTCCCAGTCGCCGGTGGTAGTGGGGCCGGCATAGTTGGCTGCATAAGTGGCCGAGCCATTGCTCCAGTCGATGGCAGCCCGCAACCGCACATGCTCGCTGGTGAAATAATGAAAGGCAACTTTGAAGCTTGCGCCAGGGGTTACGGTGAGATTATTAAGATTGCTCAGGTCGCAATTGGCTTGTGTGCCGCTAAGCACCTGGATGCTGCAACTGTAGGTGCCTTCAAAAACAATGGTTGCCTCAGGCGCCGTAACGATGTCGGTATCGCCCTCCCAGCCAGTGGGCAACTGTGCAAAAGCTCCCAGGGGAAAGGATAGGAGTACGGCAAAGATTATTCTGAAAAGTAAAATATTTTGCATAAAAATGTTTTTTTAATTGATAGGTACAAAGATGCCAAAAATAGTGCGACCAGCCTATTAAAGTAATTTAAAATTATCATTAATAAAAAGGCACTAAAACTACTATAAATGCCTTCACCCGAAGCGGGTTGTTAAAAACTTCTTGCTAAATGCCAGTAAATGATGTGTTTGGCGTTGGAGCTTTGAGAGTTCAATCTTAGCCTTTTCGGCACTTTCTTTCAGGCGCTGTAGTGCCATCGGATATTTACGCAAGGAGATGATGTTGTTGTTTTGCTTGCCGGAGCTGGGTGAATGATTTTATAATCCGCCCGTTTACGTTGGTGATTAGGAAAGCGGCCACAGATGCCGATGAGGAAATAATGTCTCACTTTGTTTTGGATTAAAATCTTCATTGGTGGCAAGGGGTAGCAAATCATATTCCGGGTTTACTAATTTCACCACTTTGGGCAAATACACCTGGTTTATTGATAAAAACCTTCATTTCGTTGATTTGATTTTTTCTCCGATCAATGGCGGATTATTTTTGCATCATTAAATCACAAAAACGAAATAACAATGAATTTCAACACAAACACAGCAGCGCGAACTTCAAAAAGCACTTTTTTTTCCATGCTTTTTGCAATGGCACTTT
The DNA here is from genome assembly GCA_009928785.1 of Clostridia bacterium. Classification (GTDB taxonomy): domain Bacteria; phylum Bacteroidota; class Bacteroidia; order Bacteroidales; family 4484-276; genus SABY01. Next base: position 12,765 of record SABY01000010.1, on the reverse strand, counting down.
TCCTTTCTTTTTCAAATGGAATAGCCCAAACAAGTCTGACCTTCCCTATCGTGGACACCGACCAACAACTATTCTACGACACAATTGTGGAAATTCCAGCACCCGCTCCCGGTGATGCTTTTTATGGTCAAGATGCTAACTACACCGGCAATGCACCCAGCTATCAGGACAATGGCGATGGCACAGTTACAGATTTAGTTACTGGACTCATGTGGCAACAAAGCCCCGATATGGATGGCGATGGCGATATCGATTATCAGGATAAAATGTCCTACGACGAGGCCATGGCCGGAGCCGCCAATTTTAATTTGGCTGGTTACACCGATTGGCGCTTGCCGTCAATCAAAGAGATGTATTCACTCATCATTTTCAGTGGCATCGACCCCAGTGGATATGAAGGCTCAACAGAGGATTTAGTTCCATTTCTCAACACCGATTATTTCGATTTTGCCTACGGCGACGAAAGTGCCGGCGAACGCATCATCGATGCACAATTGGCTTCATCCAATTTGTATGTCGGCACCACCATGATGGGTGCTGAAACCATGTTTGGGGTTAACTTTGCCGATGGTCGTATCAAAGGGTATCCAACCGGCCCTATGCCCGGACAAATCGTGGACAAACAGTTTTATGTGATGTATGTGAGGGGAAATACCGATTATGGCATCAATGATTTTGAAGACAATGGCAACGGAACTATCACCGACAAGGCCACAGGATTGATGTGGAGGCAGGATGATGATGGCGAAGGAATGGTTTGGGAAGATGCCCTGAACTATGCCGAAATCTTTAACTATGCCGGTTTTGATGATTGGCGTTTGCCCAATGCAAAAGAGTTACAAAGCATCCTGGATTACGAGCGCGCGCCTTCTGTAACCAACTCGGCAGCCATTGATCCGCTTTTTTATTGCTCCACAATTATAGATGAAGGTGGTGAAGTGAATTATCCATTTTACTGGACAGGAACTACCCATGCCAATTGGACACAAAATGAAGGTGGTTTTGGTGCTTATGTTTGTTTTGGCGAAGCCCTCGGTTGGATGGAGGAAATGCCTCCGGGATCAGGTAATTACAACTTGATGGATGTGCATGGTGCCGGTGCCCAGCGCAGCGACCCCAAAACCGGAAACCCGGAAGATTGGCCCTATGGCCATGGTCCGCAAGGCGATGTGATACGGATATACAATTATGTTAGACTGGTAAGAGATGCAGACACTTCAACGGGAATAAATGATTTGAAATTGAACGAAAACAACTTGAATATTTATCCAAGTCCGGCTACGGATAATATCACAGTTGAGATGGGAGAAACCAAGGCATCAACTTCCAGCCTGCAAATTGTGAATATACTCGGAGAAGTAATCTATTCGGAAAGTGAAGATTTTTCCACAAGAATAACAATAGATGTAAGCGAGTTCAATCCCGGAATTTACTTTGTGATTCTTCAAAATGAAGGCAATGTCTCATCAAGGAAATTTATTAAAAAATGACAAAATTAAAATTTATCATAGTAGTTACCTTGTGTTGGATATTTGCAGTTACCGGTTTAAAAGCACAGGAGCAAACCATTGGCTGGTTTTTGAATAGTCAGGAAGCATACAATGGTTATACTCTGTTTGCACCCTTACCTTACACCGAAACCTATTTGATCGACAATTGCGGGAAATTAATTCACAGTTGGAGCAGTGATTTTCGTCCGGCACATTCGGTCTATTTGATCGATGACGGCACTTTGCTTCGTACAGGAAATGTAAATAATCAAACCTTTAATGCCGGGGGTAGTGGAGGTATCGTTGAGCGGATTGATGAGAATAATGAAGTTATCTGGTCGTACATACTCAGCAACAATGTGCAGTGTCAGCACCACGATATCGAATATCTTCCAAACGGAAATATTCTGGTTATTGTCTGGGATTTAAAAACTCCTGCCGAAGCGATCACCGCAGGTCGAAATCCGGCTACCGTACAAACAAGTTTATGGTCGGAAAAGATTATCGAAATTGAAGCTGTGGGTACAAACGAAGCAAATATTGTGTGGGAATGGTATGCTTGGGATCACCTTGTTCAGGATTTTGATGAAAGCCAAAATAATTTTGGTGTTGTGGCCGATCACCCTGAATTAATTAACCTGAACTTTGCTGCTGGTGGCCCTCAAAGTAGCGATTGGTTGCACATCAATTCGGTGGATTATAATCCTGAGCTGAATCAGATTATATTGAGCAATCACAACTTCCATGAGGTATGGATTATCGACCATAGCACCACCACAGAAGAAGCTACCGGAAATTCGGGCGGAAATTCAGGGATGGGAGGAGACTTGCTTTTCAGGTGGGGAAACCCGCAGGCCTACCAAAATGGAATAGATGCAGATCAAGCGTTTTTTGGCCAGCACGATGCACGGTGGATTGAGCCCGGTTATCCGGATGAAGGAAAAATTATGGTTTTCAACAATGGTCAAAACCGGCCCGGAGGAAATTATTCATCAGTGGATGCCATCGAAGCTGTGATGGATGGTGAGGGACATTACGTTAAAGCCAGCGATGGAACTTATCTTCCCGAAAACCTTTCATGGCAATATCTTGCTGATGATCCAGGCTCCTTTTATGCGATGAATATCTCAGGAGCCGAACAAATGCCCAATGGAAACCTGCTGATTTGCGAAGGCCCCAACGGGCACTTTTTTGAAGTGGATTTGGATGGGAATGTTTTGTGGGAGTATATCAATCCAGTGAGCATCAATGGTCCTTTTGCGCAAGGGGAACAGCCAGGGGGTTCACCTCCAAATGGCAACCCGAATTCAGTTTTCAGAATAAAAAGATATGCTGCCGATTACGAGGGCTTGCAAAATTATGATCTGAGCCCGGGTGAGCCCATCGAAATCAATCCATTAAGTTATGATTGTGAGACCTACAGCCTGAGAATAGAAAATCCTGTGTCTGGAAAGAATGTTTTAAGCTTTTATCCAAATCCTTCTTCTGATTTTATCACTATTATCCTTGGTGAACCCAGTTCCAGCGCTTCCAGCCTGCAAATAGTGAATTTGTTAGGAGATGTTGTTTACTCGGATACTAAAGATTTATCTCAAAATTCAAAAATTGACATCAGCAATTTTAAGTCGGGAATTTACTTCCTGATACTTGACAATGAAAATGGTATTATCACTAAAAAGTTTATTGTAAAATAAATCTAATGAAAATCTGGCAAACACACACCCCAATTTTTATACAGCATATTTTTAAAGCAGGGTTGTTTTTGCTCATGGGTATAAGAAAAACCAAGATAATAAAAATGAATCACGAGAAAATTTATTCGGATTTAAGCGATGTGTCGGAGGTTGCAAATGGCGAATGGGATGATAAATTGCTGTTTGTCTCCTTTTATCCTTCAAGTTCAACTTTTGGAGTTGAGTCAGCAGCAACCTTAAACATTGTGATGAGCCTGTTTGGAAACGATTGAATAATAGTAGCATTATAAAAAATTATTTGTTGATAGAACATTATATTCTATCGATAAAACCATCAAGTCCGTTGATTTCTTTTTTATTTACATCCATCAGGCAATACTTTTGTTTCATGAAAATTAAAACAAGCTTGGTACGAGATGTAGTTTATAATTAAAAAAACTTTAGTGATGAAAAATAAAAAAAGAATAATTTTTCTCATGGTATTTATCCTTGCTGCCTTCAGTGCAGCAGGGATTTACCTCTTCAGAAACGAAACCTCCGGATATGTTTTTGAAACAGTGAAGGTTGAAAAAGGTTCTGTCAACATTACGATTACTGCAACCGGAACGCTGGAAGCAACCAACACCGTAATCGTTGGAACCCAGGTATCAGGCGTTATCGAAAAAATCTATGTTGATTTTAACTCTGTTGTAAAAAAAGGCCAGCTTATTGCCGAGTTGGACAAATCTACTTTACAGTCGAGCCTTGAAACAGTTGAAGCTGACCTGGAGCGGGCTCAGGCTGAATACGAATACCAGGAAACAAATCTGGAACGAATTAAACAACTATTCGAAAATGAGGTGTTGCCAAAAAGTGATTATGACATGGCTGTTTACAGTTTCAAAATCAGCAAGGCAGGTTTAAAATCGGCCGAGGCTAACCTGGACAGGGCACAACTAAATCTAAGCTATGCAATGATTTACGCGCCTATTGATGGCATTGTTCTAAACCGTGCCGTTGAAGAAGGCCAAACAGTTGCTGCCAGCATGAATACCCCCGAATTATTTACCATTACAAATGACCTGTCAACCATGCAGGTTGAAGCCGATGTTGATGAAGCTGATATTGGAATGGTTGAAAAGGGCCAGCGCGTAGAATTTACCGTTGATGCATTTTCTGACGATACTTTTTCGGGACAGGTGGCTGAAGTGAGGCTTCAACCCAATGAGTCTTCCAATGTAATTACCTATACGGTTATAGTTACAGTGGCCAACCCCAAACTCAAACTGAAACCGGGGATGACAGCCACCATTACCGACTTCGTGGAGGAAGCAAACGATGTACTGACTATGGCCGGCAAGGCTATTCGTTTTCAACCTGAGCGCGAATCAATGAAAGAATATATGAGCAGCCTTACAGAGGGTTCAGCCCCGCCAATGCCGGGAAACAAAGAACCTGCAATTTCAGGTAGCGATATTCCCTCATCTCCTCCATCAGGGCCTCCTACAGAAGAATTGGCTGAAAATCAAAAAAGGGTTTGGATAAAAGATGGTGCCATGATAAAACCTGTGATTGTTGAAATCGGGATAAATGATGGTTCGAAAATTGAAATCGTATCAGGATTGGAAGAAGGAGACTTAGTAGTTACATCTATGGAAAAAGTGAGCGGCAGCAGCATGAAAGAAACTAAAACCACTGAAGAAACTTCCAGCCCATTTGTGCAGGAACACAAAGGTGGAGGCGGGGGGCCTCCAAGATAAATTACATTTCAATCCAAACTTTTTATCGTGTATTAAATCAGAAATTCAAATGGAAAAAGGCATCATCTTAGAAATAAAGAACCTTTATAAAACCTACTACATTGGTGAAGAAACCGTAAGGGCTTTGCAAGATGTAAACTTATCCATTACAAAAGGTGAATTTGTGGCGATAATGGGTACCAGCGGTTCGGGCAAGTCTACTTTGCTGAACATACTTGGTTGCCTCGACAAACCGACCGAAGGCGATTATTGGCTGGATGGAAAAAATGTAAAATCCATGAAAAAGAACCAACTGGCAGAAATTAGAAATACCAAGTTGGGGTTCGTTTTTCAATCATACAACTTATTGCCCCGGACAACGGCTCTTGAGAATGTGGAACTACCATTGTTATACAATCCTTCAATCGGCAGCAAACTCCGGCGCGAAAAAGCAGAGGAAGCACTGATTTCCGTTGGTTTAAAAGACCGGATGAAACACCTTTCCAACCAAATGTCGGGCGGCCAGCAGCAACGGGTGGCCATTGCCAGGTCAATTGTTAATGACCCGGTAATAATTTTAGCAGATGAAGCAACCGGAAACCTTGACACCAGAACCTCATACGAAATTATGTCTCTTTTCCAGGAGTTGAATGAAAATGGAATAACCATCGGATTTGTTACCCATGAACCAGAAATTGCGTCTTTTACGACAAGAAATGTGAAATTTCGCGATGGCCGTATTGTCAGCGATGTTGCAACTGCCAAAAAAATCAGCGCCAAAGAGGCCCTGCTCAAGCTTCCGGACGAGAACTTAATTCTTGAATCACACATCATCCCGGAAAACCTAAACTAAGCAATCAATGAAACTTTACAACCTTATAAAAATCGCTATTTCGGCTATCAGAAGAAATTCACTTCGCTCTTTCCTTACTATGTTGGGCATTGTAATTGGCGTTGCTGCAGTTATTGCCATGCTCGCCATAGGCCAAGGCTCAAATGCCAGCATTCGGTCCACGATTTCTTCAATGGGAACAAACCTAATCAATATAATGCCTGCAAGTCAAAACCGCGGAGGTGTACATCAGGGGCGCTCATCATCGCCAACCCTTGTTGTTGAAGATGTGGATTTTTTGAAAAACAACAGTACCTTAATCGATGCCGTTTCACCTGAATTGGACGGAAGCGGCCAGGTTATTTATGGATCCAATAACTGGCCAACTACAATTTATAGTGGGAATGAAGATTATCCGTTCATAAAAAAATATGAAGTGGAAACCGGGCGCATGTATACTACACAAGAGATAAAAACTGCTGCAAAAGTTTGTTTAGTCGGGCAAACGGTCATTGAAAATATATTTACTGAAGATGAAGATCCCATCGGGCAAACCATCCGGTTCAACAACATCCCATTTAAAATTATCGGCACTTTAAAAGAAAAAGGCAACAACACTTTTGGACAGGACCAGGATGATATGGTATTGGCACCATACACTACAGTTATGAAAAGGCTTTACAGGCAAACGCATTTACGTGCCATTGTAATATCTGCCAAATCAGAAGATTTAATTACCGAAACAAGTGCTGAAATAACTGAGTTGATGCGGTTGTCGCATAAACTTAATGATAGTGAAGATGATGATTTTGAAATCAGAACCCAGGAGGAACTCATCAGCAATTTTGGCTCTATCTCAGAAATGATGCTGGTATTATTGGGTTCTATCTCTGCCATTTCATTGCTTGTTGGCGGAATTGGCATCATGAACATCATGTATGTTTCAGTTACCGAACGCACGCGTGAAATAGGGCTACGCCTGGCAATAGGTGGCAAAGGCAAAGACATTTTAAGGCAATTTCTTTTTGAAGCCATCATTATCAGCATCATTGGCGGGATCATCGGGGTTGGCTTAGGCATCCTTGCTTCTACACTAATAGAAAGTATACTAAGCTGGCCCACACTTATCACCATGGATTCGATATTATTGTCCTTTCTTTTTTGCTCCTTTATTGGAATATTTTTCGGTTGGTACCCGGCCCGGAAAGCTTCTTTGCTGGAACCGATTGATGCGTTGAGGCACGAATAATTCTTCGTGTTTTTAAAAAAACATCAGAAACTATTCCGTGATATAAACAGCTCGAATAAGAATTACATTCTATCCATCTACAGAACGCAAATGTAATTTAAGGGCATTTCATTGAGAAAATCCGCCTCTTCGTTGAATACTTTTTTTTCTTAATCAAACCGGCTGTTCCTTTGCCTTAAAATTATAAAACATTAAATCATTATATCATGAAAACAACATTCAAAAAAACAACTCGCATCTTATTTCTCACTTTGGCAGCAATGTTAAGTGTAATGCTAACTCAAGCTCAACCGGGCGGCCAAAAAGGAGGCCAGCAAGGCCCGCCCCCTATTCCTACCGACAAACAAATTGAAACAATGGTTAGCGATTTGGCCGGGGAAGTTGATTTAAGTACAGCCCAGGAAACAAAAGTGCTTGAATTGTATAAAACGCATTTTGCAGAAGTAAAGGAAAAAACTTCAGGCAATAGCCGCCCCGACAGGGAAGAAATGGAAACGCAAAAAAAAGCTTTTGAAAAACAGGTAAAGGCTGAACTAACCAAGGAGCAAACAAGTAAGTACGAAGCTTACTTGAAAGAACAAAGTAAACAACAACCACCACAAAAAGAGAAATAGCGTTCGATAGTAACGAAATTCATTTGTAAAAAATAAAATATTCACTTTAAATTTAAAAATATGAAATCAGTTCATGCACCAAAATCAGTAGAGGTAATTTTATTTACTTTTTTATTGATGGCAACTTCTCTTTTTAGTAGTTGCACAAAAGATAGCGTTGTTGAAACCAGCACTAATGCTAACCTTACTTATCCCATTGTGGATACATACCAGGGATTAACTTACGATAATCTCACACAAGTCACCCCTCCTGCCGAAGGCGAAGCTTTCTACGGACAGGATGCACAATATACAGGAAACACACCCAGCTATACCGACAACGGCGACGCTACCATCACCGACAACGTCACCGGCCTGATTTGGGCACAGGAAGTATCAAAGTTTTCCATGGCATGGGCACAGGCTTCAAGCTACTGCGACACCCTTACAACTGGCGGCTACGACGACTGGCGCATACCTACAGTGAAAGAGTTGTGGTCTATCAGAGACTTTTCAATGGGGTGGCCATGGATAAATACTGATTACTTTCACCTTGTTGGTGATGGTACAGATGCACGTCAGCAGCATTCATGGTCGAGTAACCGCTACCTGGTTGAAGACGAATATCAGAACGAGCAAGTGATAGGTGACCCCTCATTCATTGTCAACGACTGGACTGGACATATCAAGGCGATGAGTGGTAATAGATTCGTACGTGCTGTACGTGGAAATGCATCTTACGGTGTTAACGATTTTGTTAACAACGGTGACGGCACAGTTAGCGATAATGCTACCGGTTTGATGTGGTCGCAGGACGACAGCGGAGAGGGATTTCTTTGGAAAGATGCCCTGGCCTATGCTGAAAACGCTACAGTTGCCGGTTACGATGACTGGCGCCTGCCAAATGCCAAGGAATTACAGAGTATAGCGGATTACTCCGGGGTTTTCCCAGCTATGAATACGACCTTTTTCAACCTTACAACACTGACAAATATAAAAGGGCAAACCGATTATCCGTTTTATTGGTCAAGCACATCCAACCCAGTAGCAGGTAGTGATGGCGCAGTAGAGCATGGTACTGTTTATGCCTGGGTACTGGCTGCAGGCTATAACACAGACCCGGGAGGCAATGATTTGCACGGAGCAGGCTCAATCGTTTTCACCCCTAAATCGGAAGAGAATTTTTCAGATTTTGACCTGGAAATCCATCGTTACAACTATGTGCGGTTGGTTCGCGGTGGTAATGTGACCGAAACACCGAATGGCGACCCAAGCTGTATTGACTTGAGTCGTGTTGTTTCATTTCCCGACGGTATCGTAGATAACGGAGGCGGTAATCCGGATTTTACTCCCGGCGTAGCTTATCTGGCAACCATAGGTATAACAGTAACTCCAGAAGAGCTGGTTGCAATAATCGGTGGTCCGCCTGCCCCGACTGCATCTGAACTCGTAGCCAATTTTGCGGCAAATAATATTGTAATTACCGAAGCGCAGGCACAAGCCCTGATAGATATACTTAATTTACCATAATCATATAGGTAATCAATAATAAATTAATCAAAATGGCTATCAATAATATAAATGTATGCATCGGCTGCGGGATATGTGTAAAAACATGCCCCACCGATGTAATCCGCTTAAACATCGAAGGGAAAGCTGAGGATGGTGAAATGAAACTTGAAAAACAGCCGATTCGATAGCCTTGTCCTTTCTGTTTTGCTCATTTATTGGAATATTTTTCGGTTGGTACCCGGCCCGGAAAGCTTCTTTGCTGGAACCAATTGATGCGCTGAGGCATGAATAGTATTTCGTATTCGTTGATGAAATCCGCCGCTTCGTTGAATACTTTTTTTTCTTAATCAAATCCTCGGTTCCTTTGTCTCAAAATTATAATTCATTAAATCAGTATATTATGAAAACATTAAAATCAATCTTAGTATTATCTATTCTGTTAGTGAGTAGCATAACTTTTGCACAAGCTCCGGGTGGTGGACAAAGAGGCGGACAACAAGGGGCACCGCCAATTCCAAGCGACAAACAAATAGAAAAGATAGTTAGCAATTTGGCCGAAGAAATTGCGCTAAGCGAAGAACAGGAAGTAAAAGTCCTTGTAATATACAAAACGCATTTCGCGCAAGTAAAAGAGAAAACTTCGGGCAATAGCCGCCCCAAAAGGGAAGAAATGAATGCACTACAAGCAGCTCTTGAAAAAAATGTAAAGGCTGAATTAACCAAGGAACAAAAAAACGGGTATGAAGTTTATTTGAAAGAACAGGCCTCGCAGAGACCAAAGCGCTAATTCTTAAAAAGAAAACAATATGGCTATCAATAGCATAAACGGTTGTATCGGTTGCGGGACATGTGTAAAAACATGCCCCACCGATGTTTTACGTCTTGACCCAAAATCAGGGAAAGCGATAATAAAGTATCCGGCCGATTGCCAGATGTGTCATTTGTGCCGCATGTACTGCCCTGTTGATGCTATTACCATTACACCGGAAAAGTCGATACCTGTAATTGTTTCGTGGGGATAAGATTATGGACAACAGGATAAAAACATACAACCGTATAGCCGCAATTGCAGTATTTATTGCTTTGCCGATGCTGATATGTAGTTTAGGCGATTTTCCACGGCGCACAATACTTAAAGAGACAATCTCCCTACTATTCATTTTTTCCTTTTTTATGATGCTCATGCAATTTTATTTATCACGGGCAAACCGAAATATCTTGCAAGGACATAAAATTGGAAAAGTAATAAAATGGCATAAAGTACTGGGGTATGTGTTTGTGAATGTTTTGCTAATCCATCCTTTTTTGATTGTTGTATCACGATATTTTGAAGCAGGTATAACTCCAAAAGATGCCTTTATTGAGTTATTATCCAATTTTAGCCAACACGGATTATGGCTTGGATTAACTGCCTGGATATTGATGTTTATCATTGGCTTAACTTCTTTGTTCAGGAACAAGCTTCCTTTCAGCTATAAAACATGGCGCTTAATTCATGGCTATTTATCTATTGCATTTATTTTAACAGCTGCGTTGCATGTTGTCGAAATGGGCAGGCATATTAATAGACCAATGTACTGGCTTATCGCAATCCTATCCATTTCAGGGGTGGCTTTATTATTGAAAACATATATTTTCAAATCTGTATCACCAAAAATTCACGACCATGTCTAAAAACATTTCACGCAGGGAATTTATTACTGTATCGGGAATTGCTGCTGCCGGTTTGGCTGCATTTGGTTCAATGGGAATGTATTCGGGTTGGGGAAAAAACGAAGCAGAAATTAATACAAATGAAATGGAAAGCACAAACTTTAGTGTCGATGTATTGGTGATTGGCAGTGGCATGGCTGGCTTGTTTGCTGCCGTAAAAGCCCACGATGCCGGAGCCAAAACAATGATGGTTTCGAAAGGGCGGCTGGGGTCGTCCGGTCAAACCCCTTTCGCCAAAGGGATATTCGAGTTCGATGCCGATACTTCAAAATATACGATCGACGAATTTGTCGAAATGGTGGGGCGTTCGGCATTAAACACCAACAACCCGGCGTACACCCGTCAAGTGGCCGTGCACTCGAAGGCCAGGGTTGCCGAATTGCGTCAATGGGGGTTTTTCGATTCCCCTTTGTACAACAAATCGTTCAGCAAGCCCATTACCGAAAGGAACATCCCCGCAGTGGAGCGGGTAACAATTACGCATCTGATAAAGGAGGATGGAAAAATTGCCGGGGCTGCCGGTTTTAGTATTGATGAGCAGAAAATATATTTCTTTAATGCAAAAAGTGTAATTCTTTGCACCGGTGCAGGAGGCTTTAAGCCCAACGGATTCCCCATTTGCGACCTCACCCACGATGGTACCATTATGGCCTACAACATTGGTGCAAAAGTAACCGGCAAAGAATGGAACGACGGGCATTCGGGGCAGACTAAAAATGCAGCCGACTGTTACGGTGGCTGGCATGGTATGTTCGACCAAAAGCCCTCGACGACTTCTGTTAGCATTCACCACGATTTAGGTGTGGACATGAACTACCTGGCCTATGTAAACGGAAATCCTTTAAAAATGACACACCCGGGTGAAATGAATAATATGCAGGTTACTGGAGGCCCTTATCGCCCGGATGGCTTTAACCAGGATGAAAAAGACAATAAACCTCCATCATCTTCTGAAGGCGAAAGGCCTCCAAAAGGTGAAAAAGGTGGCCCTCCGGGAATGGGTGGAAGCATGGTAGGCGGTTCGTCGGCAGGAATGGCCATCCATAAATCGGAAGGATTGGTTCCCATTAATGATAAATGCGCATCAACCATTCCTGGCCTATATGCAGCCGGCGATGCGCTTGGCTCGTACATGGCCGGCGCAATCTATACACAAATTGGTTCATCATTGGCAGGTTCGGCAGTACAGGGAGCCATTGCCGGAGAAGCAGCGGCGGAATATGCTGTAACAGTAGATTTTAAAACAATATCGGATGGCCAAATCAAAACAATACAACAAGAAATAACTGCCCCACTCGAAAGAGAATCGGGATATAGTCCGGCTTGGGTAACGCAAACGCTCCAGGGCGTAATGATCCCCAATTTTGTGCTTTACATTAAAAAAGAAAATATGTTAAAAGCAGCACTGGCCTATATTGAAGAGTTAAGAGATCACCACATGCCAATGTTAAGAGCTGCTGATATGCACGAGTTACGCCTGGCGCATGAAACCCAGAATATGATCATCAGTGCCGAGATGAAACTTAAAGCTTCGATCATGCGCACCGAAAGCCGTTGCAGCCATTACCGACTGGATTACCCTGAACTGGATAATGAAAACTGGCAGGCCTGGATCAATATCTTTAAAGGTAGCGATGGTAAAATGCAGTTCGAAAAGCAGGCTTTTGGTACCTGGCCGGAATAATAACTCTTGGTTAAAAGTTAATTGCTATCACCCACTTTTGCAATGTGTTACGATTTATGGACATTCGCTTGTTGGCCTTGGTTGTTAATGACAATTCAACAATTAACGGCATAGTTTTCAGGGTTCGTTCCTACATTGTCGAATCCACACAAATTTTCCAGCTAAACAAAAGCCGGATTCATTGATAAAATCCTCCCATCCGTTGATTTGATTTTTTAATACCCTGGTCTGACACCATCTTTGTTGAATATTTACAAATATTTAAATTTTAATAAGTATG
>SABY01000246.1 GCA_009928785.1 Clostridia bacterium | reverse complement strand
CTGTTCACTAACCCCGGCCTTTAGGCCGGGGGTAAAAAGGCAATAGTATTTCAGTGGGCTTTAGCCCAAATAAAGAGCATGTTATGATGAGTTCATGGACAGATAGTGATGTAAAAGTATTGCGGGCTAAAGCCCGCCGGTTTCTGGCAGTGCTTTCTGACCCCGGACATCCGGGGTTACTGAGATGCTACAGATGAGCTACACACAATAAATAATATCAGAGCCTATCATATCAATGAATTCGCACGAGTGAAACCAAGTAGCACGAAAAAATTAGCGGAAATTAGCTCAACTGGCGAAAATTAGCGGACTGACTTTATTATCATAAATTCGTTGATCAACAGCAGTGTATCAAAAATTATAACTTTGCTCGATTAATACAAACCAACAACAACAATCGCCATGGATACAAAAGATACCATTTGCGCTCTGGCCACTCCTGCGGGAGTTGGCGCCATCGCTATGATCCGCCTATCAGGGTCGGAATCTTTCAGCATTATCGACCAAATTTTTAAGCCGCGCAGTAGCTCACCAATAAGTAAAGCTGCCGGACACACGCTGCATCTGGGTGATCTTCGCGGCGACGATGGAATTATCGACGAAGTGCTGGTGAGTGTGTTTCGCGCGCCCCACTCCTACACCGGCGACGATGCCATCGAGATTTCGTGTCACGGCTCTCCTTACATTCAGCAAAAAATTATAGAGTTATTAATCAATAGTGGCGCCCGCATGGCCACAGCCGGCGAGTTTACGATGCGGGCCTTCGTCAACGGGAAATTTGATTTGGCGCAAGCCGAAGCCGTAGCCGACCTCATAGCATCCGGCTCCAAATACGCCCACGACCTGGCACTCGACCAAATGCGCGGCGGCTTTTCGGATAAAATAAAAAAACTGCGACAAGAGCTGCTCGACTTTGCCTCATTGGTAGAACTGGAGCTTGATTTTGCCGAAGAAGATGTAGAGTTTGCCGACCGTTCCAAAATAGGAAAAATCCTCGACGGACTCGAAAGCGAAATTAACGTCCTGATAAAAAGTTTTCAGGTAGGCAATGTGTTGAAAAATGGAATCCCGGTAGCCATCATTGGGAAACCTAATGTGGGCAAATCCACACTACTCAACACCATCCTGCAGGAGGAAAAAGCCATCGTGAGCGACATTCCGGGCACCACGCGCGACAGCATCGAAGATACCATCATCATTGAGGGAATTGCCTTTCGCTTTATCGATACCGCCGGACTGCGCACCTCTGTGGATGTCATCGAAAATATAGGAATAGAGCGTACGTTGCAACGCATCAAAGAAGCCAGCATTATTCTCTTTGTTTTTGATGCCGCCAGCACCGCTGAAGAAGTGCAGGAGGTGCTCGAAGAACACCGCCATCTGATAGAAGACCCATCCAAGCGAATTATTCTGATTGGAAACAAAATTGACCAACTCATCGAGATGCCCAAAGGATTTAAAGACCTGGTAGAACTCGAAACGATTTTTATTTCGGCTAAACGAAAAGAAAATATCAACCTGATTTCCGACAGTTTGCTCCGCTCTGTAAACATGCAGCAGTTTGCCGATACCACCATTGTGAGCAACGCCCGCCATTACGAAGCCCTAAGTAAATCGCTGCAAGCCATCGGCGACATTCGCACAGGTTTCGACAAAAATGTCCCGTCAGATTTGGTTGCCATCGACATACGCAAAGCTTTGCACCATCTTGGAACCATCACAGGGCAGATCACCACTGACGAGATTTTGGGAAATATCTTTGGGAAGTTTTGTATCGGAAAGTAACCATGCCGTAGTTCTGAAAGCTGCAAGTGATGCATTTAAAATAAAACAACATGCACTTACAATCCATTCAAAACAAAATTTACAAAGTGCGTGGGCAAAAGGTGATATTGGATTTCGACCTTGCTACGCGAAAAATACAATTGCTAATCAACGACAGCAAAATTGAATTTCCACAGCCTAAAAAAAACAATGCATGAATTTTATCAAAATTTTCTCCTTTTTTAACGACCGAAAGAAAGCCAATTATCTTATCATCGGTCTTTTGGTAGTTTTTTTAATATTAACGGCAATCGTTCTTCTTCTACCCACCACCTTTATCGATTTGGAGTTTTCGGAAGAAATTCAGGAGGATAGCAACCCGGCGCTCGACTTTTTGATGAAATTCATCAGTTGGTTTGGCGTGACGCCTGTGGCTACTACCATGGTGCTGGGTAGCGCCCTGATCTTTGCCATCATCCGCCATTGGCGAGAAGCTGTTTTTACGATTGCTACCCTACTCGTGTCGGTGATCACCTATGGAATTAAGATTTTGATAAACCGGCCCCGTCCCACCGAAGACCTTGTAAATATTGTGGAGAAAGCACAGCACCAAAGTTTCCCAAGCGGACACACGTCATTTTATGTTGTCTTTTTTGGCTTTATGATATTTCTGTTGTTGCGCAACCGCTACTTCAAAAGGTGGCTTCGATACCCGATGGTTTTGGTAATGCTTGTGTTAATATTTTCTATTCCTGTTTCGCGGGTTTATCTGGGCGCACACTGGTTTACTGATGTGGCGGCAGGCTTTGTGCTGGGCATCCTGGTACTGTGGGCGCTTATTTGGGGTTATCTTTTCAAACTAAAATCCAAACCAACCACCGAATAAGAGTGCTTCTCTAAAAGGTAGTTCTCAGTAGGCAGTTCTCAGTAGGCAGTTCTCAGCAGGCAGTCCGCAGCAGGCAGTTCTCAGTAGGCAGTTCTCATTAGGCAGTCAGGAAGTTTTTTAATTACAACAAATTACTACAAATTACGCCCAAAGGGCATATTACTACAAATTACGCCCAAAGGGCATATTACTACAAATTACGCCCAAAGGGCATATTACTACAAATTAC
>SABY01000245.1 GCA_009928785.1 Clostridia bacterium | reverse complement strand
TGTGGACGAGGTGCAACCTCGTCCAAACCCAGGGATGTGAGGATGTGGAATTTGGGATTTCTAAGCACAAACTCCAAAAATCAATAAAACATCCGCCAGGAGTCGGAGTAAACAGCTCCAAATAAATTTCAATAATCAAATTTCAATGATCAAACTGCTCCGAGGTTTGTGATTTGGAACTTGGAATTTATTTGTCATTTGGGATTTGTGATTTGGAATTTCTTTGTCTTTTGGAATATGAAATTTGGTTTTTTGTCGTGAAACTATCGGCTTTACAGACAACCTAATGAGATGTCCGTGCTAAACCCGAAGATGCCTTTTCACAAAGTTGGATAAAACGCATTTTTGATTTGCTTCACCGTGTAGCTGGCGCCATGGTATAGCACGCTGATGATGTCGAAGCGCGCTTCGAGCTGCACATCTTTTATCATAAAATAACCATTGGCAGCTTTGATGATGGCGCGCTGCTTGGCGCGCGTTACAAAAACCTCCGGCTCGCCAAAGTTGGCGGTACGCCGCGTTTTTACCTCCGCAAACACGATGAACTCTCCGTCTTGCGCAATGAGGTCGATTTCGTTTTTACCAAAATGCCAGTTTCTTTCCAGGATTTTGTAGCCTGCATTGGCCAGATATTGGGCGGCAAGTTCTTCGCCCTGCTCGCCTGTTTCGTTGTGTTGTGCCATGAGTAGATGCTATTTTATTAATAAAAAACTGCATGATTTGCAATGCTGTGCAGGGCGGTGGTTTCGGCAACCTCCAACTGATACGTGCGCCCCATGATGAGCGGGAAGTTATCATGAAAATGGCCGGCAGGAAACCCGAATGCCACCGGATAGCCAAATGGAGCCACTGCCTCGGCTATGATTTCTGCGGCGCTCATTCCATAGTCGTCGCCGGCCACGGGTGCAAGTCCGCCAACTACCAAACCTGCCAGGCGGTTGAGTTTATCGGCGCGCAGCAGGGTGTTCATCATCCGGTCGATTCGGTAACCGCTTTCGGCCACCTCTTCGATAAACAAAATCTTGCCGGCGGTGTCCACGTCCGAAGGGGTAGAGAGCAGGCTGCACAATACCGACAGGTTGCCGCCGGTGAGTGTGGCGCGTACAATGCCGCTGCGATTGTGTGCATGCGCTTCAATTTTGTAATGTTGTTGCCGGCCGCCGGCAGCTTCCAGCATTCTGCGTAAAGGTGCAGCCGGCTGTTGGTCGTTGCCAAAGTCGAGCGGCATGGTAGCGTGCAGGCTTTCGATACCAAACATGCGCAACAGGTGCGAATGAAAAACGGTGATGTCGCTATAGCCGGCAATCCATTTGGGATTTTGCGCAAAGCGCGTAAAGTCGAGCCGGTGGATGATGCGCGCCGATCCGTAGCCGCCGCGCGAACACAGGATCAGCTTCACCTGCGCATCGTCCATCATCAGTTGGAAATCGCGGGTGCGCTCCGCATCCGTTCCCGAAAAATAATGATGCCGCCCTGCAGCGTGTCCTCCTGTTTTAACGTGATAACCCAACGAGCCGATAATAGCGGCGGCACGGTGGAGCAATGCGGCATCGATATGCTTTCCGGGAGACACAATGCCTATCACATCATCAGGTTTCAGCGCAGCAGGTGTTATCATATTTTCCTGTTTTTTTAAAAAAGTAAAAGTAAGTTTTTTAGTTTTGCCAAAAGATAAATGATGGTAGGCAAATCAACACTGAAAATTTAATTAGAAATTACCATAAACATAAAGAGGCAAAAAAATCAATGGGCTTAAGCCTAAATGTGATTATTTTGGTGAGCAAATTTAAAACGCAAAACTATGATAGAAATATGTGCCAATGGATTGCAGTCGGTGCTGAATGCGCAAATGGGTGGAGCCGCGCGGGTGGAACTGTGCGATAATCTGTACGCCGGCGGAACTACGCCTTCGGCAGGAACCATACGCCTGGCGCGAAAGTACCTGAGCATCGCGCTGCATGTGCTGGTACGTCCGCGTGGCGGCGATTTCCTCTACAATGCCCATGAGCTGGAAATTATGAAAGACGACATCCGTTTTTGTAAAGATGCGGGTGTGGATGGCGTGGTGATTGGGATTTTGGATGCCGATGGCACCATCGATACGGAACGCACCGCCGAACTGATCGCCTTGGCGCGCCCGATGGCCGTTACGTTTCATCGCGCCTTTGACATGTGCAGCGATGCCACCGAAGCGCTCGATCAGTTGATAAAGTTGAATGTGGACTGCCTGCTTACCTCCGGCCAAAAAAATAAAGCCAGCGACGGCGTGGAACTCATCGCACAACTGGTGGAGCAGGCTGCCGGACGGATACAAATTATGCCCGGCGCCGGCGTGAATGCCGATAACATCCGATGGCTCAAAAAACGAACCGGCGCTACCGCATTTCACATGTCGGCGCAATCGCTTGTAAACAGCGATATGATCTACCGCACCGAAGATGTCCGACTGGGTGGCTTGCCGCAGATTCCCGAATATCAGTATGCCGTTAGCGACACCGAAAAAATCCGCCTCATCGTTAGCAAAGACAAGGAATTGACGAATGACGAATGACGATTTACGAATGACGAATGACGATTTACGAATGACGAATGACGAATGACGATTTACGAATGACGAATGACGAATGACGAATGACGAATGACGAATGACGAATGACGAATGACGATTGACGAAGAACGGGTTGCGGGTCGCGATTAGCAATTAACGATTAACAATTAAGGATTAACGATTAACAATTAACGATTAACAATCAACGATTAAGGATTAACGATTAACAATTAACAATTAACAAACAACAAACTTGAGCGCAGCGAAATCCCGAGAGCGCAGCGATTCGGGAAACAAACAACAAACTTGAGCGCAGCGAAATCCCGAGAGCGCAGCGA
>SABY01000244.1 GCA_009928785.1 Clostridia bacterium | reverse complement strand
TAGAGCACGACCTTGCCAAGGTCGGGGTCGCGGGTTCGAATCCCGTCTTTCGCTCCAGCGAAATCCCGATCCGGGTACAATCGGGTCGGGATTTTTTCTGTACATGCTGTAAGTAACGCAATGCCCGGATGGTGGAATTGGTAGACACGTTGGACTTAAAATCCAATGAACATTGCGTTCGTGCGGGTTCAATTCCCGCTCCGGGTACCTGGGATTGAGTTAAAAGACCTGACAGAGTAATCTGTCAGGGCTTTTGTTTTATGAAAAAGATTTGGTTTAAAAATTAAACGCCTGTTCCATTGCTATAATATTGTGCCGAGGGTCGCTGCTGAATAAGCCGGCTACCGGCGGGGACGTCGCGGTTTATCCACAAGTTGCCGCCTATCACGGCGCCTTTGCCAATGGTGATTCTGCCCAGGATGGTGGCGTTGGAATAGATGATTACATCGTCCTGCACAATGGGATGGCGTGCGATGCCTTTGATGGGATTCCCGTTTTCGTCGAGCGGGAAGCTACGCGCTCCCAAAGTTACACCCTGATAAATCTTAACGTTTTTACCTATCACCGCCGTTTCGCCTATTACCACACCAGTGCCGTGGTCGATGGCAAAATACTCGTCGATACTGGCGCCTGGGTGTATGTCGATACCGGTTTCGAAATGTGCCATCTCGGAGATGATGCGCGGGATGAGCGGCACCTCGCGTTTGTAAAGCTCATGGGCGATACGGTGGTTGGTCATGGTGCGGATGGTGGGATAGCTGAAGATGACCTCACCTTCACTTTTGGCCGCAGGGTCGCCATTGTAGGCAGCCTTAACGTCAGTTGCCAATATCCGCCGGATGTCGGGCAGGCAGTCGATAAGCTTAGCGGCCATATTACGCGATTTTTCATCGGCGGCGTCGGCATCGAACTTTTTGTCCCTGCTACAGGTAAAACAAATGCCTTTAAAAATCTGATCGCAGAGCATGTGGTAAGCCATATCCACGTTTACACCGATGTGGTAGGGCAGGTTGTCGGGATTGAGCGAGGCATTACCAAAATATCCCGGGAAGAGCACCTCCCTGAACTTCTCCACCAGATCGCCCAACACCGTCACTGAAGGCATGGTACGACCGTGCAGCGGCATATAACCAAGCGCGTAAGATTTGCTTTCGGAGAGTTTGGTGATAGCGTCCCTGACAGTTTTACTATTTTCTGATTCCTGCATAATGGCTGTTTTAGTCGTTTTCGAAAAGGTTGGTACTCAGGTAGCGTTCGCCGGTGTCGCAGGTAATCATCACGATGGTTTTGCCTTTGTTTTCGCTGCGATTGGCTAACTGCAATGCCGCCCAGAGAATGGCTCCGCTCGATACGCCGGCAAAAACGCCTTCGCGGCGGCACAGGCTGCGTGTAGTTTCAAATGCATCAGCATCCTGCACCGTAATCACTTCGTCGGGCAAATCGCGGTTGAAAACTTCGGGAATAAATCCGGCGCCAATACCGGCAATTTTATGTTTGCCAGGGCTTCCGCCCGAAATCACCGGGGAGCCGGCCGGTTCTACGGCCACAATTTTGATATCAGGATTTTTGGTTTTTAAAAACTCACCGGCACCGGTGATGGTTCCGCCGGTACCCACTCCTGCCACAAAAATATCGATGCGCCCGCTGGTATCTTCCCATATTTCGGGACCTGTGGTTTTGCGGTGTATCTCAGCATTGGCCGGATTGCGAAACTGGTAAGGAATGTAGCTGCCCGGATTTTTTTGCTGCAGCTCTTCGGCTTTGTGTATGGCGCCATGCATCCCTTCGTCGGCGGGTGTGAGAACAACGGTAGCGCCATAGGCTTCGATAAGTTTGCGGCGTTCGATGGATGTTGATTCGGGCATGGTAATGATGAGCTTGTAGCCGCGCGCTGCACAAATCATTGCCAACCCAATGCCGGTGTTGCCGCTGGTAGGTTCGATGATGGTACTTTGTTTATTAATGATTCCACGCTCTTCGGCATCGCGTATCATCCCCAGCGCAAGGCGGTCTTTCACCGAGCCGCCCGGATTTTGGTATTCGAGCTTGGCCAGTAACTCGCAGCCGGTGTCATTACTAAAACTATTGAGGCGGATCAAAGGCGTGTGGCCAATAAGTTCGGTGATATCTTTTGCTATTTTCATAAAAGATTCGTTTTGGTAGGATACTAAAGCAAAATTATGGCGGCTTTTGTTTAATCAATCACAAAATCAATCAGTCCGGAATGTTTTGATTTTCATAACCAAAATGAATGGGGTGTAAAAGTAGTGCAAAACCTTTTCCACTCCCCCGATTCAATCGCGCAACAGTGCAGCAGCGCTATTTATCCAGCCGAGTTTTTCCATTGCCCAGGTCCCTATAAGTATGGCCTCGGCAGCATTGTCGTTGGTGGGAGAAGTTTTTTGGTTGCTAATTTTTTGGATGATGATGCCGGAATAATACAAGGCTTTTTCTTTGGCCTGCGATCCTTTGCGTTGTTCGCGGTCGAGTAGCATTACGCGGCGCCACTCTTCGGCCATGATGTGCAGCACTTCGATGTTTCGTTTTTCGAGATAGGCATCCCACAACTTAAGCAATGGGCCGCCACCTTCTATCACAATATAGGTGATATCTTCTTCCATGCCCACAATCCATGGAATTGCTTTGCGTAAGCGCGTTTTGTTGCCAAAGTTTTGCGACCGGTGCCAAAGCAGCCGCCCTTCGGAGCTAAAGAGTGCCAGCCCGGTTTTTACACCCAAATCAACAGCTAAGAGAAATTCCAATTCTTGTTTTTAATATTAAAAAATAAATCCCAGGCATAAATGCCTGGGCTATGGATTCGATCAGCATAAATGCCTGGGCTATGGATTCGATCAGCATAAATGCCTGGGCTATGGATTCGATCAGCATAAATG
>SABY01000106.1 GCA_009928785.1 Clostridia bacterium | reverse complement strand
TCTCTCTAACCTTATTCTGTTGATGGTGCTCAATCTGATGGTGAAGCCATTCTGGTTGCTGGGCATCGACCGTACGGTACAAAACGTTGTGGGCGCCGAGGATTATGGCTTTTACTACGTCATCTTCAACTTCTCTTTTATCTTTAACATTCTGCTCGACTTTGGCATTACCAACTACAACAACCGCAACATAGCCCAGCACAGCCATTTACTCAACAAGCATTTTTCGGGAATTGTAATTATCAAACTGCTGCTGGCCGTGGTTTATTCGGTGGTAACTTTTTCGGTGGCCTTGCTCATCGGGTTTAATGCACATCAGTTGGCGATACTTGGCGTATTGTGTTTCAATCAGTTTTTGCTGTCGTTTATCCTGTATCTGCGCAGCAACATTTCGGGATTGCTCATGTTTCGCACCGACAGCTTTCTTTCTATCCTCGACCGTGTGCTGATGATTCTGATTTGTGGCGCGTTGCTCTGGGGGCACATTACCACACAGCCTTTTCGCATCGAATGGTTTGTGTATGCGCAAACGGTTTCGTACGTACTTACGGCACTTTTCGCATTAGCGATCGTAGTCCGCAAAGCTGCCTTCCGCAAGCTAAGCTGGAACTTCGCCTTCTTCGTTATCATTATAAAAAAAAGTCTTCCGTTTGCTTTGCTGGTGATGTTGATGGCTTTTTATAACCGCATCGACCCGGTGATGATAGAGCGGCTGCTGCCGGAAGATGTCGGCGAATCGCAGGTGGGTATTTATGCTTCGGCCTACCGGCTGCTCGACGCCGGCAACATGATTGCGTTTTTGTTTGCCGGATTGCTGCTGCCGCTCTTTTCGCGAATGATCAAGCACAAAGAGTCGGTGCTGCAAATCGTAAGGCTGGCGTTCAACTTACTCATCGTGCTTTCCACGGTGGTGGCGTTTGGTTCGTACAGCTATGCCGGCGAGTTGATGCAACTGATGTATCATG
The DNA here is from genome assembly GCA_009928785.1 of Clostridia bacterium. Lineage (GTDB taxonomy): Bacteria > Bacteroidota > Bacteroidia > Bacteroidales > 4484-276 > SABY01. The sequence continues at coordinate 13,789 of SABY01000106.1, read as the reverse complement.
CGCACGTGGCTGAATCGGCCAGGGTGTTTAGCATTTTGATGTTTGGTTTTATAGCAATTTCATCATCCTATGTTTTTGGCACCCTGCTCACCGCCAACGGCAATCTAAAATTGCTCAACATTATCGCTGCCAGCGGCATGGCTATCAATCTCACCATCAACTTTTGGCTGGTGCCAAGCCTGATGGCGGAGGGTTCGGCATGGGCCAGCGTGTTTACTCAATTTACCACCGCTATCCTACAGATTTGGCTTGCAGTGCGTATTTTCCGTTGGAAAGCTGATCGCAAATATTTGTTAAGTCTGGCGGCTTTTGTTCTTGGTGTGGGCCTGTTGGGATTGGCCACGCCTTACTTCTCCGACAACTGGATTATCAACATCATAAGCATGGGCATTGGCTCGGCAATATTAGCAGCATTGTTGAAATTGCTTGATTTTAAAAATTTCGTTTCAATACTAAAAAGTGATGAAGCCCATTATTAATAGCTAAAAACTAAATGCGAGTAGTGGGATGGCTAAATTTCAAATTAAAAAAACCTACTTTTGCAACCCATTTTTGATCTAACTTTTTATGGCGATCTGGAAATCTGATTATCTTAATTTCGACTCATCCAACATCTTGTTGTTTTTGCATAAATGGCGAAAACCGCTGATAGTAGTCACCGTGACAGCCCTGCTGGGCGCGGTGCTTTTTTCGTCACCCTGGTTTATTACGCCCAAATACAAATCGACGGTAATACTTTACCCAACAGCTACCAATGCCATTAGCAAGGCGCTGTTTTCCGAAAATTCGGGCAATGAAAAGGATATTCTTGCTTTTGGTGAAGATGAGGAAACCGAACAGCTTTTACAGATTTTGCATTCTAACCGCATCCGCGACAAGATCATCGAGCGCTACCAATTGATGCAGCATTACCACATCGACACCAACTCTTCGTACAAAAATACACGGCTTTATCAGGAGTATGAAGATAACATCTCTTTTAAGCGGACGGAGTTTATGGCCGTAAAGATTTCGGTGCTGGATACCGATCCGCAGATGGCTGCCGACATTGCCAACGATATTGCCGAGCTGCTCGACTCCACCAAGAATGATATGCAAAAGCAACGCGCACAGCGGGCATATGAAATTGTAAAAGATCAGTATTTCAAACAGCGCGACGCCGTGGCCGCCATGGAAGATTCGCTCACCAAGCTACGTGCCTTTGGTGTTAATGATTACGAGTCGCAGGCCGAGATGATTAATCAACAACTGGCAATAGAACTGGCCGGCGACAATACCGATGGAGTTAAACGATTGGAACAAAAACTTGAGATTCTGGCAAAGTATGGCGGCCCCTACGTTTCGATACGCGATGCGTTGGAATACGAGAAGAAGCAACTGAGCATGTTGCGCGCCAAATACGAAGAAGCCAAAACCGATGCCCAGGAGGTGCTGCCGGTGAAATTTGTGGTAAACAGCGCCTACAAAGCCGAACGCAAATCGTATCCCATCCGCTGGCTTATCGTTTTGGTGGCCACCATTTCGGCTTTTCTTTTTGCACTTATCCTGCTGCTGATTGTCGAAAATATTAATACCTATTTTCCTGATACCTTTAAAGGTGCGGGCAGTAAACCAGTCAGGCGAGAACCCCGGAATAGAATATCGGGCAAGGATCCACCGCCACCACTGCGGCAAGCGTCGGCGCCGCCGCGCTATGAGCACAGCGACGAGCCGGATAGCCAGCCGGTGCATCCGCCACCGGCAATAGCAGAAAAGGCTGACGATGAAAAAAAGATAGAGGAGGATGAACCACCAAAAAATTACCACCAAAAAACAAAGCATCACAACGATTACCAAACAGAAAAACACGACACACAAATGACCAGGTACTTCACAAATACAAATCTACTGAAACTGCTCTTCAAGTGGAAAATTCACCTGACGATCATTGTTCTGGCAGCGGTGATCCTGGCAGCCATTTTCTCTTCGCCGTGGTTTGTCACGCCCATGTTTAAGTCGTACGCGCTTATCTATCCTTCTAACGTTGAGCCTTACAGCGAAGAGAGCCGATCGGAGCAGATGCTGGAGTTTCTGAAAAGCAAGGAAATACGTGATAAAATTATCAAAAAATACGATCTTGCCCAGCGTTACAAGATAGATAGCTCCTACAAATATTTTGAATCGACGATTATTTACGAGTACAGTCAGAACGTGATGATCAGCAAAACTCCTTTTGAAACCATCAAAATTGAAGTGTTTGATGCTGATCCTATGGTGGCTTGCAACATGGTGAACGACATCATCAAATTTTACGATCAGAAAGTGCTAAACACCCATCGCAAAAAGTACAAGGAGGGAATGGATTATATTGCTATGAGGCTGGCATTGAAAAAAGCAGAGATCGACTCTGTCGAAAATATCCTTTATCAAATCCGCACAGAATATGGCATTATCGACTATCCTAATCAGTCGCGCGAAGTTGCACGCGGCTTTTTACGCACTGTAGATGGTAACAATGCTGCCCAAAACATCAACACGCGTGAGGTGTTGCAGCTCAAGGAAAACATCGAAAAGTACGGCGGCATCTACACCTATTACAACGATCGTTACTTTGATCTGATAGCTGAGTATGGAAAGGTGAAAATGGATTATGATCAGGCGCTGATGTTTTACACGCGCGACATAACCTACTCCAGTGTGATTTCTGCGCCTTTTCCGGCTGATAAAAAGTCGTATCCCGTGCGTTGGGTTATTGTGTTGCTGGCGGCACTGGGCGGTTTCTTTGCCTCTTTGGTGGCGATACTCGTAATGGAAAACATAGATTCGATACGCCGCAATTTTTAACTCTTTTATTAAAAAAAACGTCTCAGCGCCTTGACTGAAAAACTAAAACTATATTGGGTTTATGGCATCAGCCTTCTGTTTATCCTGCTTAATGCGGTGCTGATGGTGCGTGAGTTTTACTGGATGCTTCTGTTGCCATTGGCTGCCGTTGTATTGATGCTGTATGTTTTTTCGCTCGACAAACTGCTGTTGCTCATCGTTTTTGCCACTCCTTTGGCTGTAAATATCGAAAGTATCGAAGCCAACCTGGGTGTGTCGTTGCCTACCGAGCCGCTGATGTTTGGTGTGCTTATTATTTTTGTTGTAAAGATTATTGGTGGTTTTCCTTACGATCGGCGGGTGATGGGGCATCCGCTTACCGTGGCCATTCTTCTCAACCTTATCTGGGTACTCATCACCACTTTTACCAGCGAGCTGCCGGTGGTGAGCATTAAGTTTATGCTGGCGCGGCTGTGGTTTGTCATCCCATTCTTTTTTGTGGGCGTTATCTTGTTTCGCAAATTCAGCAATACCAAGCGTTTTATTTGGCTCTACGTTATTGCCATGCTCATTGTTATCGGCTATACGCTTGTCAGGCATGCCCAATATGGTTTTGATGAAGAATCAGGGCACTGGGTGATGTCCCCCTTTTATAACGACCATACTGCCTACGGTGCAGCCATTGCCATGTTTGTTCCTTTTATTTTTGGTTTTATCTTCGATAAGTCCTACAGTTTTTCGATGCGTGCTACCGCATTCATTGTTTTTTTAATTTTGGCAGTAGCCATCGTGCTTTCATATAGCCGCGCTGCATGGATCAGCGTCCTTGCGGCCTTGCTGGTTTATATTGTTGTTTTGTTAAAGATCAAGTTCAAATGGTTGCTCACAATTTTCACCATTTTAATAATCTCCTTTTTCACCTTTCAGCACCAAATATTAGAGGTGCTCGAACGCAACGAGCAGGATTCGTCCACCGATTTTGTGGAGCATGTGCAGTCGATTTATAATATTTCATCCGATGCCTCCAACCTCGAACGTATCAACCGCTGGCAAGCCGGACTGCGCATGTTTCGTGAGCGGCCACTTTTGGGATGGGGGCCAGGCACCTATCAGTTTTTGTATGCGCCTTTTCAGCGCAGCAAAGAAAAAACCATCATCAGCACCAATGCCGGCGACCTGGGCAATGCGCACAGCGAATACATTGGCCCCATGGCTGAGCAGGGTTTGCCGGGCCTGCTTACCCTGCTGCTTATCGTGGGCATTGCTATTTATACCGGCCTCAAAGTACATCGTCGTGCCACCAACCCGGAGGTAAGATTGATGGCGCTGCTTACCGTGCTGGCGCTTATCGCCTATTTTGTGCATGGTTTCCTCAACAACTTCCTCGACACCGACAAAGCCTCGGTTCCTATCTGGGGATTTTTTGCCATCATCCTGGCGCTCGACCTTTATCATACCAAAGAGAAGCGAGAGGTGTTTTGATACTATCTGCAGCGATTGTACGTTTTTTTGAAAACAATCAAATTTTTAAAAACTATGCGCGCAAAAATCAAAAAACTGATGATGCTGAGTTTGCTGTTTATTGCTATCAATATCCAGGCACAGGAATTTAATTTTGGTTTGTCAAGCGGGGCGGATATTACCAATATTCGCCTTTCGGGTTCGATGTCCGATAAGTATGTGGAATACAAGCCTACGGTTGCTTTCAACCTAAATGCTTTTGCCGCCTATCGCAGCGCTGGCTTTTTGGGGATTACCGCCGAGCCGGGTTTTATCTTCAAAGGGGCAAAAGTAACTGATGTTTACTCTACTGAAAAACATAAAGCTCGCTGGATTTTTCCCTACCTTCAATTACCACTGCTGGCGGATTTCTATCTTACCGACAAACTCTATTTATCTGTTGGTCCCGAATTTTCCTATATGATCGCTGCAAAAATCTATTATGACGCAAAATTCACAGACATTTCCTATGCTTATGATAACAAATTTGAAGTCTCCGGCATGGCGGCTATCAACTACACCATCCTGCCAAAAGTAGATATTGCATTAAGATACAGCCACGGATTTACAAAAACCACCCAAATTGATTTTACTGACATTCATAACGAGCCTTTAGGTCACGTAAAAGAGTACAACCAATATCTGCAACTATTACTTCGTGCCAGGATATTTTCGACAAGGCAATAGCTGTTAAAAATTAGCAACTACAAAGTAATCGGCTCTCCTGGTATCGGTGTTGAAGTTGATTCCCAATAATATTTTTGTGCGCGGATCGTGGGCATATTTCTCAGCATAGCGCTTTTGGATGATCTGTCGGATTGCAGCGTCGGCACTTTGGTTTGTTTTAAATTCGATGATGTAAATCCGGTGGTGGGTTTTCACCACAGCATCTATCCGCCCGTCGATGGTTAGTATCTCCGCTTCGATTTTGTAGCCAACCAGTTTCATTATTGTATAAAAGATAGAATGGAAATATTTCTCTTTCTGGTCGATGATAGCGTAGGGAAGGTTGAGAAACAGGGTATTGATGTGGCTGATAAATGTTGGAATATCGCCTTTATCAAAACAACGAACCATATCCACCAGCAGCATGTCCGTTTTGTCGAGTTTGCCAATGGTAAGCTCCGAGAGGATGTGCATACTGAACGAATCGGCCACCTCCCGGTTTGGATAATCCAGTACGATAGTGTTGCGATGGCGGTCGTAGCTTTTTATGGTGAGATAGCCCGTTTGGAAAAGCAGCGGCAGCAGCGTCATGTTGTTCAGGTCGTATTTATCGAGCAAGCTGATGCTTACGGTTTTGTTTTCGATATCAAATGCCGAATAGCGTTCACTTTTGATAATCTTCATCAGGAAAGTAGGTGTACCGGTGGTGAACCAATAGTTATTGAAAGTCTTTTTGCTAAAGAAATTCATCAGCGACACCGGATTATAAACGAAGTTCTCCCCATCCCATGAATATCCATTGTACCATTCTTTCATCATCAGCCTGATGTCGGTATAAATATCGGGATGTTTTTCGGCGATAGCGTTTATTTCTTTACCAAAATTGTTTTCTACCTCCTCTTGCGTCCAGCCCAGCAGGGTAGCATAATCGTCGTCGAGTGTGATGTCGTCGAGGTTGTTCAAATCAGAAAAGATCGAAATTTTACTAAATTTTGAAACACCGGTTACAAAGAAAAAGCGAATAAAGCTGTCGGCATCTTTTATAATTGAATAAAAGTTTTTGAGGATGCCACGGTTCTTTTCTGCTGTGGGCAAGTCGTCGAGATAGTCGATGATTGGTTTATCGTATTCATCAATCAAAATCACCACCTTTTTACCACCTGCCACTTTTTTGATCAATTCATCCCATTTTAGCGAAAAAGTAGGAGCGGTAAGCCGAATATTCATTGTTTGGGCAATGCCCAGCAGCATGGTGTCGATTGCTTTTTCCAGTCCAAGACTTTTGTAATCGATATTTGCAAACGAAATCTTTATCACCGCAGAAGGCTCCCAGGTTATTTTATCATAAATCCATAATCCTTTGAAGAGTTCTTTATTTCCCAGAAAAATTTCCTTAATGGTGTTGAGCAGCAACGATTTGCCGAATCTGCGTGGGCGCGATAAGAAAAAGTACTGATGCTGCTGAAGCAGATCGTAAATCTGGTGGGTTTTATCCACATAAACGAACTGCTCACTCCTGAGTTTTGAAAATTCCTGTATGCCAATGGGAAGTTTTTTCACGATGCGTTAGTTTTGTTCGACTTTTACAAAAGTAAGTTTTATTCTACGACCTCATTTCTTACAGCCTTCCCACCGGCCATACGGGCGTTGGTTTTACTATGGCTTTTTGCTCTTGTACGCTGCCGCCGGTTATCAGTTGCACGCGATAGGTTCCGGGCGGCGTTTGCCAGGTATCGAGCCAGCTAAGATGAAACCCTGGCTGCTGATCAATCAAAAGCGTGTCGATGGCTTTGGAATCGATATCACAGATTTTTATCCAGCACGTATCATTTAGGTTTTCGTTGCGATAGTAATAAAGCGCCCATCCGTTAGGAGCGTTGGGCACCACAAGATGGTTGTCGCCGGTTTGCTCATAGTTGCCCCACCAGGCACGTTCCGAGTAGTTGCGCTGTGGTTTGGGTTGTATCGGAAAAAGGAAACTTTGCTCCCGCGTGATGCTGTCGTCATACAATTGCAGCGGCCATACATCCGCAATGTAGGCACCCCGGCCATAAGTTCCTACTATCAGGTCGCCAGCGTCGGGCTGCACCTTCACATCTTTCACCGGAACCGGAGGCATGTTGTTTTTAAAAGAATCCCATTTTTTTCCATCATCAAAACTTGTAAAGATTCCCGCATCGTTTCCGAGATACAGCAATCCTTCCCGGTGGGGGTCTTCAATTATCACATTTACAGGAGCCATTGGTAATCCTGTAGTAATGGCCTGCCAGCTTTGGCCGAAATCTTCCGTCTTAAAAACCAGCGGACGGAAATCGTCGGCCCGGTAACCGCTTTTACAAACATAAGCTTTGCCTGCCTGGTGTGGCGATGCAGCCACGCGGCTCACCCACAAATCTTGGTCGCCACCCAGTTTTGCGATGGCTGCCGTCGATTCCTTCCAGGTTTTGCCACCGTCGGGCGTCATCCATACCCGACCGTCATCGGTTCCCGCCCAAATTACGCCGGCTTTAACTGGCGATTCCGCAATGGTGGTAATGGTGCAGTACATCATGTGGCCTTTTCCGGCTATTTTCTCCGCATTGTTGGTGGTAAGGTCGGGGCTTAGCTCCTCCCAGTTTTCGCCGCGATCGATGGAGCGGAGCAGCATCTGGCCACCGGTATAAATTATCTGCGGATTGTGTGGCGAAAGCTCGATTGGTGTCACCCAGCAGTAGCGATACGGCGGCTGCCCCTCGGCAGCTTCAGGCTCTATCGATGTGCGTTCGCCATGCAACTGATCCACCCGCAGATGCGCGCCAAACTGTGTAGTGGTGTAAAGCCAGCGGTTGTCCTGCTGATCCACCCGCGTGTACATGCCGTCCCACATGCCGGTAATCACCCAGTCGGCAGCGCCAATTTGTCCGCTCCACGCGTTGGATGGCCCTTTCCACACTTCGTGATCCTGTAGCCCCAAATAGATGTTGTAGGGATTTGCATTGTCGGTTTCTACACCATAGATTTCTCCCAACGGAATCTGCACATGGTGCGTAAAACTTTTGCCGCGGTCAAACGATTCGTAGAGGCCGCCATCGCTGCCAACCATCAGGTGACGTGCGTCGCCGGGGTCCATCCACAAAGCACGGTGGTCGCCAAAAATAGTGCTGCTCAGCACCTGGGGTGGCCACTGGCAGTCGGGCCAGGTACGCCCGCCATCTTCCGAATAGAGCATCAGGTCGCTCGAAATGTAAATGATCTCCGGATCGTCGGACGCCACCATAATTTTATTAAAAGAGTAGGCCGCTTTCGCGGAAACGTTGCACGTGGTGTCGTTGCGTTTTTCCCAACTGGCGCCGCCATTATCCGAGCGATATACTTCGCCGCCAATCATCTGATCAAAGTAAGCATCGCGCATATGGCTCATGCCAATGGTTTCATCGATTACGGTACCCGGCTTTGGGTTTAGGTTTTCGATAACAGCATAGATTATTTCGGGTTGGCTGTAGCACAGAGCCAGGCCTATTCTGCCCAGCTTGCCATCGGGAAGCCCGCCGGTAAGTCTCTCCCAATTTTCTCCACCATTGTTGGTTTTATAAATGCCACTTTTCTTACCACCAGCCTCGTAATGCCACGGATAACGGTATTTTTCATAAGCTGCCGCCAACAGTATGTCAGGGTTGTCGGGATGAATAATCAGGTCGATGACGCCGGTATTTTCGTCGATGTACAAAACCTTTTCCCAGGTTTTCCCGCCATCGGTAGTTTTAAAAACGCCGCGCATTGTGTTGGCACCAAAAAGATGGCCCATTGCAGCCACCCACGCGATGTCAGGATTGGTAGGATGAACGATCAGCGTGGAAATATGCTGCGTGTCGTCGAGCCCTTTGTGCTGCCAGGTTTTGCCACCATCTCCCGACTTATAAACTCCGTTACCGGCATGTGAACTGCGGGCATTGTAGGCTTCGCCGGTGCCCACCCACACCACCTCCGGGTTAGATGAAGACACAGCCACAGCGCCAATGCTGCTCACACCTGTCGAATCGAAAACCTGAAAAAAGCTCGTCCCGTTGTTTTCGGTTTTCCACACGCCACCATTGCGACCTGCCGCATAAAAGGTGTATTTGTATTTTGGATTATCACTCTGGGGAATGGCTATGGCCGAAATCCAGGAGCCGGCGCGGTAAGGCCCCAAAGCCCGGTAGTTGATCACATCAGCAATCCGGTCATTGGATTGACCATGACCAGCCGGAAAGCTGCCAATGATAAAAGCGAGAATTAAAACTGAGATGCCAATTTTTTTCATTTTTATAATTTTAATACGATCCAACGACTTTACAAAAAGTGAGGGGTAAAAGTAGCCCAAAAACTGAAATCTAAAACAAATGCCGCTTTCGCTAAAAACAAAAACCACAATGCTCACGAGCATTGTGGTTTCTATTTGACAAATCAGGTCAGAGGTTATTTTATTTTTTTCAATAGCTCCGGAAGCTGCCGTACAGCAGCCATCTCGCGCCATTTTTTGCGGGCATCATCTACGGGCACACCAAAATATACCCGGCCGTTGCCTTCTAACGATTTATCTACTGCCGAGGTAGCCAGTATGATGGCGCCTTTGCCAATTACAATGTCTTTGTTTATGGCCACGCGTCCCCACAGGATTACGTCGTCTTCGATGCGTGTGACGCCGGCAATGGCAGCATGTGATCCAATCAGGCAATTGCGCCCGATGTAGGTGTCGTGCCCAACCTGGCAGTGGTTGTCGAGTTTGGTGCCTTCGTCTATGGTGGTATTTCCCGACACGCCCCGGTCGATGGCGCATAGCGCGCCAATCTCTACCCGGTTGCCGATCACTACGGTGCCGCACGATTCCATTTTGCGGTAGCCTTCGGGTTTGCGCTGGAAATAATAGGCATCTGCGCCAAGCACACTATTGGAATGAATTATCACATCGTCGCCAATTATCACATGATCGTAAATGCTCACATTGGCGTGGATGATGCAGTTGCGGCCAATCTTTACGTGATGTCCGATAAAAACATTGGGTTGTATCACCGTGCCTTCGCCAATCTCGGCCGTTGGGCTGATGGCTGCGGTGGAAGCTACAAATGGCCGGAATTTCCTGACCAGCGAAACATAAGCGGCAAACGGATCATCGCTCAACAGCAAACCTTTTCCTTCGGGGCACGCCACTTCTTTATTGATAATGATGGTGGTAGCTTTGGAGTTGAGCGCCTTGTCGTAGTATTTGGGATGATCCACAAAAGTAAGGTCGCCGGGTTCGACCATGTGTATCTCGTTGATGCCCGTTACGGCATGATCGGCAGCGCCGGTGTAGGTGGCGCCAATCATTTGGGCTATTTCGGCCAGGGTATAGGTTCTGTCAAGTTTCATCGTGTTGTTTCAATTTCTAATAAAAAAATAAGGTAACTATTTAGGTACTCTCCGAAATGAAATCTCTGGTTTGGCCACTTCCTTAGACCCCCACTATCTCCCACTGAAGGGGGAGAATGCCAGCGCACTGGCCGCTGCAGTGGCTTGTGCGGCTGGACTCCCTTCTCCTTCATCAGGGGAAGGGGCGGGGATGGGGTCATGGATAATTTGCTATTCTATTCCACACTTAAATAATAAAAAAATAAGACACAAACGCGGGGTCTATGTCTTATTTTGATTTCTTTTGAAGCAGGTTAACTTTTCACCCTTTCCAGATATTCACCCGATCGGGTATCTACTCTTATTACTTCGTCGGTATTAATAAACAAAGGTACTTTAACGGTAGCCTCTGTTTCCAGTATGGCATCCTTGAAAGTGTTGGTGGCGGTGTTGCCTCTTTCGCCCGGCTCGGTGTAGGTAATCTTTAGCTCCACGTTGGCCGGAAGTTCGCATAGTAGCGGCGTTTCGGTGTCGGCGTGATAAACTATTTCGGCAGTGCTGCCTTCTTTGAGAAACTGTGGCGCATTGATAAGATTTTCGTCGATAAAAGTTTGCTCAAAATTTTCGGCGTTCATAAAATGGTAATCTTTCCCGTCTTTATACAAAAACTGATAGGCGCGGCGCTCTACCCGCTGGATGTCGATTTTTACACCTGCATTAAAAGTGTTGGGAATCACTTTGCCGGTTTTGATGTTTTTGAGTTTGGTACGCACAAAGGCGCCGCCTTTGCCGGGTTTTACATGTTGAAACTCGACGATGGTGTACAAGTCGTCGTTATAGTTTATTACGAGGCCGTTTTTAAAATCTGCTGTTGTTGCCATAAAAAAATGTTGATAAAATATTTGGGTCTAAAAATATTTGCAAAACTAAATATCAATTCTTACGCTTTCGCGGATAGGGATTTAAACGTTATTTTTTTTGTCGATGCGTCCGTACCCTTTCATCAGTCCGCGTGTGGAGCGATTGATAAAAGCGAGGATGTCGTCGCGGTCGCTGGTGGCTGGCACGTCGGCTTCGATGATGGCCGTAGCCTGCGACACATTGTAGCCCTTGAGGTAAATAATGCGGTAAATTTCCTGGATGGCGTTGATGCGTTCGTTGGAATATCCACGGCGGCGCAGCCCGATGCTGTTGATGCCCACGTACGAAAGCGGCTCGCGAGCTGCTTTGGAAAATGGCGGCACATCTTTGCGCACCAGCGCTCCACCCGATATAAAACTGTGCATGCCTATTTGTACAAATTGATGCACGGCCGTCATACCGCCGATGATGGCGTAGTCGTCGATGGTGATATGGCCGGCCAGCGTGGCAGCATTGGCCAGGATTACGTTGTTGCCGATGATGCAATCGTGGGCAATGTGCACGTAGGCCATCAGCAGGCAGTTGTCGCCGATTACCGTTTCCATGTTGGCTTTGGTTCCGCGGTTGATGGTCACAAATTCGCGCACCGTGGTGTTGTTGCCAATTTTTACCAGTGTATCCTCTCCATCATATTTCAAATCCTGTGGAACGGCGGCTATCACTGCTCCCGGAAATATCCTGCAATTGTTGCCTATGCGTGCGCCTTCCATGATGGTGACGTTGGAGCCTATCCAGGTACCGTCGCCGATTATCACATTTTTTTCGATATTAACAAAAGGCTCTATCACCACGTTTTTGGCCAGCTTGGCCTGCGGATGGACGTAAGCTAAAGGTTGGTTCATTGTTTAAGTTTTTTTCATGATACGTGCAAGCATCTGGGCTTCCATAACTATTTTTTTGCCGACATAAGCTGTGCCGGCCATGTGGCACAATCCCCGCCGGATGGGGTCCATAAGGCGAAGTTTGAAAATGAGGGTATCGCCGGGAACTACCTTATTGCGAAACTTAACTTCTTCTATTTTCAGAAAGAAAGTAAGATAATTTTCAGGATCAGGCACGCTGTTCAGGGCAAGCATGCCGCCGGTTTGCGCCATGGCTTCTACTTGCAGCACGCCGGGCATTACAGGCTCTTCAGGAAAATGACCGACAAAAAACGTTTCGTTCATCGTCACGTTTTTGAGGCCTACCACATGGGTTTCGCTCATTTCCAGAATTTTGTCGATGAGCAAAAACGGTGGCCGATGGGGCAACATTTTTTGAATGGCTATGATGTCGAAGAGCGGCGGGGAGTTAGGATCGTAAACCGGAATATCTTCTTCTGAAGCGCGTTCAAAATGCTTTTTTATCATTCGTGCAAAAGCCACATTGGCTGCATGTCCCGGACGGCTCGCGATAACGTGGCCACGAATGGGTTTGCCCGCCAGCGCCAGGTCGCCAATTACATCCAGTAACTTGTGCCGGGCAGGCTCATTTTGGAAGTGCAGATCAAGATTGTTGAGGATGCCCTCCGATTTTACCCTTACCGTAGGTTTATTAAAAAGCTTTGCCAAACGATCAAGCTCCTCCTGGCTAACCTGTTTATTAACAAAAACAATGGCATTGCTCAGGTCGCCGCCTTTTATCAGGTCGTGCTTGAGCAGGTGCTCAAGTTCATGGAGAAATACAAAGGTGCGGCAGTTGGCAATTTCTTTGGCATAATGGTCGATATTTTCGAGCGAGGCATTTTGTGTTCCGAGTACTTTGGTATCAAAATCAATCATCACCGACACTCTGAAATTTTTTGCCGGAATCAGGTGCAGTTCCGTCTTACTATCGGGATCGGTGTAGCTTATCACCGTGTCTGGTTCGTAATATTCGCGCTCAGCGTCCTGCTCCTCAATGCCTGCCTGCTGCAAGGCTTCTACAAAATAACGAGCGCTGCCGTCCATAATGGGCATTTCAGGGCCATTTACTTCTATCAGACAATTGTCGATGCCCAGGCCGGTCAATGCTGACAAAGCGTGCTCGACGGTATATACACGGGCGCCATTTTTCTCGATGCAGGTGCCACGATCGGTGCTAAAAACGTTGTCGGCAATAGCTTCTATCACGGGTTGCCCTTGCATGTCGCTGCGTCGGAAGGCATAGCCGTGTCGAGCTGGCGCCGGAAGAAAAGTCATGGTGACTTCGGCACCGGTATGCAGTCCTAATCCAGATATGGAGGCAGGCTTTAGTATGGTTTTTTGTAATGTCATAATTTCATTATAAAAGTCCTAAATGAAGCGTGTGCAAAAGTATCAAAATTTTAAAATGAAGAGTAGCAAGAAGTGTTGTCGGGAAAGAGGAAGTCGTCAGGGTTGTAAGGTGGCTCAGCCTCGTCCAAACCCACGGAAGCCTTTTCGCTTTATTTCTGCCTTTTTTACTTCATCATTCATGATTCGATATTCTGCGGTTCGCTATTCAAAAAAATCGAATTTCGAATATCGAACACCGAATCTCGAATGTTGAAGTGGTTCGATGTTCGATGAATCTGAATTTTCCGAAAGCGACGGAAAGAAGAAAAAACCAACGGCGT
>SABY01000105.1 GCA_009928785.1 Clostridia bacterium | reverse complement strand
GTTGTTCTCCACGCCCTTCCAGCCCTGCATGCCTTCGGCTTCGAGCCCCATGTAGGAGGAGTAGGAGAGGCGCAGGCCATGCTGCCAGAGGGCTTCGCGGACCAGCTTCCGCTGCTCCTCGGAGAAGCCCTGGTAGAACCAGTCGTAGCCGATGGCGAAGGCGTGCATCATCTCGGCGGTGTCGAGGTAGTGGCTGGGATTCCAGTCCGGGAAGGCGGCCACCGCCGTCATCTCCTGGTAGGCCCGGTCCAGCCACTTGCGGTCGCCCTCCAGGCGGTAGAGCAGGCCCCAGTGGTAGATCCGGTCCAAGACATCGCGGGAGATGGAGAGCAGACGGCGGCCATCGGGCAGCTCGTACTTGCGCACCGGGCGGTCGTAGAGCCGCTGGGCATTGCGCTGGATTTCCTTAATCAGCACACACAGCAAACCGAAAAAACCGTGATCCTTTCGGATATTCTGCAAAGTGGCAAAAGCGATATTTATCTTTATAAAAAAATAGCTGAGATGCTGGCGCAGAAAAACGTCGGCCATCTAATCGGTATCGGGCCAGCCATCGGCAGGCAGGCAGAGCAGTTTGTGATGGAAAAGCTGTTTTATCCGACAACGGAAGATTTTCTCAAAACATTTTCTTTTACTAAATTTCATAACCAGGGCATCTTGCTTAAAGGGGCACGTGTGTTTGAGTTTGAACAAATAAGCCATGCGCTGCAACAAAAAGCCCACGAAACGGTGCTTGAGATCAATCTGGATGCGCTGATTCATAATTTGAATTATTACCGCAGCAAGCTGCAGCCGGGCACACGGCTGATGGCCATGGTAAAAGCCGGCTCTTATGGCATGGGCAGTTTTGAGGTGGCCAACGCGCTGCAACTGCACAAAGTCGATTATCTGGCGGTAGCTTACGCCGACGAAGGCGTGGAGCTGCGCAAAGCCGGCATCACCCTGCCCATCATGGTGATGAACCCAGACCACGACAGCTTCGATGCGATTATCGGTCACAACCTGGAGCCGGAGATATACAACCTGCGGGTGCTTGCTATGCTCGAAGATGCCATTCGGCGCAACCTGCTGCCACGCAATAAGCCCGTAAAAATCCATTTGAAAATTGATACCGGCATGCACCGATTGGGCTTTGAAGCTGCTGATATTGAGTTGGCGCTGGAGCGGATATTGGCCAACAGCCGCATTTATGTGCAAAGCGTTTTTACGCATCTGGCGTCGAGCGATATTCCTGCCGACGATGATTTTACGCGCAGACAGATTGACCTGTTTACCGATGTCGCCGATAAGATTATTAATAAGGTGGGGCATCCGGTGCTGAAGCATGTGCTCAACACGGCTGCAATCAATCGCTACCCCAATGCGCAGTTTGATATGGTGCGGCTGGGGATTGGCTTATATGGCATAGCGCCGATAGCGTCGGAGCAGCAGGAACTGCAAAATGTGAGTGCGCTCAAATCGACAATCTCGCAGATAAAACACATCGCTGCCGGCGAAACCATCGGCTATGGTCGTGCAGGAAAGGCTGATCACGATTTGTTGTTGGCAACCATCCCAATTGGCTATGCCGACGGCCTGCATCGCATCCTGAGCAACGGGCGGGGACATATTTTTATTAAAAATAAACTTGTGTCGGTTATCGGCAACATTTGCATGGACATGACCATGGCCGACGTTACCGGCCTGGAAGTAAAAGAAGGCGACGAGGTGGTGATTTTTGGTAACGAGCGCAGCATATCCGAACTCGCCCGTGAAATGGGCACCATCCCCTACGAAATCCTTACAGGAATATCAAAACGCGTAAAGCGGGTCTATTTTCAGGAGTAGAAATATCAATGATGATTTGGATTAGTTGAAAAAGGTATTTCAATCACTCCCACGATTTCAGCCATCCCGCCAAATTATGCCTGTAATTGTATCCAATGGCATTGCGCAGCTTGCTGTCGTCGAAAACGGTATCGTCCGATTCCAGGCGCAGCGCCAGTTTGGGCCAATCGACCAGCTTTATTTGTACTCCAAATTTATCAGCAACCAGTTGTGCAGCCTGCCGTAGCGAGAGGTTTTCGCCACCGATATTATAAATCTCATTTTCCGTTTCCGATAATTGTATGGATGCAACCATGGCGGCTGCAATGTCCGATACATGTGTAAAAGTGCGTCTTATGCTACCGTCGCCAAAGATTGTGATGGCGCCCTGCTGCTGTGCCTGACTGATAAAAAAACCGACGGTACCATACGAAAAGCCACCGCCAAACACATTGCCGTAAGGCACACATATTCTGAAAATAGTGTAGTTGAGGTCGAAAGCATTGTGGTACATCCACAGCAGGTTTTCGGCAGCCAGCTTGTTGAGGGCATAGATGGTTTTGGTCTCTTTGACGTCGGATTCCTTCAGCGCGTAATCTTTTACACCTTTATAAATAAGGCGGGTGGACGGATAAATGATGCGCGCCCGGCAGCCGGTTTTACGCATCCATTGCAGCAAATTGAGCAGACCGGTTTCGTTGACACGGACAAAATCTTCGTGTCGGTCGAAGCCTGCGCCGGTGCCGGTAAGCCCGGCCATAAAGAAAATGTAATCGATGGCGGCGTCCAATTGGTTAAAGTCGGCGGCATTGGAGATGTCGAGGCGTGCGTAAGGCTGATCCGGCAAAAGTGACTTCTCCTGCAGATCGTATAGTGCTGCTGCATAATTGTGCTGCTGCAGATAATCTGCCAGATGCCGGCCCAGATAGCCGTTGCTGCCGATGACGATAGCTTTTTGCATATTTACTTTTCGTGATAATTCAGGCGCTGTCCGACGATGTAGGTGGGGCGGCCTTTTACATTTTCAAAAATCTTTCCTACATAAATTCCAATCATACCCAGAATGGTGATGACCAGCCCGGAGATAAACCAAATGGAGAGGAAAGTACTTGTCCAGCCTGACACGGCTTCGGCTTTAATAAAATAACGCACTACCAGCACAATGGCCAACACAGCGGTAAACAACGAGATAAACAATCCCAGCTTCACGGTAAGGCGCAGCGGCTTATCAGAAAATGAGATGATGGTATCGAAAGCCAGCGTAAGCCGTTTGCGAAAATTATAGGAAGAGCTTTTTCCATCGGTGCGTTCGGCGTGGGCAATGGGCAATTTGGTGAGCCGGAAACCAACCCAATGGATCATGGTGGGATAGTAGCGGTAGTAGTCGTTCATGCTGCGCAGTGCATCTACAACTTTGTGATGATAAATGGCAAAATTGGCAACGGAAGCATCCATATGCGTGTCGGTGAGATAGCTCAGCAGATGGTAAAAGATGCGTGAGAAGAACTTTTTCAGGAAGTCGTCCTGGCGGTTTTGACGGCTGGCCAGCACGATGTCGTAGCCTTTCTGTGCTTCTTTATAGAGATTTACAATTTCTTCGGGGCGGTCCTGCAGGTCGCAGTCGAGCGTTACTATCCATTCGCCGCGCGCATGGTCGAGGCCGCAGTTGAGTGCGTACTGCTGGCCGAAGTTGCGGCTGTGGCGCAGGCCAATAATTTTAGGATCATTAGCGCACAGCTTTTCGATGATCTCCCACGACGTGTCGGGGCCGTGGTCTTCCACCAGGATGATTTCATAATTGTCGGTGATGGTTCCGACCGATGCCTTAATGCGTTTCACCAGCTCCCGTAGCGACGCTGAAGCGCCATACACCGGGCTGATTATCGAAAGTAGTGGCTTGTTTTGCATGGGTGCAAAATTAATATTTACATGGAAGAAAGCCTGCGGATGTCGTCCAGGGTTTTGCTTTGCAACAGCACATCATGGTAATGTTTTTCGGGGGTGCCGGTGGTGATGGTGCGATGAAATTCGCGCAAAGCGCCCACAAAATGATTATCGGGCGAGAGCTGGTATTCGTGCCGCTGGTTTTGTTGCTCAAGCACTACCAGCGGACTAAAATCGGGCTTGGGTGTAAAAGCACGATCGGCTGTAATTTTTCCGCGTGTGCCCCATATTTGGTAGTTGCCCTGGTAATAATGGTCGAAGCCAAATGAAACATGCGCGCTGATGCCGTTGCCGTTGTCCAAAAAAGCACTTCCGTAAATGTTGGTTCCCGTTTTGGGATCGTTTTTCAGGTTGGCTGCTTTCACCGTAAAACCATCGCCCAGCACAAAATGCACGGCGCGTACAGTATAGCCGGCAGCGTCGAGCAGGGCGCCACCGCCCATTGCCTCGTCGTAGCGGAAGTTGCCCGCGGGCAGCGGCGGAAAGCCAAAATTGGCCGTAAAAACGCGCACCTCGCCAATCTCTCCTTTATTAATCAAATCAAAAATAAACTTGTGCTGGCTGTGGTATTGAAACATAAAATCCTCCATCAGCACGAGCCTGTTTTTTTTGGCCAGCGCCACCATCTCTTCTGCGGAAGCATAATCGGAGGCAATGGATTTTTCGGCAAGCACATGTTTGCCGGCTTTTAGGCTTTGTATGATCCATGTGTGGTGCAGGCCGGTGGGCAGCGGTATGTAGATGGCGCTGATGTCGGGGCGCGCAAGCAGATTTTCGTAACCGGTTATGGCTTCGCAGCCAAATTGCTGCGCGAATTTCTCGGCTTTTTCGGTGGTTCGGCTGGCCACCGCCACCACGTTGTATTCGGGCATCGTGAGCATGGCCGGCACCATCGAGCGTTGCGCTATGGCCGCACAGCCCATTATTCCGATATTAATTTTTTGATTCATACATTTGGATATTGTCATTTGGGTTTTACCGATTTATGGTAACACAGCCGGTTGCTCTTTTCGCGCCGCGCTGCTGTCGTTGATGTAAATCTCCGACCACGCATTGTGTAGCTCAAAACGCTTGATTAGCCGTAGGCCGGGGTTTTTCAACACACCCTCCAACTGGTATTGTTCCACTTTACTATATACAACATATTCTACCTGGTCATCCCATTTGTTGGCCAGATTGTTAAAAATCCTATCGCTGCTCAGGTAGCCTATTTCGGGTCGGTAGAGGTTAGAGATCATGAGAAAATGGCTGAGAATACGCTCGTTGTAAAGCTCGTTTTCTTCGAGATAATTCACCACTTGCTGATGCACTTTGATGTTGTCAACTCCGCCCAGCGAATTGTCGCCACTATCGGTGCGTGCGGTGAAATAAAAAGCCTGGGAAGTGATAAGCGCCGCCGCCATCAAATAGCTCAGCCATCGGTAGCGGCCAAATCCTTGTATCACCACCACAGAGGTTATAATGATCAACGCCATAATGGTAACAAGAAAGTAGCGGTTGGACAGAAAGTTGAAAATGCTGATGAACTGGTAAATAAAAATGAAAAGCGTCAAAAACCATATAATGTGCCACTGCTTTGCTGAAACTTTCTTGCCGGGACGCACAAAATAAAACAACAGTGCTGCAAGCACAAACCACTTAAGCCAAAAAC
Organism: Clostridia bacterium; assembly: GCA_009928785.1. Classification (GTDB taxonomy): domain Bacteria; phylum Bacteroidota; class Bacteroidia; order Bacteroidales; family 4484-276; genus SABY01. The sequence goes on along the minus strand of SABY01000105.1, from coordinate 9,400 downwards.
GTCCGTGCCACCCGAAGATGATATAACTGGTGATGTTGATTCCGTATTTGAGTCCATCCACAGTGGTATTTATGTTTTGGATGCGCAATGGATCGAAAAACCAGCCATAGGTTAATTTTTGTGCGATAAGAAAAAGCCCGAAAACAAAAGCAGGGATGGCCATGATAAGATAGCGCTGCACAAACTTTGGCCACGTCACTTTTTCGGTGCGCAGCAAAAAGAATTCGATAAGCTGCCAAAGGCCTAACGCAAATATTACGAAAAGGCCTGATTCTTTGGTCATCACCAGCATAGTCGAAAATAAGGCGTAGAGCCACCATCGCCGTTTAAACCAGAAATAGATTGTCCATAAAGCCAGCAGCGAAACCATGATTTCGAGTAGCAAGTAGCTTGCCTGCGCCATAAAGAGCGGCTGCAGCATGAGCAGCACAACTGCCAGCAGCGCCGCATCTTTGTTGAAGCGGCGGCCTATTATATAATATAGGCTCAACAAAAGAATTACTGCTACAAAAAGTGCGAAGCTCTTCGCATTAAAAATGGAATAACCGAAAACCCGAAGCCAAACAGATGCTGTGAAGTGGAAAAACAGCGGATGTCCGTACGACAAATCCGGTGGCAGCGCTGAGGGCAGCAGGCCGGGACCATCATCATACATCTTGTGCACGGCTGGGCCAAAGGCAAAACCTTCGTCACCAAAATAAGGCAGCGAAAGGTGCGGAATTTTAAAGATTACAAAAGCAGCTATCAGCAACAGCAGCAATATTTCGTGGCGCCATTTGGTTAAGCCTCCACTTTTTCGCATGGGCAGAACTGGTGTCTGAGTTTTGTGTGAGGTTTCGCCTTTATCAAAAAGATTGTATTTAAAAATACACCACATCGCTCTGAACCCGTCGCGCCAGTTGATCTTTTTGCCTTCGCTGTAGGTGCGCCCATAATAGGAGATGCCGATTTCGTAAATAGCCAGATTGGGTATGCGTGCAATTTTGGCTGTTACCTCCGGCTCAAAACCAAACCGCTTTTCTTTCAGAGCAAGATTTTTAACAACTTCAGCACGGAAGAGCTTGTAGCAGGTCTCCATGTCGGTGAGGTTGAGGTTGGTAAACATATTCGACAGGCCGGTGAGCAGCTTGTTGCCGATGCTGTGCCAGAAGAAAAGGATGCGGTGCGGCTGGCCTCCTATGAATCGTGAGCCATACACCACGTCTGCGCCATGATCGAGCATGGGGCGCAGCAGGGCGTTGTATTCGTTGGGGTCGTATTCCAGGTCGGCATCCTGAATGATGATAAAGTCGCCGGTAGCTTCGGCAATGCCGCGATGCAGGGCAGCGCCTTTGCCTTGATTTACCGGTTGGCTCCAAATCCCGCCCTGCACCTGAGGGTTTGCAACCATAAATCCTTTGACGAGTTGTACCGAGTTGTCGGTGGAACAGTCGTCCACCACCACCATTTCCATTTCCATATCGTGGATGAGTTTTACAGCAGCCACGCGCCCAAGCAGCTTTTCAATGGTGCGGGCTTCGTTGTAAACAGGAATTACTACCGAGAGTTTCATCTTTTCTTAGCGGGAAATCTATGTTATTTATTTACCGTCGCCAAGTATTATCGGCAGCCCGCCCTCGCTGTTGCCAATTACCACCACTTTGGCATTGGGCGATTCTGCCAATCGCAGGGTGGCTTCGATGCCTTTTTCGCGCAGGATTTTATCCGTCAAACTCTCGCTCAGGATGCGGTTGGCTATGGCTTTTCCTTCGGCGTCGATGCGCTGGCGCTGGGCTTCTTTTTGCGCTTTTTCGAGTTTAAATTCATACTCAAGCGATTCTTGTTCCTGCTTCAATTTGCTTTCGATGGCTTGTTTGATGGTAGGAGGCAGCACGATAGAGCGTATCAAAACTTTGTTGATCTGCACGTGCTTGCCTTCAAGAATGGCAATGGTCTCCGTATAAATTTCGTCCTGTATCACATCGCGGTTTGTCGAGTAAATTTCTTCCGGTGTGTAGCGTCCAATCACGCTTCGCGTCGATGCCCGCAGCGCAGGAATCACTACGCGTTGGGTGTAGTTGAGGCCGATCTTGCTATGCAGCAGTCCAATTTCATCGTAGGTAGGCAGGTACCACACGGATACATCAGCGCTAATCTCCAGGCCGTTGCTCGAAAGCACGTTCATGGTTTCGGCCACTTCCTGTTGGCGCGTTTCATATACATACATCTTGTTCCATGGCGCCAGCAGGTGAAAGCCTTCACCATACGTACGTTCAGTATCGATTCCGTTGCCAAAAGTGCGAAAAAGCACGCCTGCGTGCCCGGCCTCAATAGTGGTGGTCATGCGGCTGCCAAAGGCGATCAGCACGATCACTACAACAATGACGATTGCAATGGGTATGATTTTCTTAAAATTTAATTCTTCTTGTGCCATGATTTTGATTTTTTATGTGTTGATGTGTGAATAGATTGTAATGCAGTGCTATTGGGCGCTTTCGCTAAATAGTTGTTTCGGTCGGTGCTCCCACAGTTGGCAAAGATCGCATTTTTGGCGGAACTGGCTCCAAAATCAGGAAGGCGGCTTTGCTGTGGCCAAAAAAAAGAAGAATACAAATTTTCGTGTCGCGTATCGGGTTTTGAATTTCATAACCTCAATAAAAAAACAGATGTCGCCCCGTCGGGGCTTTTATTCATTTCGCCGACTATTATCACTATTTCGCCCCGTTGGGGCTATCATTCAAAAGTCGAAATTGAATTTAGGAAATCTGCCTGAGAACTGCCGCCTGAAAACCGCTGCCTGAGAACTGCTGTCTGTTCTATTAACAAAACTTATGATCACAAAAAACCGCTGCTGTGCCGCTAAATCCTACTTTTGCAGCCAATTACTTATTTTCAATAAACTACACAAAATACCATGACTGCCGGAGCCATCGACAAAAAATTTTCTACCGAACAAATCAACGAACAGATCAAATATCTTAATCTGCTTGCTACGCAATTTCCTACCGTGCAAATGGCAAGCAGCGAGATCATCAATCTTGAAGCCATCCTCAAATTGCCCAAAGGTACCGAGCACTTCCTGTCGGATATCCACGGTGAGTACGAACTTTTTAGTCATCTGTTGCGCAATGGTTCGGGGGTGATTCGTCAGAAAATTGAAGATGTTTTTAAAAATACGTTGCGTGGTTTTATCAAAGATGAGCTGGCAACCTTAATATATTATCCGGAAGAAAAACTGGCGCTAATCGAAAAGCGTGAGAAGAACCTTGACGAATGGTATGCCGTTACGCTGCAGCGACTTATCGGTGTAACCAGGGCAACCGCCTCCAAATACACACGCTCAAAAGTGCGCAAGGCTTTACCACCCGACTTTGCTTACATCATCGAGGAGCTTCTGCACGAAAGCCCCGATTCGCATAACAAAGCCAGTTATTTCGACGGCATCATACACACCATTATCCGCATAGAGCGCGCACATGAGTTTATCGTCGCTATCTGCCGCCTTATCCAGACGCTGGCCATCGACCGCCTGCACATTGTTGGCGACATCTTCGATCGGGGGCCATATCCCGAAAAGGTGATGGACAAGCTACTCGAATACCATGCAGTGGATATCCAGTGGGGCAACCACGACATCATCTGGATGGGCAGCGCCGCCGGCATTCGTGCGCTCATCGCCAACCTGGTGCGTATTTCGGCGCGCTACATGAACCTCGATACCATCGAAGACGGCTATGGCATCAGCCTGCTGCCGCTGGCAACTTTCGCCAACGAAGTTTACAAAGACGATCCCTGCCAGCGCTTTCAGCCCAAAGTAGAGGAGGGTTCAGCCACCGACAGCAAATACGTGAAGATGATCGGTCGCATGCAAAAAGCCATCGCCATCATTCAGTTCAAGCTCGAAGCCGACATCATTCGCCGCAATCCGCAGTTTGAAATGGACGACCGAAACCTGTTGCTTCTCATCAATTACGACAAAGGCATCATCACCCTTGATGGGAAAGAATATCCGCTTAACGATACTATTTTCCCTACCATCAACCCCGACGATCCTTATGCGCTTACCGCCGAGGAGCACGATGTAATCGAAAAGCTGCGCACGTCGTTTATGCAAAGCGACCGGCTCAAAAAGCACGTTAAGTTTTTGTACGCCAAAGGAAGCATGTATTTGCGCTACAACGACAACCTGCTGCTGCACGGCTGCCTGCCCATGAATGCCGACGGCAGTTTTACGGTCATTCCCATCGAAAACGAGTTTGTGAGCGGACGTAAGCTGGTGGATCGTTTCGACGTGTTTGCACGAAAAGCATATTTTACACGCAACGACAAAAGCCCCGACTTTGTGGCGCGCGACTACATGTGGTATCTATGGTGCGGGGCGCAGTCGCCGCTGTTTGGCAAACAAAAGATGGCCACCTTCGAGCGTTATTTTATCGATGCCAAAGAAACGCATAAGGAAGAAAAAAACAGCTATTTCGTCCTGAATGAACAGGAGAAAACTCTTGATAAAATCCTTCAGGAGTTCGGTTTGGATGAATCCAAAGCCCATCTTATCAATGGCCATGTTCCTGTAAAGGTAAAAAAAGGCGAAAGCCCTATCAAAGCCAATGGCAAATTACTGGTGATTGATGGCGGCATGTCGAAGGCTTATCAGAAAGAAACGGGCATCTCCGGTTATACATTAATTTACAATTCTTACGGCTTGGTGCTTGTAGCTCACCAGGAGTTCGATTCGGCAGCCAAAGCCATCGCAGACGAAAGCGACATTTTGTTTAAGGTATCTCATCTCGAAAAAAACACCAATCGCAAGACTGTAGAGGATACCGACAGCGGAATAAGCCTGCGTCAGCAGATTACCGACCTGGAAATGCTGTTGGCTGCTTATCGCAAAGGATTGATAAAAGAAAGGCGTTAACAGGTTATTTTTTAAGGATTAACAAAAAAATATTTGTCCAATAAAAAAATAGAAATATCTTTGCACACCATTTTAGAAAAGTAAAAATTACAAATAGCATGTATTTAACCGCAGAAATTAAACAGGATATTTTCACAAAGCACGGCAAATCAGAAACTGATACGGGCTCACCTGAAGGACAGATAGCGCTGTTCACCCACAGGATTTTACATCTTACAGGGCATCTTAAAGAAAATAAGAAAGACTTTTTCACCCGCCGTTCGCTGGTGCGATTGGTTGGTAAAAGACGCCGACTGCTTGACTACCTCAAAAATAATGATATTGAGCGCTATAGAGCTATTATTAAGGAACTCGGACTGAGGAAGTAGCAATACTAAAAATGATAATTCAAACCAAAAAAGGCAATACTTTACGAATTGCCTTTTTTTGTATTTTATAAAAGTTAATAATTAAGAAGTAAACAGATGAACGTAAATCCGATCATAGAACAATTTGAAATGCCCGATGGTACGATGCTTACCATCGAAACGGGCAAGCTGGCGCGCCAGGCCGACGGAGCAGTAGTAGTAAAGCAAGGCAACACCATGTTGTTGGCCACGGTGGTCTCCAACAAAGAAGCAAAAGAGAACGTTGATTTTATGCCCTTAACGGTAGATTATCAGGAAAAATATGCTGCCACCGGCCGCTTTCCCGGCGGTTTTTTCAAGCGCGAAGCACGACCTTCGGAATACGAAATTCTGATTGCCCGCCTGGTTGACCGGGCGCTGCGTCCTTTGTTTCCGGATAATTATCATGCCGAGACACAGGTACAGATCACACTTTTTTCGGGTGACAAAAATGCAGCTCCCGATGCGTTGGCTGCTTTGGCTGCCTCGGCTGCACTGGCCGTTTCAGATATTCCTTTCAACGGCCCTATCTCGGAAGTACGCGTAGCGCGTATCAATGGTGCGTATGTGGTTAATCCTCCTATCGATGCACTCGAAAATGCCGACCTCGACATCATGGTAGCCGCCACCGAAGACAATATTATGATGGTGGAAGGCGAGATGAAAGAGGTTTCGGAAATGGATTTGATTGATGCCCTCAAAGAAGCCCATGAGGTGATAAAGCTACAATGCCGGATGCAAAACAGCCTGGCCGCAAAAGTTGCGAAATCACAGCCAAAACGTGAATACAACCATGAAGTGAACGACGAAGAGCTGCGTGAGCGCATGAACAAGGAGCTTTATAGCAAAGTATATGAAGTAGCCAGTCAGGGTACTGCAAAGCACGAACGCCACGACTTATTTGTGGCTATAAAAAATGATTTTATCGAAAGCCTTCCGGAAGAAGAGGCCGCAGAAAAAGCCCCTTTAATCGGTCGTTATTATCACGATATTGAGAAAAAAGCAGTACGCGACTTTGTACTAAAAGAGCGCCGCCGCATCGACAACCGTCAGCTCGACGAGATTCGCCCCATCTGGTCGGAAGTAGATTATTTGCCGGCTGCTCATGGTTCTGCAATTTTTACACGCGGCGAAACGCAATCACTTGTAACCGTAACGCTTGGCTCCAAGCTCAACGAGCAGGTGATCGACGGCGCTGTGTTTGAAGGCAAAAACAATTTTATCCTGCATTATAATTTCCCCGCATTTTCTACCGGCGAGGTACGTCCCAACCGGGGTACCAGCCGCCGCGAGGTAGGCCATGGCAACCTGGCGTTGCGTGCCCTCAAATTTGTGATGCCAACAGGAGAAGACAATCCTTATACTGTGCGTATCGTTAGCGATATTCTGGAATCGAACGGTTCGTCGTCGATGGCTTCGGTATGTGGCGGAACGCTGGCCTTGATGGATGCCGGGATAAAAGTTAAAAAACCGGTTTCGGGTATTGCCATGGGATTGATCACCGAAAAAGATGGCAGCAACTACGCTATCCTCAGCGATATCCTGGGCGACGAAGACCACCTGGGCGATATGGATTTTAAAGTTACCGGCACACGCGATGGTATCACCGCCTGCCAAATGGACATTAAAGTTGACGGACTATCGCACGAACTGCTGGCCGAAGCGCTGGAGCAAGCCAAGCGTGGCCGTTTGCACATTCTCGACGAAATGCAGAAAACCATTTCCGAACCCCGCAGCGACTACAAAGAATATGTGCCACGTATCGAACAGGTGCGTGTACCCAAAGAATTCATCGGTGCTATTATTGGCCCCGGCGGAAAAATTATTCAGGACATTCAGGCCGAAACTAAATCTACCATCGTCATCGAAGAAATTGGCGACGAAGGTGTGGTTGACATCATGGCTGTCGATAAAAAATCTATCGAAGCTGCTAAAGCACGCATTCGCAACATTATTGCTGTTCCCGAGGTTGGCGCTGTTTACACAGGTAAAGTAAAAACCGTTACTGCATTTGGCGCTTTTGTGGAGATCATGCCGGGCAAAGAAGGCCTGTTGCACATCTCTGAACTCGAATGGAAAAATACCAAAGAGGTGGAGGATGTACTAAAAGCCGGTGACGAAGTAACCGTTAAGCTCATCGAAGTGGATAGAAAAACCAATAAGATGAAGCTGTCGCGTCGGGCCTTGCTCGAAAAACCCGAAGGATACCAGGAAGCACCCCGTAGCGGAAGCCGTGATGGCGACAGAAACAGCAGGGGCGAACGTGGTGATCGCGGCGATAGAGGAGATAATAGAGGTGGTGATCGCGGTGGTAGAGGAGGAGATCGTGGTGACAGAGGCGGTGATCGCGGAGACCGTGGTGGTTTCGACCGCCGTGGTGGCGGCGACCGCCGTGGCGGTGGTGGCGATACCCCGCACCGTCGTCCCGACAGATTCTAAGCCCGGCATCTCCATCAGCAAGATGCTTAACTTGCGGTAGAGAAAATTTTTATTTTGTTTCTTTATAATTCGGCTACTTTTGTCATGCGGCAAAGGCAGCCGAATTTTAATCGAATATCCCGAGATATTATCGCGATTATGAGACAATTGAAAATCACCAGGTCGGTGACCAACCGCGAGTCGGTTTCACTCGACAAATACCTGCATGAGATAGGGCAGCAGCCCTTGATTTCGCCCGAAGAGGAAGTGGCGCTGGCACAGCGCATCCGCCAGGGCGATAACGAAGCCTTGCGCCAGCTTACCCTCGCCAACCTCCGCTTTGTTATTTCCGTTAGCAAACAATACCAAAACCAGGGATTAAGCCTGCCCGATCTTATCAACGAGGGCAACCTGGGACTTATGAAAGCCGCGCAACGTTTCGATGAAACGCGCGGTTTTAAATTTATCTCCTACGCTATATGGTGGATACGCCAAAGCATTTTGCAGGCCGTGGCCGAGCAGGCGCGCATTGTGCGCCTTCCGCTCAACCGCGTAGGTTTGATAAATAAAATTCAGCGTCTTGTTTCTAATCTCGAGCAGGAGTTGGGGCGGCCACCTGAGCCTGGCGAAATTGCCAAGGCAATAAACCTCACCGAGGAAGACGTGGTAAAGCTGCTGCGCAGTGTTGGGCGCCATGCTTCTATTGATGCACCGATAGGCGAAGACGACGACAAAACGATGCTCGACACGCTGCAACTAAACACCGAACAAACCCCCGAATCAGCCCTGCTTAGAGAATCGTTGCGCATCGAAATAAACCGATTTATCTCCACGCTTACCCACCGCGAGGCCGAAATATTGCGCCTTTTTTTTGGCTTGGACGGCAGCTACCCCCTCACCCCCGACGAAATAGGCGAACGCTTCAACATTGGTCGTGAAAGTGTAAGGCAGATAAAAGAGCGTGCAATCCGCACGCTGAAAGAAAACTCAAAATGTATGCTGCTAAGGTCGTATTTGTAAATGGGAGAGCTAAGAAATTCCAAATTCCAAATTCCAAATTCCAAATTCCAAATTCCAAACCCCAAATTCCAAATTCCAAATTCCAAATTCCAAATCCCGGAGCGGTTTGGTTATTGAAGTTTGACGGGTTCCTGGCGATATGAAATGCTATTCCCCTAAAAAAAACGTTACTTATGTTTGGATTTAAAATAAATTACAGCAATGAAAGGTGAATTAAGCGTAATAATCGACAAAGCATCAGAAGGGGGATTTTGGGCTATTTGTCCTGAGGTGCCGGGTGCTAATGGTCAAGGTGAAACCATCGAAGAGGCTAAAGAGAATTTGAAGGAAGCAGTGGAGTTTATTCTCGAAGACCGACGGGAAGACTTTCGCCGGGGATTGTCCGAAGATGCGGTAGTGGATACAATAGCCATCGGATGAAAAGAAGGCTTCTTGAAAAGAGATTAAGGATGGCTGGATGCTACTTGAAAAAAGAAGGAGCTTCACATTCCTTATGGATCAACCCAAAAAACGGGCATATTGAAACCGTTCCACGACACGCTGATATCAAAGAACGTCTTGCTTTGAAAATACTAAAAGCAATGGGAGCGTGTGAGGAGTAAATTGTTGTTGGAATCCCAAATCCCCAATCCCAAATCCCCAATCCCAAATCCCCAATCCCAAATCCCCAATCCCAAATCCC
>SABY01000243.1 GCA_009928785.1 Clostridia bacterium | reverse complement strand
CATCGGAAAAAATCCGTAGTCCCCCCTACAGAAATTTTTAAAAATGATTCATCATAATATCAAGAGGTTATAACCTTTTCCCTGCAATGTGGGTTAAATTCAAAATGTACAGAAAATGTTTCCCTGAAGATGTTCCCGGTGAACATAGACATATTGCCAACCTCAGCGAAAAAACCATGTGCCTTTTTTGTTCTTTCAATAGTTTTCTCGCTGATCTTGATGGTTTGCGCGGTGGCGAAACTTTTTACTTTTACAATGGGTATTATCTTTTTCATTTTGTAAGGTTATGAATAGATTTTCTGTGCCAGGCCAGCCAGAAGTTTAAAAAGAGGCTGACAGGTTATTTCTTTTTGATTTTGATCTTAAATATGGCCAGTTCAGGCATGGTGTCACCCAATAGAAATCCCCAGGGTTTCATGGATTCGATTTGGTCGAAAATTACCTTAACTATTGCTATTAGCGGAATGGAAACAAACATTCCCGGAATCCCCCATAACGCACCAAATGCCAGAATTCCTATGATCGAAACCAGCGCATTGACTTTTACTTTGGAGGCCACGATTTTGGGAACAATGTAGTTGTTGTCGATCAACTGGATGAAATAATAGATAGCCAGAACATATAAAGCGTACCAGGGTGAAGTTTTGGTGACCAATGCAATCATCATGGGCAAGGCTACAGCAATAATACCTCCAATGTATGGGATGAGATTGAGCAGTGCGCCAATAACGCCCAGCAGAATAGCATACTGAATTCCAAGTATTAGAAGGCCAACTGAATTCAAGGCTGCAACGATCACAAGCTCTATGGTCAGGCCAATGAGATAACCCTGTATTACGGTTTTTATCTTGGTAGTAATTATGCCAACCATGCTGTGGTTGCTTTGGCCAAATAATCGGTGAATAAACTCAAGCAATAGCGGTTCATAAAACATGATCATGAAAACGTAAACGGGAATTATGAACAATACCACAAGGCTGGTGCCCACACTGATGAGGGTTTTCCCGATAATACTCCCGCTGGTGTCGAAAAGATCAGCTTTGGTCTCCGATACCCAATCTTTGATTTTTTCGGGGCTAATGTTAAACTGATCGGATGTCCACGCTGTGCTGGAATTGAATACCTCCGTAAACTTATCTACCAGCTTTGGCCACGAATCGCTAAACCGTGTGGCCTGCGAATATAAAAAGTAACCAAAAGCAACAAGGATAAGGATGGCCAGAATTAAAGTGATGATAATAGCCACAATCCTGTTTATCTTTTTACGTACAAAAAAACCAACCACTGGCTGTAGCACAATGGCAATCATCGTTGCGAAAATGAGCGGCACAATGATGCCGCTTCCGATGTATAATACACTAACAAAGGCAACCATGCCCATGAAAAACAAAGATGCCTTTGCAAAAAAAGGGAGTTGTAACACTTCTTTTTTCATAATCCTTTACAGTTAAGGTCTTTCGTGCGAAAGCTTGTGAAGTTTAAAAACTTGTTTGCTTCTTTTTATTCGTTGACCGATTATTCAGTTTTTCTTTTCCCGACTTCATCCATCAACTTTTCAAACTTTTCGGTGGTTTCGTCGATAAAATCAACGAATTCTTTTTCTGCTGTGCCCGTACATTCAACTCTTTTTACCTTCTGCGGTGCCAAAGCCACGCCTAACAATGCCCCTGCGGCAAAGCCGGCCAGCAACACCATTACTACTTTTGCTGAGCTCATAATTTTAATTTTAAAAGGTTAATAATTAGGATAAAAAAAATCCCGCGTCTTTCTGTCAAACTCTTCTTCCCTGAATAATCCTGAGTATTACAGCAATTATTGCTATCACCAGGAGGATGTGAATAATGCTTCCGGCCTGATAGCCAAGAAATCCGATAAGCCATAAAATGACCAGGATGACTGCTACATAATAAAGTATGTTTCCCATAATTATAAATTTTTGATTGTGATAAAAAATTCCATGTTTCAGCAGTTTACACGTGGCGTAAGTCATGCCTTCACGAACCTCACAAAAGTAGTCTCCGCTCTATCGAAAACTATTACATAACTATTGGGAAAAGTTACATGATTCATACATTTGCAAAACCATAAGATTGGGAATTTTTTTGGGATGCTTCAGGCGATGGTTGTTTGTTATTTTTGCTTTTTTTAAAAAACTATTTCTATGAAAATCATTTGTTCTGATCAATTAGCGCTTACATCCACTCACAGCGTTTCAGATAAAGTCAGGCGCATCGCGCTGCTGCCCGAAGTGGCCTGCAATCTCACCGAAACCTGGACTTATCCCGACAAGATGCCGCAGGAAGTTGTTTTTAATATTAAAAATGAAAAGAAAGTGGTGGGTCAGGCGGCCTACAAAAGCATCCGGTGGTTCAACCGCAAGGCTTCTTTAAGTTTGTTTATTCATCCCGAATACCAGCATCAGGGCATTGGTACGATGGTGATGCAGCAGCTCATCAGCCACGGTTTCGATCACCTCAACCTGCACCGGCTCGAAGCCGAAGTGATCAGCTACAACCAGGCCGCTATGGCATTGATGAAGAAAGCGGGTTTCGTGCAGGAGGGATGTTTGCGCCAGGCGCGCTATTACAACGGCGAATATTTCGATATCCTTAGCTTCGGCCTTTTACGGCAGGAATATCGGCGGAAATAGATTCCAAATTCTTAATTCCAAATTCCAAATTCCAAGTTCCAAATTCCAAATAAATTCGGCTCTGATATAAAACTTTGTGGCCAGGTTGTTCACAAACCCCGGCCTTTAGGCCGGGGGTAAAAAGGCAATAGTATTTCAGCGGGCTTTAGCCCAAATAAATAGCAAGGTATGAGGAGTTCATTTAAAGATACTGAAGTGAAAGTATTGCGGGCTAAAGCCCGCAGGTTTCTGACCGGGCTACCTGACCCCACCCTAAAGGGCAGG
>SABY01000242.1 GCA_009928785.1 Clostridia bacterium | reverse complement strand
GTTTTTCATTTGAAATTAATTTTTAATTAAATATAAATACTGTATTTAAAAATATAGGTTATTCCAGGACGATTTTACCATACTCGGCTGTTCCGTCCTTCCTGAGGCTGCGGTAGAAATACACGCCTGCCCGTATGGTGCGGGTGTCCCACACCTTGATGGTTTCGCCGGGATGGAGGGTTAGCTCCTTTACCGGAATGCCGCTTGCCGAGAAAATGCTGATCTCCAGGTGCCCGCTGCTGGCTTTGCCTTTGCGGTCAAAACACACATAGTCGCGGGCAGGGTTGGGGTAGGCGGTAATGCCTGTTGTGGCCGGTGGTTGCTCCGGCACGTTTACTGTGGTATCCTTTACCTCAAATACCCAAAAATCCCTGTCACCAGGGCCGCCATGAGGCATACAGGCTACATCAAAGGAAGGGCCGTAATTGGTTTCCCCTGCGATGATATAATTCAAGGCACTTTTTTTTACTATACCATTGTTTACATATTCATCACCCTGGCCACCAAAGCACCTTTCCCACAGCAATTCACCGGTATCACTGATGTTAAAAATCCAAATATCAGAAAATTGATCAACCTGAGAATGATTGTTGCTTATATCGCCATCATGAGACCGAGTCGACCCAACCACTGTATAGGTATTGTCATCTAATGAAATTATATGAGCTCCACCCTCGTAACCCGAACCCCCATAGCACTTTTGCCATTGGATATTTCCAATAAAATCCAGTTTTACTACCCATATATCAGTTTTCCCATGCCATCCAGAGCCTGTTAAATCTCCATCGTTAGAGTCACTTGAGCTAACAAATGCATATCCGTCATCTACTTCAATAACACCTAATATTGTTTCTTGGTCGCTACCCCCATAACAATTTTGCCATTCGATATTCAGTTGTTCATCTAGTTTTATCAAAACTGCTTCAGCAGCCGGGCTATGTGGTTCGCATTTAAGGTTACCTCCTTCACCCATAGTAGAATTACCTCCGAACAGGTATCCTCCATCGCTGGTTTGAATAATTGCCTGCCCGTTTTCGAAAAAATCAGTACCGGCGGTAAAATCCCCTTCTATTTCGCCATCACTGTTTAGCTTGACCATCCACATGTCATATGCACCGTAATTAATGCTAATATCCCCGTCAGTGGAGCCTGTCCAGCCTGCAGCCACCAATCCGCCGTCGGAGGTAGCAACTCCCTTGAAGGGCTGATCGTGGCCATTGCCTCCTATAATCTTTTCCCATATAATGTTTCCTGAACCATCGATTTTAAGAATCCAGAAATCGCCGCTGGTCGGATAGTGATCGTGGGAAATATCGCCATCGGACGAATATGATAAACCAACAATATAGTAGGTATCATCATGAGCTGCGTAGATGCCATAGGTACCCTCATCATAGCTTCCGCCATAAGTTTTTTCAAACATTATATTCCCGGCAAAATCTATTTTAATCAGCCAAATGTCCCATTCGCCATGATTTGAGGAAACATCTCCATCAGTAGACTTTGTATGGCCAGCAATCAAATAACCATCTGTGACTTCTATTATATCTCTTGGCATATCCATTTCACTGCCGCCATAACATACCTGCCATTCTATATTAAAGGATTGCGAAAATACGGCGGAATTACAAGTAATTAAAAATAGTAGAGCTAAAAAGGCAATTTTCAATAATATAGAAATTTTTATTTTCATGGTAATTGTAATTAAGGTTGTGTAAAGAAAAAATTTGTTGAAACTAAAGGGAATAATACATCAATCTTAAGGTGGGAACAATAACCTTGAAAATCCAACTTCAAAAATTTCAACCCACTGGTTGCTTCCTTCTCTTCTCTTCTCTTCTCTTCTCTTCTCTTCTTAGTATCCACCCTCCCGCTGCCGGTGCAAAGGTGGCAATTTGTAAAAGGCCGAAGAATGAAAGAAGGCTCAAAAGGGCTGAGCTAAAGCAAACGGCAGAATGCAGTCGGAATATGAGCAGGGGTATTTTCATATTGGTTACCATTTTGCTATGCAATGTTTGCATTAATAATAAGCGGCTAAAATACAAAAGTTTTTGCTCGACAACAAAAAAATAAAAAGTTTTTTTTGATGGTACAATTACACCTTATTAATAGGTGTAATAAAATTCGGCCATAAAAAGTGCCAGGTGTTCAGCAACAGCACGTGGTTATTCCCGATTAGGCAAACAAATGTGACGATTTAGTAATGATAAAATTTTTCGTTATTGGAAATTCCCACCCGCTTCTTCGCTCAATCCTCACCCTGTATGCCTTGCCGCACGGCGTCACGGAGATGTCGCGCGACATACCCAACTTCGTGCAGATCTCTACCAATCTGGCTTCGGTAAAAACTTACGACGATTATTTCTTTATTACCACCAGCCAGCGCAGCTCTGTGGCCAGCGCTTTGGACGATGTGGTAAATAGGGTAGCCGCCGTATTAAAACTTGCCGGCGCCGAAGTAGAGCATACCGATGGCTACCCGGGCTGGAGGCCCAATCCCAAAAGCGATATTTTGCAGGTATCCAAAAAATCATACGAAAAGCTTTTCAACGAAGCGCCAAAAGTGCTGGCTGTACACGCCGGCCTGGCGTGCGGCCTCATCGGCGAAACCTACCCAAAGATGGACATGATCAGCTACGGCCCCGAACTAAAAGGCGTGCACTCGCCCGACGAAAAGATTCATATCAAATCCGATGAAAAATCCCGGATTTTGACCCGGACATGCTCAAAATGATCCCTGAAAAGAACAGAAAAGTTGTTTTGCAGCATAATAATTCGGCAGAAGATCAGCCTTTCGGATAAAAATAATCGTCCGTAAAAACCAGATAATCAGTAGCCTGCAAACTATTTTCATTTTTTTGAAAAAAAAGCTTGTTTCCTAAAATTATATGTGTGTATCTTTGCACCCGCTTTTGAAGCAAGTTCCTGAACATGATGAAGAG
>SABY01000241.1 GCA_009928785.1 Clostridia bacterium | reverse complement strand
TATTGCGGGCTAAAGCCCGCAGGTTTCTGACCGGGCTACCTGACCCCACCCTAAAGGGCAGGGTTATTGAGATGCAACAGATGAGCTACACACAATAAAAAATATTAGAGCCATAAATTCCAAATTCTTAATTCCAAATCAGCACATCAGCATATCAGCAAATCAGCAAATCAGCACATCCACTAAAAAAAACAGCGCCGCAAATAGGACGCTGTTTTTTTAATATTAATAAAACAAGGTGGATAAACGATTTAATCCACGATGTCTCACAGGATTATTCTACCACTATTTTTTCAGTCATGGTTCCTTCTGTGGTAATAACGGTGACAAAATAAACGCCCGGAGCATAGCTACCAACATTCAGATTGAAACTGGTACCGGTTGTTTCTCTGTTCAGCATCAGTTGTCCGAGATGGTTCATAATTTTTATTCCGGTCAAACCTTTTTCAACCGTGATATTCAGATTAGAGCTGGCCGGATTTGGATACACACTTACGGAGCGGCGTACCGGGTTTTCGTCGATACCTACAATGTTTTCCAGGTCGAATTTCTGTGCCTGCAACACCTCTTTGGTATCGTTGTCTTGCAGGAAAACCACGATTTCGCAATTGTCTTTTACATACCCTGTGATATCTACAGTAAAAACGCCTTCGTAGGTGCTCTGACCCGCAAAGTTCATGGCAGTTCCCATTTGGTTGGG
This sequence comes from Clostridia bacterium, assembly GCA_009928785.1. Taxonomy (GTDB): domain Bacteria; phylum Bacteroidota; class Bacteroidia; order Bacteroidales; family 4484-276; genus SABY01. The sequence continues at coordinate 2,249 of SABY01000241.1, read as the reverse complement.
ATACATTTTGCGGCACACAAAGTTGAGTTCCGTTTGTCCCTGCCAGTTTTCGGCTATTTCTGATTGGGTAAGAACAACATGCAACACAACATTGCTGCCGGTGTAAGGATAGATATTATCAATCATCACGTAAGCATCTACTGCTGTTGTTCCATTATTTACCACATCCAAATCTAATTCGAACAACGACATTTTAGCAGCGCGTTCTTCATAGGAGGGGAGGTAGGTTTGATAAAGGCTCTGGGTATTGTTTCCGCCCACATGCGAGATAACGCCATCAAAAAATGCCGTGGGGTAGCCGCCGATACCATAATAGGTACCATTGCGATAGTCGGTTTCTGGTGTGGTGTAGTCGTCGCCGTTGTGGTATTCAATTACGGCCACATTCTTGCCATTTTCTACCAGGTCGTCGGCACCCATGGCTGCGCCTGGGCAGAATTGACACCAGGTGCCGGTGCCGATTTCCAGTAATACCATTTCGCGATCGATACCACCTTCTATGAAAGCTTCTACCGGGCCGGCGCCTGCGGAGATACCTTCGGCGTAAACAGCTTTCACATCATACATGTAATAGTTGGGCAACAAATCCATATCCACGTAGGTAGTTTCGGTAATTTCTTCGGCAATGATAGCGCCGTCGCGATACACATTGTAGCCGATCAAGTCGCCGGAGGGTGAATCCCACTGCAGGGTTACATCATTATCGAGCACAGTGGCTGTAAGGTTGGTGGGAGCGGGGAGGCCTGCAAAATTTTCGAGGGTAAAGTTGTCGAAGTAGCATTTGGGGGTACCGTTGGTAGCTGCGGCATAAATGTCCATGGCTGCCAGCGTATTCTGACCGGATCCCGTAGCTCCCAGGCTCCACTGCCATGAAGCTACTTCAGCGTCCTCCACCATCAATGTGGCCAGGTCGGCGTTAAGATCGACGATGTTATCAACATGGAACCAGATGTCGTAGGCATAGCTGAAGGTAGTCAATGCGGTGGCGCCTCCTGCATTCAATGTGGCAGTTCCGTTGGGATTAAAATAAACCTCTGAACCCCAAACTGCGCCTGCTCCGGCTTCGCCATATACTTGCAGCAGATTGTAATAACCCACAAATCCTGTAGGAACGAACACATCAAAACTTACGGCGTACTTACCGCTGGTTTTGTCGCCAAAGAGCATCACAAAGTCATTGGTTCCCTCACACACCACGGAGTTGCTACCGGAAGCAGCCTGATCGGTGGTTATCATCGGGTCTTCGGCACCGCCGGCGCCGCTATCGCCACTCCAGCATGTCCAGTATTCGAGGCCCTGAGCCAATGCTTGTTGAACCAGTTTTTCGCCGGCATTGTAGGCTTCCAGATCGTCGGAAATTTCAAAAGCTGTAGCCTGCGAAAACTCCAGATTATCGAAGTAGCATTTGGGTGTGCCATTGGTAGCTGCTGCATAAATATCCATAGCTGCCAGTGTATTTTGTCCGGTACCTGTAGCTCCCAGGCTCCATTGCCACGATGCCACTTCAGCGCCCTCCACCATTAGTGAAGCCACGTCAGCGTTCAGATCCACAATGTTTTCTACGTGAAACCAGGTGTCGTAGGGATAGTTGAAGGTAGCAAATGCGGTAAGGCCTCCTGCATTCAAACTGCCGGTGCCATTGGGATTGAGGTAAACTTCTGATCCCCACACTGCACCTGCACCAGCTTCACCGTAAACCTGCAAGAGGTTAAAGTAGCCAACAAATCCTGTGGGTACAAAAACGTCGAAAGCTACTATGTGTTTGCCTTCGGTTTGGTCGCCAAAGAGCGCCACAAAGTCGTTGGTGCCTTCGCACACCACTGCGTTGGGAGCCGAAAGCATCTGATCGGTGGTAACCATGGGGTCTTCGGCCCCGCCGGCACCGCCATCGCCACTCCAGGTAGTCCAATGGTCAATCCCGGCGGCCAGCGCTTGCTGCACCAGCTTTTCACCGGAGTTGTACGAGTCAAAATTGTCGGCATACTGTGCTGTAGCAGCAAAGGAGAGTGCCAACGTTAACATTAGAAAAGTAAATAGTTTTTTCATAATTAATGATTTAGTAATTAATAAAATGTGTTGCTTAAAATGAATTATTACGAATGATAAAGTGGAGCGAAATTAAAAATATTTTTCGCATCAATCCAATAAAAAATCAATTGACTTTTTTTTAGCTTTCTCTCTTTAAATTTGCTGCGCAAATATTTCGCACGAAATGACACAAATTGGTGTGAAAATAGGGAGGCGGGATC
>SABY01000104.1 GCA_009928785.1 Clostridia bacterium | reverse complement strand
AGCAGGAATCGAACCTGCCACAGCCGGTTTTATCCGTCTGATATTGGTTTTGAAGACCAACCGGAACACCAGTTCCAACCTCTCTAAAAATTATTCAGGTTTTTACTAAATAAAATAGGTGCGGTATTGTTCATCATCATCAAACAACCCTGCAATAATAGGTTTTTTCATTGTCATAATATTTACATTTGTCCGAAATTTTTAACATCATGAAAAAGAAAATAGTAATGCTAGCCGTGGTTCTGCTGGCAATGCCGGGGTTTCATAATCGGACAATGGCTCAAGCACCGGGCAAAATGCAATGGTTTAAAGATGCCAAACTTGGGATATTTATCCATTGGGGCATCTATGCCGTGGATGGCATTGATGAATCCTGGTCGTTTTTTAATGAATACCTTTCGCATGAAGATTACATGAAGCAGCTCGATGGTTTCACGGCGCAAAATTATGATCCTGTGCTGTGGGGCAGCCTCATCCACGAAAGTGGTGCCCGCTATGCGGTATTTACCAGCAAACATCACGACGGGGTGGCGCTGTGGGATTCGGATTTCGGTAGTCTGAACGTTGTCGATAAAACCCCGGCAGGCAGAGATTTGATTGCGCCACTGGTGGAAGCCCTTCGTAAGCAGGATTTGAAAGTGGGTCTTTATTATTCGCTTTTGGACTGGTCGCATCCCGACTATCCCAACCTGACCCGAAATAAAAAACGCTATGAAACCGACACCGTGAAATGGAATCGCTTTGTGGATTTTAATTTTAATCAAATCAATGAAATTTCAGAAAAGTACCATCCCGACCTGATCTGGTTCGACGGCGACTGGGAGCAATCTGCCGAAGCCTGGAAAGCCGGCGAAATAAGGGAACTGCTTTTGCATGACAACCCCGATGTTATCATCAACTCGCGCCTGGCAGGCTACGGCGATTATGCCACCCCCGAGCAGGGCGTTCCTATTACAAAACCCAAAGATAAATACTGGGAACTTTGCATGACCATGAACGACTCGTGGGGATTTCAGCACCACGACCTCAACTACAAAACCGCAAATCAGATCATCCGTATTTTTGTAGATGTGATTAGCAAAGGTGGCAACCTGTTGCTCGACGTCGGGCCAAAAGCCGATGGCACTATTCCCGATGAGCAGGTTGCAATAATGCAGGAGCTGGGGCAGTGGGTCAACAAAAACCAGGAGGCTATTTATGGCACCGGGGCAGGCATCTCCAAAGATTATTTCTCTGGCCCCACCACGCTTTCGCCCGACAGCACCACACTTTTTCTTTTCGTCGAAAACAAGCCTATCGGATCCATCGCCATCAAGGGCCTCAAAAACAAAATCAACCGCGTAAGGGTAGTAGGTGAAGGAACAAAACTCGCCTGGGACGAAAAGATGAAAGCCTACTGGAGCGAGAAACCCGGCATAATTTACATCGACATCCCCACCACCTCACTCGACGAAAACGTAACGGTAATTGCCGTCCAACTCGATGGGAAAATAGCGCTGTGGAACGATCCGGAATGAGGCGTTTTATTCAATAATAAGAAGCTGATTACTATTAGGCAAAACTACCCGAAACAATAATGAAATAAGGTAATAAGGTTTAATGTGATGGTGGAACTACTTTTTTCTCTACTAAGGTTGGGTATGTAAAAATAAGGTTTTCATTATTTACCTGGATTTATTTCATTAAGATAAAAAAGGAAATCTTTACCTTGTGGCTCATTTTACCATAGCCTTTGTCAGAGTTTTTTGGAGAAATCTTCCGGCTAAAAAATGAAAAAGCCTTATCCACTTTGTCATTTCTCTGCCGTGCATGCGGCAAAGAAATCTCCTCTTAAAAACAAAAGGAGCCTGACACAATGCTGCCAGGCTCCTCTGCTATTTTAGAAAAGTAATGTCGTTTTACCGAATCACTACCTTACCAGTATTGCTGCCGGTATTTGTATTAATATTATAAAAATAAATACCCTGTGGCACATCGGCGGCCTGCCATTGGAAAAGCTGTGTTCCGGCTGACATGTCTTTGGCTTCCTGATGAATTAATCTGCCGGTTTGATCATAAACGGAGAATGTTACCGGAGAGGCGTTGGCCAGGTGAAACTCGAAATGAGTAAGCCCGGAAGAGGGATTGGGAAACGCCTTTGCGGCAAGTTGCGCAGTAGGCGCAAAAACCTCCTGCAGGTCGGTGATGGTAGAAATGTTAAGCAGGTAATTCACTATTTCGGCCATCATATATGCTTTTGTGCTCAGGCTGTCGCCATCGGCAATAGCGCCAAAAGTAACCGTTGACGAAACGATGCGGTACGATTGTTCTTGCTGTTTTACGAACATTCGGTCGTATCCATCTCCCGAAGCATACAGTGGCAAACTGGTGGTAGGCGCCAGGCGGTCGATGCTAAAGTGGGGCGAGTCGCCGCCGCGATAATCAAAGCCAATGGAAGCCAGCAGGCTATCACTTTTGGGATTAAGATTACGCACGTTATCCTCGATGCCATCATCCAGAAATTTAAGTCCTAATAATTCGAGTAGATCGGTGCCGCGAAGATCGAAGCCGAGATTAACACTTTCGATGTAGAGATTACCATCATAGTTTTCGAGGTAATCAATGAGCGTGGCCTGGTCTGCTTCAGATACAGTACCGGGCGGGGTCTGACCTCAGCTCAGGCAGTAGTTGCCCATGGTGGTAATCACCAGGTCGTAAGCTGGGAGGTCTTCGGGCAGTTCGTACACATAATCGAAAGCGATTCCTGACATTTGCAAAGATTTCATCAAACCTACATGCGGCTGCTGCAACTGTCCGGTTTCCGGCGATTCCACCGACTCGATGCCATTGTCGTTGTCCCAGAACAGAATGCTGTATTCTGCTTCGGGTTTCACGCGCAAAAAAGTGCCGGAAGTAATGTTGTTGGTAACAAACTCATCCGTGGGAGCATCGATGGTAGCATACAACATGGTATTGTGCACCCTGTCGGGCGCATAATTGAGGTTCAGAATTGTGGTTTCGCCCGAACCCAGCGAACCGTTGTAGGTTACAGAAGCAAGCACTTCGGTACTTTTGTAGCTGTGCAGGTTTACCGCAAAACCAGTTTCCTGATTGAGTCCCTGGTTTTTAACTTTCACCTCCCAGATACCTTCCTGCGATACGTCCAGATGGGAAGGGCCATTGATCTGCAATGCACTCAGTTCGTGATCGAACCAGGTGGTAAGATTGATATTAAAAATAAACCATCCCCACAGCGCATTGGTAGAAGATCCAAACGAACGAAACCGCAACTGCACATTTTGTCCGCTAAAATCGTCGAGCGAAAGGGTAAGGTCGGTGCCCTGAAAATCGCCGTAAGGGCCTTCAGAAAGCGGGCGATTCCACAGCTCGGTTTCGTTGTCGCCTGCTACGACAGAGATAATGCATCGCTCATCGGTAACATTGGCCAGGTAAACATCCAGAAAAGTGCTGATGACAACTTCGCCACCACCTGCCGGAACATCAAAGGAATTGGAGTAGGCCGAGAAGTCGTAGTCGTCAACGATGGGATAATAATAAAGCATCAGGTAGCCATCTTCCTGCACCCAGTTGCCCTGCATCTCCCAGCCCACCGGAGAGGAAAAATCCTCCGAGATAATGGCTGTTTGAGAAATAGCGGCAGACTGTAGCACAAGAAAAGCTATCAGTGTGTAAATAAGTTTTTTCATAAGTAGTAGCTGTTTATTTGTTTTAAAGCAACAAAGCTAATTTATAAATTATTCGACAATGGAACATTAACAGTAATTTATGAAAATGGTTGTCGGATAATAAAAAAACCCGTTGCAAGACAATCTTTACAACGGGCTTTTTGAAGGCGGTCCGGACGAGACTCGAACTCGCGACCTCCTGCGTGACAGGCAGGCATTCTAACCAACTGAACTACCGGACCATAATTTTTATCGAGAACTTCGTTTTCAAAACGGCTGCAAAGATATAGCCTTTTCTTTCCCGACAAACTTTTTTTGAAAATTTTTTTGCGCTAAGCAAATTATTTTTTTGGGCTTCCTTTTTACGCTACCCGATCTCGTGATAATTCATCTCGGTTACCAACGACTGATTGCGGATGCTTTGGTAATATTCATTCAGTTTTTTGTCGCTGGTAAAGGCAAAGAGTTTCTTTTTAGAAATTTTCTCTTCCACCTCTTTGTAAATACCGTCGGGGACTCGGAAGCCGAGGAAAGCAAAGAGTTTTTCTATTTCGGCTTGTGGTTCCTGCAAAAGGTTTTCGATGCGCAGATGCCATGTTGGGAAACCGGTAGCTTCCTGCACACGGTTGGCTTGGGTGATATACTGCTGCCAGAGTTTATAGCCTTCGTCGAGGTGAAGGGCGCGCAAGGAGAAGTCGTAAAGGCGCTGATGGCTTAACTTTCGGGCCAATCGGTTGCGTTTGAAACCTCCCAGAAACGATTTAAGGTGCAAATCCTGATATTCCGTGCAGTAGCGCCGCAGACTCTCGGCGGCATCTACCGGGTTGCGGTAAACGTGCACGATACGTGCATCTTCAAAGAGTGTCTTCCATATTTCGAGCGTAAAGGTTGTACGCGGGTCTTTCCAACCCCAGTCGAAATTGATGCGATCGAAACTGCGGTAGCCACGCCGCTCATCGCCCAGGTAATGGCGCAAAGAGTTTCCTTTGAGCTGGCGCCGCAGGTTTTTGGCTACTTTGGTTTTGAACTCATCATCGATAAACTGCATGTTGTAAGGATTGTCCCAGGTAGCTCCCGCCTGAGCCATTATCCAGTGGTTGACATCAGCAAAGAGCTGCGACTCGCCATTGTGCTTGCGATCGGCGCCCATAAAAATGCCTGAGAGATGCAACAACTCGGAAACAAAAGAAGCTCCTGAACGGGGCATGCCAATAATAATTATCGGGTGTTTCATGATTATAGTTTTTTTGAGATGTATCAAAAGTAACAATATTCCTCACCTGATGGCACATCACGCAAAGGAAAATATCGACATTTAATGTTTTTTCAGAAAAGAACTTCGGGAGATTTCGATATTTCTCTACTCCACCACCAGCTTCATCTCACTCCTACTATTGTCAGAGGTAGTTGTTGTTATAAAATAAATCCCTGGTGCCAGCTCTTCGGTGGAAATGGTAATGGTGGGTTCGTTTGTATTTAAAAAGCTGCGAACCAACTTTCCGGAAGAATTAAAAATATTGATTGCGCCAATGAAACCGGATGTTTTAAGGGTGAAATTGTCGCCACGTTTTACGGGATTGGGCGCGACAAAAATATGGGTGCCTGAAGCTGGTTCATCGATGCCTACGCTTGTTTGGTAGCAGGTGGTAGCGTACGGCATCCGGTAAAGCAGGAGGTCGTTTTCGTGGTAGCAAAGCAGCTCCCACACTGGACAGACGATGCAGGCACTAAACATGGTATAAAGCGACCCCGACAGGCTGCCGATGCCTTCCACCCAGGTGTCGCAAAATTCTTCATTTTGCAAAAGCCACTGCCGGCGTTCCACGCCAAAATAATCTACAGTGTCGATGCTGACAACGGTTACCGGAATATCTAGTTCGTAACAGAAATAGTTGCGCACCATGGCGGTTTCGCCCACCTGCAGGTTGAAGTCGTAGAGTACGCCTTCAGTAAGGTTGGGCTGCATGTAATAAACCACATTGCCGGCTTCGCGCAGCAGCCCCATAAACTGCAAGCTTACCAGCGAATCGTACGAAACCCAGATTTTGCTGTAGGTGGTACCCTCGACGATAGAATCGCCCTGAATCTTAAAAATTTCCGTGTTGCAGCCAGTATAAGAAGAGATGAAAACGTTCCATTGTTTATCCGGCGAGATAAAACCCTGAGCCACCACTGATGCGCTCATCAGCAAGGCCATTGCGAAAAGGAATAGATGTTTTTTCATGACTGTAGGTGTTTGTGTGTGTTGAAATATTGAAAATCAATTACGGACAAAGATAGTAAATTATTAAAAGAGAAGGGAGAGGTTAAAAAAGGTAGGTTGTTCGATGCCATCAAACAATATTGTATTCTGGCATCAAACAATATTGTATTTTTGTATCAAAAAAATTAATAAAAATGGTTCTTGAAAATGTAATAAAACTGGTAATCGATCAACAACGTTCCCAGTTGAATCAGAAAGATTTGGGCTTGAGCCGTGCGCTTGTTCCGGCAACCAGGAGCTTGTCGTCACACGCACTGATCATATCAGGAATACGGAGGTGCGGCAAAAGTACGCTGTTGCTGCAAATGATGCAAAGTATGAATGCTGATGAATACTTGTTTCTCAACTTTGATACCCCACAGTTGTATGGATTTAGCACCACCGATTTTACACGCCTCGACAAAATCATTGCCATTGAAAAACCTGACATTTTGTTTTTTGATGAAATACAAGTGGTAGTGGGCTGGGAAATGTATGTTCGCCAGAAGCTCGATGAGGGTTTTAAAGTAATTGCCACTGGTTCTAATGCTTCCATGTTGAGTCGGGAATTAGGCAGCAGGCTTACCGGCAGGCACATTACGCAGGAATTATATCCATTTTCTTATGGCGAATTTTTGCGTTTCCGGCAATTGTCGGCTTCCACTGAAAGCCTTCAGAATTATATGAAACTGGGTGGTTTTCCGGAATTTTTGAAGGTTGAGGATAATGAGCAGCTAATCATGCTTTATGACGATATTTTGGTGAGAGACATCGTGGCGCGATATGGGATAAACGATGCCTTGGGGCTTAAACGTCTGGCCAATTATCTGCTGGCGAATATCGCAAACCGGATCACTGCTACAAAACTAAAGCAACCTCTCTCGGTGGGTGCGACAAGCACAGTTCTCAACTGGCTGTCGCATTTGGAGTTTTCATACCTTTTTGGGTTTATGCCAATGTTCAGTTATTCGACTAAGGCACAACTTATCAATCCGCGAAAAGTGTATGCTATCGACACCGGCCTTGTGCATGTTTTGTCGTTGAGCAAAACAGACGACAGAGGAAGAAAACTCGAAAATCTGGTGTATCTGCATTTGAGGCAACAGTATTCAGAGCTTTACTATTTTGACGATAAAGGCGAATGTGATTTCGTAGCTTTTAAAAATGGAGCAGCAGAAGCGTTGATTCAGGTTTGCTATGATTTAACTCCTGAAAACCTGGATCGGGAAGTGAAAGGCCTGACGGCTGCGATGAAATTTTTTAATCTGAACAAAGGCACCATCGTAACTTTTGCTGATAGCGATACAATTGAAGCTGAGGGTTACCAAATTGAGGTGGCTCCTGCTTTCGACTTTCTGTGCCGCGCGTAAAAAGGGATTTCGGTTGGGCTAAAGCCCACAGAAGTTTATCAGCCTTTCTTTCCCCGGCCTAAAGGCCAGGGTTAGTAATCAGTAAGCTACAGAAAGCCTTTCTTTCCCCGCCCTGAGGTGGTTGAACTTGCTGAAATCAGACCTGCGTAATGATCAGCAAGCTACAAATGTTATTTCACAGCCTATTCTTCTTATCGCAGCCCTAATTTTTCAATTTTATTTCCCGTGGTGGATGTTTTCATCCGGGCTTCCAGTTGATCGAAGTGTTCTTTGCCGGCGGTTTCGATAATTTCGCCCCGGTGCAGTAGATGTATTTCATCGCAGGTGTCGCGCAGGGTGGAGAATATGTGTGAGGAAATCACTACCGTTTTGCCCAACTCCCGGAGCCTGTGGATAATTTGGGTAATAAGAATGTTGCTTTGGATGTCCACGCCATTAAATGGCTCGTCGAGGATGAAGCAGTCGTTGGGTTGTAAGAGGATGGCCAATAGCGCCAGCTTCTTTTTCATTCCGGTGGAATAGGTGGAGGCATACTGATGCAATGGCAGCTCAAAAATGTTGCGCTCTTCTACATCCGACAACTTTACGTTGCGGGCATTGGCAAGGAGTTGCAGATATTCCCGTCCGGTGATTTTAGAAAATATAAAAGGCTCGGTCATCAAAAAACCCAAATGATTTTTGAGCTTGTCGAAAGGGGAAGTGATGTTTCCATCAAAATTTTCAAGTCCGGCAATGCATCGGAACAATGTGGTTTTTCCGCTGCCGTTTTCGCCCACGATGCCATAAACCCGCCCGCCGGCAAAACTCAGATTTACCTCCTTCAGTACCTGATGGCTGCCATAAAATTTGGATACGTTTTCGATTTTTATCATACCAAAATATCGTTAAGCCTCCTGACGGACTGCAGGTAAAACATCGGGATTATAACAATAAGAATCGGCGGAAACATGAGGCTAATACCCAAAACTATCCCTTGCGGCAAACTCATCTCGCGCGGATAGGCTGCATATTTACCCACGATCAGGGCCACCAGATAAATGTAACCCGCCACCTGAAAAAGCAAAAGCATTTCTATTTTATTAAAAAAGAAAATGGCTAAGCTAAAAAAGATGGGCATGGTAGAAAGCGTGGCGTACCATAAAGCAGTTCTGATTTTACGCAGTAGAAACCCACGGGGCGTATCGCTGAATGACCAGACATAATATTCGTTTTCGGGGGTGGAATAAAAGGTGAGCATGGTGAAAAAAACCAGCAGCAGTGCGAAGATGCCAAGATTGAAGTTGCCGACAGCGACAGCCATAAAGGTGAGAAAGTAAGCCAGCAGGAAGAGAAACCAGGTTTTCCGGAATCCGACAACAAATTCAAATGGCTTTCGGTAAAATGGTGTAGGAACGGTGTAGTGGAAGCTGCTGCGGAAACTCACCGTAGCCATCAGCAATGCCAAAATCATCAAAATGACAGCCATCGCGAACGACTGCGTAGCGAACAGCATGGCAATGAAAGGCAGCGCCGCACTGCTATTTTCGATCAGCCGCAATTTGCGATAAGCACGATCATTAAAACTCAGTTTCAGGAAGTCGTTTCTTTTGCGTTCGCTTAGTTTAGAAAGCAAAACCAAAGCAAGCAAAGCCAGGATGGGTGGAGCAAACTCCGTTTTTGAGAACAGATAAAACGAAAGTCCCACAAAGGCAGCTATCAGCAGCATGATGCCAATCAAAGGATTCATCCCGAAGCCGCGCAGCTTTCGGCAGAACATTACCAATTGAAGTTTAAAATAGAAAACCAACATATTTCTTTGGGTAGCCGCCGGAGTTTTGTCTTTGAAATGGCAAGCCTCATTTTTTATTTTAGTTTAGCACAAAGCTATTATTAATAGGTGCTGAAAAACTCTAGTCCTTTAACATCTCGGATAATAATGATGTGCTTCAGATGCAAGGTTTTTAAAAAGTGACTTCACGAATACATGCCTTTAATTTTTCTGAGTTTTTCAGCAGGTACTAATGCTAATCAAATGATTTGCTGTGATAACGGTATGCTGTATTTCTCTTTGTATTGATTAATCACCTGATTGAAATTCAACTCCGCAAATGCATCGTCTTCAAATTGATTGCCAGTGTCTGGACATTTATAGGCATGAAACAACATTTTAAATTCTTCATTGCGAAACCGCATCGTTCGCCACTCTTTTACAATTTTCATTTCGTTACCTGTAAATGGACTTTTCATAACGTATTTTGTTTTTAATAGCTGCTTTCGTTATCAAATATTGCCTGAACAAAAATACTAATCCTCCAAATACCCAAACTTCCCCGCATTGAAATCATTGAAAGCTTCTATTAGCTCCTGGCGTGTGTTCATCACAAAGGGGCCTTGCGCGGCAATAGGTTCGTGGATAGGCTGGCCGCTCAAAACCAACACCAAAGCATCGTCGGTAGCTTCCACTTCAAAGTTTTCGCCGTCGTTGGCCATCAACACAAGGTGATCGGTGGGCGCTTTTTCTTTTCCGTTTACAACTATGTTTCCTTCTATCACCAACAGCAAAGTGTTGTAGCCGGCGGGAAAAGCGAAACCGGCTTTGGCGCCCTGCTTCAACCGGGCATTGAACATGTGGATGGGCGTAAAGGTGGAAGCCGTGCCTTCGACGTCATTGTACCGGCCGGCTATCACTTCAATTTCTCCATTGCCACCGTCGAGTTTGTAGCGGCTGAGGTCGCTATTTTTTATCGCCTGATACTTGGGAGCGCTCTTTTTGTCTTTTGTGGGCAGATTAACCCAAAGCTGCACCATCTGAAAATCGCCACCTTTTTTGCTCCATTGCTTCTCGTGATATTCTTTGTGCAGTATGCCGCTGGCAGCCGTCATCCACTGTATATCGCCCTGGCCAATTACGCCACCACCTCCGCTGCTGTCGTGGTGTGCCACGCGGCCTTTGTAGGCAATGGTTACGGTTTCGAAACCCTTGTGCGGGTGCACGCCCACGCCCCGTGGTTTGTCGGCAGGCGGGAAATAAAATTTAGAAGCGTAATCTAACAAAATAAAGGGATTCATCCGTTGCATGTCGAGCCGAAACCCGCCCGGAATAAAATTATGCACTCTAAAGCCGTCGCCGACAAAGTGCGGCTGCGGGGGACTTGCTACCAATTCTACTGTTCTCATGGATATTGCTTTTTTGAAGTTTTGGATTATTAAAACGGAATAACAAAAAAGCATGGGAAGTGATTGATTCGATCACATGAGAACGCTACGTGCGCGGCGAAATGAGCAGTGATCTGGCTTTATTCCCACTCATCCCTCATTTTTTTTTGGATGCCCATTGGCCGTTCCTTTAGTTTCAATGCCACAATACTTTTTGGTATCAATTGTCTTTGAGGCCTTCATTTTTGAAATCTTTCTAAGAATCTCCCGAATCGCATCCGGATCAGAATCTTGATTTAAAATTGCTATCAAGCAAATGTAAATAAATAGTTTTTGAAGCCGGTTTATTCATTAGGATTCTTCACCGGCGTGCTGTCGGTAATTACGATCAGCAGGTCGTCGTTGCGATCGAGATGATAGAGTTCTTCTGTTTCGAGATAAATCGCCTGGTTGTTGGCCTGCATCACAAAACGGATTTTGTTGCTTTCGGGGACGTCCGATATGGAAAGCTTATCAGAAGTTTCGCCTGGCAACAGTTCATAGGCCAGGTATTGGTCGCCCCATTGCACGTTGGTAATTACTACCTGCGAAATGTTGTTTTGCACTCTGATTTTGCCCGGCTTGCACGATGCTACCAACGCCACCACCAGAATGGCTATTATGATATTTACTGTTTTCATGGTTTAATAAAGGTTTATAGTGATTTCGCCAAGAAAAATACTTTTAAAGTTTGGTTCAAGTTTGAAAGTGGCGTATTGCATCGGGTAGTATTTATGCACAGTGTTGTCGTTGAGGGTAACCTGCAGCGACTCGATAAAGCAGGCGTACTCGCCCGGAGGCAGCTCATAGGCAGCATTGAGGTATTGCGCAAACTCACCGGCGGTGTTGTAGTCAGGCTCCTCAATATCCTGATCAGCGATGATCAGGTAGTTCAGTTTGCTGCCGCTCACCGACGTGTTGCCGAGGTGGGTTTTGGCAACTTTGGAGGTATCGACAGCTTGTGAGTTGACCATGTTCCAGTAATGTTCGTTGATAAAAATTCTTACCGAATCCACGGAGCTTACCACCAGCCATGTGCTGTCGGAGGTTTTGATGTTGATGAGCATGAGCAGCTCTTCAAAGGGAATAATTTCCTCGTCGGAAATCACATTGCGCTGTGGCGGACTTAAGCCATCGTTTTTTTCGCAGCCTGCCAGCAACAGGCCGATCATTAAAAAGTAAATCAGTTTTTTCATTGTATCAATAATGGATTTATAAATAGAGTGGTTAACGGCCTGGCGCGGAATGTAGTATTTATACTTTCTGGCCTGGGGTTTTGTAATTTTAATTGTTTTAATACAAAACAACTGATCGTATTATAATAAAACAATTCTTACTTTTGTGACTTTAAAACAACACAACATCAAATGATATGAACCTGGAATTATCAAAAAAGCAAATAGGTGAGAGGATAGCCAAACTTCGCAATATGAGGGGGTGGTCGCAGCAGGATTTGGCCAAATGCGTCAAAATTTCGCGACCGTCATTGGCGCAAATTGAGATGGGGAACAGGGGTATTGATATCCTTGAATTGCAAAAATTTTCGTTGGTGATGGGTTTTTCAATAGATGATTTTATGTCAAAGGAATTTGCGATAAGCCAGAATATTGAAAGTAAAGCAGAAGCTACATCAAAGGGCGATGAAGAGCGGATTTCTGTACCAACGCTGGAAGTTAATAAGTTTAAGAATGTGCTGCTCTATATGCTCGAACGATGCGCTGGTAAACCCAATGTTGGAGAAACGGTTGTTTACAAGTTGCTTTATTTTGCCGACTTCAATTACTATGAATTGCATGAAGAGCATTTAACCGGCGCCAGTTACCGGAAATTACCCTTTGGCCCGGTTCCACAAAGTGTGGATACTATTATTGGCCAGATGATGGACAACGGACAGTTGCAAAGGATCAAAACAACCTATCACGGCTATCCGCAAACCCGTTACCTGCCGCTCGTAAAAGCTGATCTAACCAAACTAAAAGCAAGCGAAAAGGAAATAATCGACAGAGTTATCGACCAGATGAGTGATTGGTCGGCAGCAGCAATCAGCGGCTATTCGCATAAAGATATGCCGTGGCTGGCTTCGAAAGAAGGAGAAGAGATAAATTATGAATTAGCCTTTTATCGGGAGGCTCCTTTCTCGGTAAGAAACTACGGAGATGAAATTGAAGAAAAATGAACTTGATGAATTAGCCGAATTTGAAAAGGATTTGAAAAGCCTTTTAAAAAAATACAGAACCCTAAATGATGATTTAGACGTGCTCAAACAAGTGTTGGAAGTTATGCCCGATGAAAGAGCACCCTTTAGTTTTCGTATTGATAATCTGGGGTTAGAAACGTCCATCATCAAGGTGAAAAAAATTGCTTGCAAAGCATTAAAAGGCAGAGGAGTAAATTCAGGCCTACGATTGATTTATGCCTGCTTTCCTGAGGAACGAAAAATTATATTCATCGAATTGTATCACAAGAACGACAAGGAAAATGAAGATAGAAAGAGAATAGCAGATCATTTTAAATAATGTTGATAGAAAACCAATGTTGAAAATCAAAACCCAGGTTTTCTTTCTGGCACTATGTCGTACTAATCCTTCCTATTCACATTTCTGATTTTTAAAAATCTCATCCAGGTCAAGGGATTTTAATGTCTTGTCGTTATAGTTCCAAATGATAAAGTTGAACCAGCAGTCGCATTCTGCCCGGCTCTTGCCGTATTGTTCTCCACAAATTTTGAGAAATCTTTTCTCTCCCTTTTTACGCCAATACTTCGACATTTCAGGCCCAAAACGTATTGGCATTGTAAATTGACATCTCACCGGCTTACCTCTTTGTTCTGCAGGAATCCAGTCGGGCATTTGGTTTACCAGGTCCAGACTTATACTGTCGAGATCGGGATGCACGCCCTTCAATATTCTCGCCTGGGTTATTGAGCCATCCGCCTCAACCCAAAATGAAACATACACTCTTCCTCCGGCATTTGCATCTTGTGCCGCCCGGGTATAGACTGCATTGGAGATTACGTAACGCATTCTTGCTTCATCTCCTCCGGGAAACGTTGGCATCTTTTCGGCAACGAAGATTAATTCTATTTCGGGCAGATCGGTCGTGTCGCTCTGCGCATGAGCCATAGCAGAAATCATTAACACAAAGATTATTAAAAAAAACCTTTTGAGCAGAAAGGTACACGAGCTGCCTGCTCCGTTGCCCGCCGTCTTCTCACCCGTAGCTTTGTTTGTTTTCATTTTTGTTTTGATATTAAAATAAAAATTACCAGAGGCAAATATAAAACTTCATAACAACCCTCTTCAGCGCTTTCCGTGTCGATGATTATCAGGCTCAGGTCAGAAGGAAATTTCTTATTAAAAGCGCTTACATTATGGACACGCGCTAAATCGTCGATAACAGATAAAATATCAACAGCACGCCGCCGCCGATAAGCACCAGCGTGGTAAAAAACAGAAGCACCGTAGAGGGATAAAACGAATTGTTGTTCAGTTGTGCTTCGTGTCGGCGGTATTGGATAAAAGCAACCAGCGCGAGTAAAACGCCAATAGCTGCCATCACCACGCCCACCGTTGATGAATGCGTTTGCGAAATTTGGCCTTGCACATCCATCAATTCCGAAAACTGCCTGAGAAAAAGGGCAAACTTCACGATTACAAATCCAAAGCCCATCAGGGCAATGCTGGTGCGTATCCAGGCAAGGAATGTACGCTCGTTGGCGAGGTGCTCGCGCGACTTATCAAACATATTTGTGCCTTTTGGTGGTTTCATTTGCACTGTTTTTTTAGCCAAAGCAAATTTTGCTCTGTGTGACGCATCAGTCTATTCCATCGGCTCTTTGGGAAGCCGTTTCAGGTTTTTGATATAGCGCACTTCATCGAAAGGCTTACCTGATTTGAAAACTCCAAAAATTTCCACAGCGACACATTGTGCAAGCAGGTCTTTAGCCTGGGTATCATTGTGACCTTCACTTCTCAATCTGTCGTAGGTTATCTTTGTTTCAGGAGGGTCGTTGTCGTTAAGTTGATTCTCGATGATCCCGAAAAGAAGCTCTTTTAAATCTCTGTTTACTTCCATGATTGTAAAATGTTTTTTATGGTTAACGGGTTAGGTTATTTATTTTTTATTACACAAAATTTCGTATTTAATATTCTGATTATCCTTAATGCAATTTTACTCTTTTAAAAAATTAAGAAGCTTTTTGGGGTCTTGTCTGTTATCCCAAAATCCAGTAATAAGAATTTTGGGTTTGTCAATTTTGTACAAGTTGCTGTAATGCCGCATAGAAATTTCTTTTGTGTCTCCAGAATTATTTTTTTCCCCATCTCAGGATGAGATTTAAGCAATTCGATTCTTTCTTTAATCGCGAAGTTAAGTTTCTTAGAATAAGATTTACTTTTGTTGCGATTGTTCCAATAAACAAAAATATGTTCACTTTGTCTTTTAGCTGTTTGGGTCCAAAATATCGTTAACTCATCCATTTAGCATCTTCTTTTCTCAAATCAGTTTCTGATATCAGATTCCCTTGTTGTATATCATTCTCACTCATCATAAGCATTTCGATTTGATGAGAATCTAAAGAAAGTTTGTCTTTTGTTTGAGTTGAATTGAAAATTGTATCAATAGCATTGA